>DATCLF010000107.1:0-15494 GCA_036564055.1 Spirillospora sp.
GAACATCCCCCAGGCGCACGCGTCGCTCAAGGCGGGCGAGTGGAAGCGGTCGAAGTACACCGGCGTCGAGCTGCAGGGCAAGACCGTCGGGGTGCTCGGCCTCGGCCGCATCGGCGTCCTGGTCGCCCAGCGCCTCGCCGCGTTCGACATGAACGTCATCGCGTACGACCCGTACGTGCAGGCCGCCCGCGCCGCCCAGCTCGGCGTGCGGCTCGTCTCGCTGGACGAGCTGCTGCGCGAAAGCGACTTCATCACCGTCCACCTGCCGAAGACGCCCGAGACCCTCGGTCTCATCGGCGAGCGCGAGCTGCAGAAGGTCAAGCCGAGCGTGCGGATCATCAACGCCGCCCGCGGCGGCATCGTGGACGAGGCGGCCCTGGAGGTCGCCCTCAAGGACGGCCGGGTCGCCGGCGCCGGCATCGACGTGTTCAGCACCGAGCCGTGCACCGACAGCCCGCTGTTCCACCACGAGAACGTCGTCGTCACCCCGCACCTCGGCGCCAGCACCCACGAGGCGCAGGAGAAGGCCGGCACGCAGGTCGCCCGGTCGGTGAAGCTGGCGCTGTCCGGGGAGTTCGTGCCGGACGCGGTGAACGTGCAGGGCGGCGCCGTCGCCGAGGAGGTCAAGCCCGGCCTGCCGCTCGCCGAGAAGCTCGGCCGCATCTTCACCGCCCTCGCCGGCGGCGTCCCGGTCCGGCTCGACGTCGTGGTCCGCGGCGAGATCGCCGAGCACGACGTCAAGGTGCTGGAGCTCGCGGCGCTCAAGGGCGTGTTCCTCGACGTGACCGAGGAGCCCGTGACGTTCGTCAACGCGCCGCTCCTCGCCCGCGACCGCGGTGTCGAGGTCACCCTCACCACCACCGAGGAGAGCCCTGACTGGCGCAACGTCGTGCAGGTGCGCGGCACCATGGCCGACGGCTCGGTCGTGTCGGTGTCCGGCACGCTCACCGGCCCGAAGCACGCCGAGCGGATCGTCGAGATCAACGGCTACGACATGGAGCTCGTCCCGACCGAGCACATGGCGTTCTTCTCCTACGTCGACCGCCCCGGCATCGTCGGCACCGTCGGCAGGATCCTCGGCGACGCGCAGATCAACATCGCCGGCATGCAGGTCGGCCGGGACGCCAAGGGCGGCAAGGCGCTGATCGCGCTGACCGTCGACTCGGCGATCGGCCCGCACCTCCTCGAGGCCATCGTCCGCGAGGTCGGCGCCGACATGGGCCGCCGCGTCGACCTCGAAGGCTGACACGCGTTCACCTGAGACACGGTCCCCGCGAGCCGTGCCGGGCGGGTGCACGGGCAGGACGCCCCTGCGCCCGCCCGCGGCGTCCGCAACCCGACGTCGTCTCAGAATCTGAGATTCTTGGCCACGGGTCGGGACAGTTCGCGCGGGTGCGGGGTAACCTCGCAGGTAGCCATGCGGCGCTTTGTGATCATCCTTCGCCGCCGCAGCGGGGCCTGATCATCGGCAGGCCGGCGCCGCTGCGGAGAAATGCGCCCGGCCGTCAGCCCGATGCCCGCACCGGACCGTGCGAACCACGGGCTCCGGAGCGGCCCTCTCACCTCAGCCCAGCAACCGGAGCGATCTCGCCATGCAGGAATTCACCGTGCAGAACGTCCAGAACCACGACGCCTGGGACGCCGTCCCCGCCGACGACGCCGAGGAAGAGGCGACACGCGCCCTGCAAAAGGCCCTGGACCGCCGCGACAACGGCGGCAGGAGCCTCCCGGCCTGACCGCCCCGGCCCGCAGGAGAGCGGCGTCCGAGCCGCCGTATGAGGCGGCGTGCGAGGTCGGGTCCGGCCGGGTCCGGCCCGCGCGCCGGGCGTCATGACGCGCGGCGCCGAGCCGCGCACCGTCGCCGGGGTGCTCGCCGACGTCGCCCGCCTCGGTCCCTACTTCGAGATCGTCACGGGGCCCGGCGCGACCACCGGCGGGGCGTGGACGATCCTCGCCGACCCCGAGCGGCTCCTCGCCGTGACCACCGAGTACGGCAGGCGGCTCGGAACCGGCGAGCGGCGGGTCGCCGCGTCCCTCCTCTTCCAGGAACTCGCGTCCCGGCTCTGGTCGCCGGTCGTCGCGGCGGCGGCACGCGGAACCGTCCCCGACCTGGCCGGGCTGCGCTGGCGGTGGAGTCCGGGCGAACCGATCACGTTCGGGATCGCGGAACCGCGCGGATGGCACGCCGACGACGCCGCGCAGGCGGCCCGGCTCATCTTCCCCACGGTCGTCGACGGGCAGCTCAGACCGCTGCGCAAGGCCGTGCTGACCTTCGCCGGGCTCGCCGACGGCCTGCTGTGGGGCAACGCGGCGTCCGCGCTCGCCGGAAGCCTCCGCGTCGGCCCGCCCGCGGGCGTGCGCGCCGAGATCGTGCGCGACCTGCTCGCCCGCGAACCGCTGGCCGGGGCGGGACGCCTCGGACCGGAGGGGTTCGTCCGCCGCGGCTGCTGCCTCTACTACCGCGTCCCGGGCGGCGGCATGTGCGGCGACTGCGGGCTCACGTCCCGGGATGCGAGATGAAGAACCAGGCAGTGAGACGTTTGCAGTAGAGTTCGCGCATGGCTTCCCGCAGTTTCCGTCTGGCCGTGATCCCCGGTGACGGGATCGGCCCCGAGGTGGTCGCCGAAGGCCTGAAGGTCCTCGAGGCCGCCGCCCCGTCCAGCGGCCTCGCGTTCGAGCAGACCTCCTACGACCTCGGCGCCGCCCGCTGGCACCGCACGGGGGAGACGCTGCCCGACTCGGTGCTGGACGAGCTGCGCGAGCACGACGCCATCCTGCTCGGCGCCGTCGGCGACCCGAGCGTGCCGAGCGGCGTCCTGGAACGCGGCCTGCTGCTGCGGGCCCGGTTCGAGCTCGACCACTACGTCAACCTGCGCCCGGTGAAGCTGTTCCCGGGCGTCGCCACGCCGCTCGCCGGGGTGAAGCCCGACGACATCGACATGGTCGTCGTCCGGGAGGGCACCGAGGGCCCCTACACCGGCGTCGGAGGCGTGCTGCGCAAGGACACCCCGCACGAGGTCGCCACGCAGGAGAGCGTCAACACCGCGTACGGGGTCGAGCGCGTCGTCCGGTACGCCTTCGAGGTGGCCGCGTCCCGGCCGCGGCGGAAGCTGACGCTCGTCCACAAGGACAACGTCCTCACCTACGCGGGCGACCTCTACCAGCGCGTCCTCAAGCGCGTGGGCGAGGAGTACCCGCAGGTCAGCACCGACTACTGCCACGTCGACGCGGCCACGATGTTCTTCGTGAACCAGCCGCAGCGGTTCGACGTGATCGTCACCGACAACCTGTTCGGCGACATCATCACCGACATCGGCGCCGCGATCGCCGGCGGCATCGGCCTCGCCGCGTCCGGCAACGTCAACCCCGACCGCACCGCCCCGTCGATGTTCGAGCCGGTGCACGGCAGCGCCCCCGACATCGCCGGCCAGGGCAAGGCCGACCCCACCGCGACGATCCTGTCCGTCGCCATGCTGCTCGACCACCTCGGCGCCGGCGAGGCCGCCCGCCGCGTCGAGCAGGCCGTGTCCGACGACCTCGCCGAGCGCGCCGGTCTCGGCGCCCGATCCACCGCGCAGATCGGCGACGCGATCGCCAAGCGAGTATCCGGCTAGGGGCGCGCCTCGCCGGCCTGACCGCATCCGGCCTGATTCACAGCACTCCGGGCGCGCCCTCACGGCGCGCCCGTTTCGTCGTGCGCGCCGTGCGGTCAGGAGTGGGTCTGGACGAAGGACGACAATGGGACTAAGGAAGCCGAAGCGGCGAAGGGGCCGCCCCGGCGATCCGCGAGAGGACGAACCGCGATGAGCACCACCCTGGACTTCGAGATCACCCGCAACGAGCGGCCCGCCACGGCCGCCGAGCGCGAGCGCGTCCTGGCCGATCCCGGCTTCGGGCAGCACTTCACCGACCACATGGTCACGATCCGGTACTCGGCGGATCGGGGGTGGTACGACGCGCGGCTCGAACCCTACGGGCCCCTCCCGCTGGATCCCGCGAGCCAGGTGTTCCACTACGCGCAGGAGCTCTTCGAGGGACTCAAGGCCTACAAGCAGCCGGACGGCTCGATCGTCACCTTCAGGCCGTACATGAACGCGGCCCGGATGAACCGCTCGGCCGAGCGGATGGCGATGCCGAAGATCCCCGAGCAGCTCTTCGTGGACGCGATCGAGCTCCTCGTCCGCACCGACAAGGACTGGGTGCCCGACGCCGAGGGCCACAGCCTCTACCTGCGGCCCTTCATGTTCGCGACGACCCGTGGGCTCGGGGTCAACAGCCCGGCGAGCGAGTTCCTGTTCGTGGTCATCGCCTCCCCGTCCGGGCTGTACTACCCGCGCGGGGTCAAGCCCGTCTCGGTGTGGCTGTCGCAGAACTACACCCGCGCGGCGCCCGGCGGCACCGGCGAGGCCAAGTTCGGCGGCAACTACGCGGCCTCCTTCGCCGGCCAGGCCGAGGCGGTCGAGAACGGGTGCGACCAGGTCGTGTGGCTCGACGCGGTGGAGCACCGCTGGGTCGAGGAGGTCGGCTCGATGAACCTCATGTTCGTCTACGGGTCGGGCTCCGAGGCGCGCCTGCTCACCCCCGCGCTCACCGGCACGCTCCTCGCCGGCGTCACCCGCGACTCCCTGCTCAAGCTGGCCCCCGACCTCGGCATCCCCGCCGAGGAAGGCAAGATCAGCATCGACGAGTGGCAGGCCGGCTGCGAGTCCGGCGAGATCACCGAGGTGTTCGGCTGCGGGACCGCCGCGATCATCAGCCCGGTCGGCCGGGTCAAGGGCGTCGACCGCGAGTGGACGATCGGCGGCGGCGAGCCCGGCGAGGTGTCCATGCGGCTGCGTCAGGAACTCGTCGGCATCCAGTACGGCACCCGCCCCGACCCCTACGGCTGGGTCCACAAAATCGTCTGAGTTCCGCGTTTGCGCAGCCCCGGCGCCCTGTGCGCCGGGGCTGCGCCGTCTCACCATGTGGACGGAAGGCGCGAACATCGCGTCCCGTGTGGCAAACTGGTCGGCACCATGCGCCGCAGCCTCGTGATTATCGGCCGGCGCGCCGGCAGCAGCTGACGGGACGACGCCGGCGCGCAGACCTCTCACGTCCGTGAGAGGTCTTTTTTGTGCTCTGGCGCTGATCTCCCTTGGGGGTTTTCCGACTATGCAAGGCGACGCGTTCCACGTCTACGACACCACCCTGCGCGATGGCGCCCAGCAGGAGGGGCTCAACCTCTCCGTGGCCGACAAGCTCACCATCGCACGGCACCTCGACGACCTCGGCGTCGGCTTCATCGAGGGAGGCTGGCCCGGGGCCAACCCCAGGGACACCGAGTTCTTCAGGCGCGCTCGGACCGAGCTGGACCTGAAGCACGCGCAGCTCACCGCGTTCGGCGCGACCCGCCGGGCCGGCACGAAGGCCGCCGACGACCCGCAGGTGGCCGCGCTGCGCGACTCCGGCGCGTCCGTCGTGACCCTCGTCGCCAAGAGTCACGACAGGCACGTCGAACTGGCCCTCCGCACGACGCTGGAGGAGAACCTCGCGATGATCCGCGACACGGTCTCCCACCTGCGTGCGGAGGGCCGGCGGGTGTTCCTCGACGCCGAGCACTTCTTCGACGGCTACAAGGCCAACCGCGCCTACGCGATGGAGGCCGTCCTCACCGCCGCCGAGGCCGGCGCGGACGTCGTCGCGCTCTGCGACACCAACGGCGGCATGCTGCCCGACGAGCTGGCCGAGATCGTCCACGAGGTCGTCTCCGCCGGCGTCAGGGTCGGCATCCACTGCCACGACGACTCGGGCTGCGCGGTCGCGAACTCCCTCGCCGCCGTCAAGGCCGGCGCCACCCACGTGCAGGGCTGCGCGAACGGGTACGGGGAGCGCAGCGGCAACGCCAACCTGTTCACCGTCATCGGCAACCTGCAGCTCAAGCGGGGGATGAGGCTGGTCAGCGACGCCCAGCTCGGCGAGATGACGCGCATCGCGCACGCCGTCTCGGAGGTCACCAACGTCGCGCCGAGCTCGCAGCAGCCGTACGTGGGGCTGTCGGCGTTCGCCCACAAGGCGGGCCTGCACGCCTCCGCCGTCAAGGTCGACCCGGACCTGTACCAGCACATCGACCCGGCCGCCGTCGGCAACGACATGCGGATGCTCGTGTCCAGCATGGCCGGGCGGGCCTCGGTCGAGATGAAGGGCCGCGAGCTCGGCTACGACCTGTCCGGCGACAAGGCCAAGGCCGTCGTGGACAAGGTCAAGGAGCTGGAGAACACCGGCTACACCTTCGAGGCGGCGGACGCGTCGTTCGAGCTGCTGCTGCGCGAGGAGCTGACCGGCGTCCGGCAGCGGCACTTCGAGGTCGAGTCGTGGCGGGCGATCGTGGAGCGCCGCCCCGACGGGTCCATGGTCAGCGAGGCGACCGTCAAGCTGCACGCCAAGGGCGAGCGGATCATCGCGACGGGCGAGGGCAACGGCCCGGTCAACGCCCTCGACAACGCGCTGCGGATCGCGCTCGAACGCCTCTACCCGGAGCTGGCGCGGCTGCAGCTCGTCGACTACAAGGTCCGCATCCTGGAAGGCTCGCACGGCACCGGCGCCCGGACGCGGGTCCTCGTCGAGTCCAGCGACGGCGAACGCGAGTGGGGCACGGTCGGCGTCGAGGAGAACGTCATCGCGGCGTCCTGGGAGGCCCTGGAGCAGGCCGTCACCTACTGCCTGCTCCGCGCCGGCTACGACGCCGCCTGACGTCACATCCCAGAGAACGGCCTTCAGGGAATCAATCCGGGCCCGGGGGCATTGTCCGGGCATGAGCACAGAGATCAGCGACAACGCCGCAGAGAACCGCTACGAGATCAAGGTCGACGGCGACCTCGCCGGTTTCGTCGTCTACGAAAGGCGCGGGAGCGAGGTCGTCCTCGTGCACACCGAGGTCGCTCCCGCGTTCGAGGGGAAGGGCGTGGGCGGTTCGCTGGCCCGCGGCGTGCTGGACGACCTCCGTGCCAAGAACCTGTCCGTCGTCCCGCTGTGCCCGTTCATCAAGGGCTGGATCGACAGGCACCCCGACTACCAGGACCTCGTCGTCTCCTGATCCCGGTCAGACGGCCCTGAGCTGGGACTGGCCGCCCTCCAGCGTCAGCCACGCCGACATCGACGTCTCCTTGAGCCGGACCCGCACCCGCGAGTAGCGGCTGGGGTCGACGAACCCGGGGGCGGAGGTGATCACGGTGTCGAAGACGAAGTCGGAGGTGACGAACGCCAGGTCGGCGCCCGTCTCGGCGACCCGCTTCTTCACCGCGGGAGCGTCCACCATCCGGCGCGTCTTGATGATCGAGATGCCGGAGACGCCCTTCGGGCCGCATTGGACGGGGCCCACGTGCAGCGCGGCACGCAGCTGCATGCGGGTGGCCTCGGCCGCGCGGCGGTTGTAGCGGCGCAGCTCCGCGGCGAGGTGGGCGAGCATCGGGTCGACGACGGCCTCGGTCGGCGTCGTCGGCGGGACGACGATGAGGGCGCCGTCCCCGCGGTCCTCCTGGTAGAAGCCGGCGAGGTCGAGGCCGGACGCGCTGAACGACTCCTCCAGCAGCCGGTACATGGCGTCCAGCACGTACCGCCGGTCGTCGTCGGTGCGCGCCGGGGAGCTGAACCCGGTGATGTCGGTGACGAGGACCGTGCAGTTGCCGCCCGACCACGCGGGCAGGGTGCTCGGGGCGGGCCGCTCGACCTGCCGCCGGTAAACCTGACGTTCCAGGACGGCCCGCACGCGCGGGTTGCCGTCCAGGAACTCCTCGAAGTCGCGTGCGGCGATGCGCAGCGCCTCGACGTCCTCCTCGGCGGTGACGGTGGCGGAGCGGTCCCTGACGATCAGCGCCGCCCGCTCGCCGACGAGTTCGCCCGCGCCGCGGAACGCGAGGGTGCGCCGCTCATGGCCGTCCTCGACCGACACCCGCGCCCATCCCGACAGGATCACGACGACCTCGGTCGCGACCTCGCCCTCACGGAACAGCACGTCGCCCTTGGCGTACACGTGCGGGCGTGCCAGCGCGAGGAGCTCCCGCCGCTCGTCCGGCGCCAGCGCTCCCCAGAACGTCGTCTCGTCGAAGATCTGGTCCAGAAGGCTCCCGGTCGCCGGCCGGGGGAGCCCCGTGAGCGGCGTGACGGATCGAACGGGCAGGGGAGTGGGGCTGCGGCTCGTCTCCTGCAGCGTCTCCTGGGGAGTCTCCTGAAGCGGTCCGTGCGGCGTTCCCTGCGGCGGCCCCTGCAGCGTCCCCGCCCGCAGGTACTGGACGACCGCGTTCGTCATCGTCACCGCGGGGAGCGACAGGAACGTCAGCCCGCCGACGATCATCGCGCCGGGCGAGCCGTCGAGCGCGTAGCCGAGAAGCACGGCCAGGAGCGTCACGGGGGTCGTGACCTTCGCGTTCAGCAGGCCGGTGCCGCCGTGGGAGGTCGCCTGCCTCCACAGCCGCGCCGCGGAACGGTCGGTGCTCACGAGTAGTCCTTCCCCCGGGAAGGGTGTGGCGCAGTGTACGCCCACCTTCCCGGCGTTCGCCGGATCCCCACTCCTCCCTGACTCTGAGACTACCCTCTCGGTCATACGAAGACCATACATTTGATGTACGAAAGCACGTGACTGACAGCTAACCTGAAGGCGACAATCAAGCTAAGTCCAGTTTGAGGAGGTTTTTCGGCGGCGACGCGGGGGAACCACAACCGTGCACCTTGAACGAGGGGCATGGGTTTGCTGACGGAAGGCTGTATTCTCGCCTCACCGGCGGCGGCCCCGGCGTACCGCGCCGGATCGGCCTCCGCTTCCGATTGGAGAACGCGCTCATGACCGACTCTCGAGCAGCCTCCGGCACCTCGGGCGGACGCGGGAACACCGGCGACCAGCCCCGCACCGAGCCGATGCCGCAGAACGAGCGCGTGACGATCAACCTCACCGGCAAGGCCGTCCAGGCCCTCCAGCGCCTCCAGGAGCTGACCGGTTACAACAAGACCGACTGCATCAACCGCGCCCTGATCATCGCCGCCGAGGTCGAGGGCATGTCGCGCGAACCCGGCGCCGTCTACTGGCGCGAGACACCCGACAGCGAGCTCATGCTCGTGCGCTTCGTCTGACCCTCATCGGGGGGCTCGACGGGGCGCGGTGTCGGTTCCGCACCGCCGTCGGCCCCTCGCTCCCGACGAGGTCGTCAGCCGCGCCCGGCGAGTTCGGCGACGGGCTCGGTCTCCTCGACGATGCGAGCCGTGTCCCGGACCGTGTCCAGCGGCCTGTCGAACAGGGCGCCCGACGGCGTGCCGTCGCTGGTCGTGCGGACGGCGACGTCCCTGAAACCCTGGCGCCGGTAGTAGTCGTGGAGTTCGGTATTGTCCGTCCAGACGTCGATCCGGATCAGCTCGGCCTTCCGCTGCTGGGAGGCCCCCTTGCGTCCCGCCCAGTCGATCAGCTCGGCTCCCAGGCCGATGCCGGCGTAGTCCCGGTGGATCACGAGGCGGTGAAGGTAGACGGCCTCGATCTCGCGCTCCTCGGGCGTCCAGAGCTCCTCGTGGCCGATCAGCCGGATGCTGACGGTCCCGATCGCGCGATCCTCGTCGAACAGCAGCCACGTCTCCCGGTTCAGCAGAGCCTCGTGGACGCGCTTGCGGCGCTCGTCCGGGTTCGGCCAGGGCCGGGCCCACTGGGTCGTGTTCTTCTCGGTCCGCAGCCATTCGGCCGCGTGGTCGATGAGCCCGAGGACGGTGTCCAGTTCGTCCGGGCGGGCGATGCGGATGCGGTAGGTGCGGGCGGCCCGGCTCCGTCGGCGGGCCCCTGTTTCTGTGTCCACGTGCTCCTGACTCCGGAGAAAGGCCGGGCCCCGCCTCCCGGCCGAGAGAACACCTGGGAGTGCCTCGGACTCCCAGCCGGTCGGGAAGGGGGGCCTGATCGATGGGGTGCGAGTACGCCGCCGCGGACCGACGGCGGCGGTCTATCCGCTTCCGGACCCGTCGTCCGGCGGGGATTCGCGCGAAGCGTTCTCCGACGGCCCGACGCCGGGCGCCCGGAGGACGTCGTCGGGGACCTTTCCGTTGTTGTAGTGCAGCCGCGTGCGGTCGGCCGGCCAGACCGTCACGGTGAGCCGGAACGCCTTGCCGTCGGGGGAGTAGGCGGTTCGGACGGTCTCGAACACGACGTCCGCCGCGGAGTCGCCGAGGTTGAAGAACCGCTTCTCGTTGTCGTCCGGCACCCGGGCTCTGATCTCGTCGTGGAAGCCGACCTCGCTGTAGCCGAGCGCCTCTCCGAGATAGGCGACCGCGCCCTCGGGGATGTCGCGCGGGGACAGCAGCCGGGAGGCGCCGCTGGTGGCGAAGCTGAGGGGGTAGAAGGACGTCTGCAGCGCCCAGGGACGGCCGTCGAGGAAGAGCTCCTGATGGCGGGAGATGAACTCCGCCCCGGGGTCCGTCTGGAGGTACCGGGCGATGACCTTGGTGCCCTCCTGGACCTCCACCTTCACCGGTGACACGGTCACGTCGCGGTTCGAGGGGATGAAGGCGTCCCGGTTGTACCACTCGTCCGAGTTGCTGCCCGGCGCCAGCCCCAGCTCCACCGCCGACAGCGTGACGTGGACGATGTCGGGCCGGCTCACGACGAAGGTGCCCTTGCCCTGCTCCGACTTGACGTAGCCCTGCTGCTGCAGCCACGACAGGGCGTCCCGGACGGTGTTGCGGGACGCCCTGTAGTGCGCCTCCAGCTCCTTCTCGGGCGGCAGCCGGCGCCGGCCGGTCGAGCCGGCCGCGGGGGCCAGGTCTCCGGACTCGATGCGTCGGAGCAGGTCAGTGGCGATGTCGCGCCAGCGGAGAGGCGTCGATCGGGCCATGGATCCGCTCCTTTCCCGGCCTGCCCGCGCCCGTGCGTCCCGCCCGGACGTGGGATGTGCGTCGAACCGGACTACGTGATCTGAACAACTAGTTCCCGCCCAACGTGTTTGCAATCTCGAAAAAGGGTAACACCTTGGGTGGAAGACTTGTTGGTACAAGTCAAACAGTCGAGAACTCGGACAAGGCTAGCAGTGGGAACTTGCTGATGTAAGAGATATCCCGAATCAGCCGGAGGAGGGTACAACCATGTCCGCGACGGTCGCCCTGTGGGTCCTCGGTCCGCTGACGGTCTTCTTCGCCCTGTCGCTCTTCGTCGTCTTCGTGGGGGTGCGCACGAGGGACCTCACGTTCCGCAGCCGGATGGCCAGGCCGACGCCTCCGATCGGCCGTCGCGCGCTGCTGGTCAACGTGGTCGTGCCGGCGGGCGAGTCGCGCTCGGACTCCCACGCAACGTGAACTCCGGTCGCCGCGGGGCGGGCCGCCTGACCTAAGGAGGGTTCGAGGTGGAAGAGAGTCGGACAGAGTCGGCGTCCTGCGCGCCGGGCGTGTGGGACGAGCAGCCCAGCGAGCGTGCGAACGCGCTCGTGGTGCTCACTCCGGTCCCCGAGTCCCGTGGACCACGGGACCCCTGGCCCGGAAGCGTCCAGGCCGTCGTCGCCGGGATCGCCGTCCTGGTGATCGCGGCCGAGCTGGGACGGCGCGCGGGCATGCCGGCGCGGCTGGCGGTGACCTGCTCGGCGGTCGGGGCCGCCGTCGCGCTCGTCCCCCGGCTGGTCTCGGCGACGACGCCTCGTCACCGTCCTCGTCGTCTCCGGCGTCACGAGGCCGCCGCCGCGGTGGCGCACTGATCGGAGCCTGCGGTGGCGCATGAACGGACCCGTGGCGCACGGGACGGGTGCGCGGGGGCGCTGACGCCCCCGCGGCCGGCGCCGCGCGGCCGCGCCGCCCGGTAACAGGGGTACGGAAGGGAGGCGTGTGGCGAACGGGGGATTTTGTGCTGCCCTGAGGAGAAATTCTTCGGCCGGAAACGGGACATAACGGATCTTTTCCCTCATACTCTCTAGGAGACGGAAGAGAGAGGGATGATCCAGTGACCGGCCGCATCCGCCCCCTGCCTCACCCGGACCCCTTCGTCGAAGCGACCCGCGGCTACATCACCCGCGTCGGTGACGCGCTTCAGGCGCACGGGGTGCCGATCTCGAAGGTCTGGCTCGATCCGTGCCATCCCCGGGACGCCACTTTCGTTCTCGGCCTCCGGGCCCTCGTCTGGAACGAGTCCGAGGGGTTCGTTCTCGGCGAGTACGTCTCCGGTGAGCCGGGAGTCCGGACGATCCTGCGCGATCCCGTCGCCCTCGGCGGCGGGGTGCTGCCCGATCCTCGTGCCGTCCCCGCGCTCCTGGAGGCCGGCCCGTCCGGGAGCCCGCCCGTTCGGCTCCGCTCCTTCGCCGACGGACACGACGGGTTCGAGGACCGGCTCGTCCGCTACGGCGAGGGCTGACACCGCGGCGAGGCCGACGCCGTGACGAGGGTCGCCCCGTTCACGTGAACGAGGGTCTTTCCGACCGTGGCCGTACGGTCACGCAGAAACTTCGTCGAACCTGGCGAAAGCGGTAGCGAATTTCGGGGTCAGCGTCCAGTATGAGTTCGCACGGCACGTGTGGGCTTTTCGCGTGCCGTCTCTCAACGAACCGACCCGCCGGAGTGATCGCATGCCTGTCCGACTCTGGAGCCCCGAGGACCTTGGGCGCCCGGCGGGCGGCACGTACGCGGACGTGGCCTTCGGCCTGGGCGAGATGTACGAGCGTGAGAGCGATCTGGAACAGGCCGCGAACTGGTACCGCCGTGCCGCGGGGGCCGGTCGCGCCGACGCCGCGCTCCGGCTCGTCTCCGTCCTCGGGCGGATGGCCGACGCGGAGGATGCCGACGACACGGCCGACGACCTGCTGGCCGAGGCGGCCCGCTGGCTCAGCGGTGCCCGGGACGCCACCACTCCGGACGCCATCGAGCTCGTCACCGACACGCTCAACCGGCAGATGCGTCAGGCGGCGCGCCGCGGTCTCGAACCGGTCAGTGCGGGCTGACCCGGGCCGCGGCGTGTTCGCCCCTCGTGATCCCGGAGTGAACCAGGATGCCGTGCTCATCGTCGGACTCCATGAGCGACGACGGCTGTGGAGGGTGACGAGGTGACCGGCGAGGACTCCGGGTACGTTCCCCCGGACCACAAGACGACCGCCGAGTTCCGTGCTCCGGGCAAGGGGAAGGATTCCCAGGCAGCGCCGGAGGCCGAGGCGACCGTGGCCGACCCGCCCGTGGGCCCCCTCTCCGGCATCGAGGACACGCTGCAGGACGACGGTCAGGACGACGTCGCCCACGATGACGCTGCGGTTCCGTTCGGTGAGGTCCCCGTCGGCGATGCCGAGAACGAGCCAAAGGCTCAGGGCACTCCCGGTGACGACTCCGAGGGCGACCTTGAGCTGAACTTCCAGGGGCCGCCCCCGGTCGGGGACCCGGAGCTGGGCTTCCAGGACCCGCCGGGCTCCGCGCCGGCGGACACGGGCCCCTCGGTTCTTCCCGAGCCGGCGGACACCGGTCCGTCGGTTCTTCCTGAACCGGCGGACACCGGTCCGTCGGTTCTTCCCGAGCCGGCGGACACCGGTCCGTCCGTTCTTCCTGAACCGGCGGACACCGGCCCGTCGGTTCTTCCCGAACCGGCGGACACGGGCCCCTCCGCGCTTCCCGGACCGCCGCCCACCGTCACCGACGGCCCCGGTGACCCCTTCGCCACCGCCGCCGACATTCCCGTTCCGTTCCCTCGGCCCCCCGCGCCCGAGGATGCGGTGTTCGAGACGCCCGCCCCCGCCGGCGAGCGGACGAAGGACGCCGGAGACGCCCAGGCGGCCGAGGAGACGGCACAGGACACCGGCACGCCCGCGTCCGCTCCGGCGCAAGCGCCACGGGAGCAGGCGGCCTTCGCCCAACCCGCGCCCGGTCCGTCCTCCGCGCCGGCGGCCGCGTCCGAGCAGACGCCGTGGACGGAGCAGTTCGCGGCCGACGCCGAGGCGACCGCCTCGGACGCCGAGGCGACCACCCCCGACGGCGCGGCAGGCGCCGTGTCCGGTGCCGCCGCACACGGCGCGCCTCCGCGCGACATCCCCGTCTACGGTCCCGCCGCCCAAGGGGCGCCGCCACAGGCTTCGACGCCCTTCCAGGAAGGGTCTCCGCAGGGGCCCGCCGAGCACGCGTCCTTCCAGCAGGGACCCCCTCAGCAGGAGGCGCCCCGGCCCGAAGCGCCCCCTTATGAGGCCCACCAGTACGCGATGGGCGGCGGGCCGACGGCTCCGCCCGCGGCGTCCCCGTCCGGAGGCGCGCCTCCGCAGGGACCGGGAGCGGCCCGGTCGAAGCGTCCGATGCTGATGGCCGGCGTGGCGGCCGTGGTGGTCGTGGTCCTCGTCGTCGCCGTGATCGGTGCGCTCAGGCGGACCGGAGGGCCGGAGTCCGAGGACGACGGCGGGAACAAGGCGGCCTCGAGCGCGTCTCCGGGCGCGTCCGCTCCGCAGAGCCCGCCCGCGACCGAGGGCGGCGGCTCGGCCCCGCCCGCCGGCGGCGGCGCGTCGCCGAGCGGAGCGCCCGGTGCCTCGCCCTCCGGCGGACCGTCCGGTGCGCCCCCGGCCCAGCCTCCCGGCCAGGGCCCGGCCCAGCCCGCGCCCCCGCCGGCCGCTCCGATCGGGCCCGTCGTGCAGGGCAACGGCATCACCTACCAGCTCGTCCAGCAGGAGCACGGGTACTTCGAGGGCCGTTTCGTCCTCACCAACCAGGGCAGTCAGCCGATCTCGACCTGGAAGCTGGCGTTCCAGACGCCCGGCGCCACCGTGAAGAACGTCTGGGGCGCAAGGCTCGTCCGGGGCGGCCAGACGGTCGAGCTGGAGAACCTGCCCAACGCCCCCGCGATCCAGCCCGGGGCCACCTGGGACGTCCAGTTCGGAGCGTCGGGCTCCGCGGTCACCCCGAAGTACTGCTGGTTCAACGGCAAGCAGTGCGGGTTCTGACCGGCGCACCGGGCCCCTGACCGGCGGCACCGGGTCTCTGGCCGACGCACTAGGCTTCTGACCATGCGTATCGCCAGGTTCTCCACCGATGACGGCATGGCGTTCGGCGTGGTGGAGGAGAACACCATCGCCGCCATCGCGGCCCACCCCTTCGGTGAACTCACGTTCACCGGGCAGCGGTTCCCGCTCGACGACGTCCGGCTGCTCGCGCCCATCCTCCCCAGCAAGGTCATCGCGATCGGCAAGAACTACGCCGGTCACGTGAAGGAGATGGGCGGGGACGAACCGCCGGCGGAGCCCGTCGTGTTCTCCAAGCCGTCCACGGCCGTGATCGGTCCCGGAGAGGCGATCAGCTACCCGCGCAAGCTCACCGAGCGGGTCGACTACGAGGGAGAGCTGGCCGTCGTCATCGGCCGGATGTGCCGCGAGGTCCCGGCGTCCCGCGTCCCCGAGGTGATCCTCGGCTACACGTGCGCCAACGACGTCACCGCCCGCGACCTGCAGGCCAGGGACGGGCAGTGGACGCGCGCCAAGGGCTTCGACACGTTCTGCCCCCTCGGCCCCTGGATCGAGACCGAGGCCGACCCCTCCGACCTGGCCATCTCCACG
>DATCLF010000108.1:0-1676 GCA_036564055.1 Spirillospora sp.
TTCCCCGACCGGACCACGCTGCTGGTCGACACCTCCGACACCCTCGGCGGAGTCGACGCCGCCGTCCACGCGATCCGGCGCGCGGGCCTGCCGTCGCCGAGCGGTGTCCGCCTCGACTCCGGGGATCTGGGCGCCCTCGCCGTCCGGACGCGCCGCATCCTGGACGACGCGGGCATGCAGCGGGCGCGGATCGTCGCGAGCGGCGGCCTGGACGAGCACCGCATCGCCGAACTGCGCAGTGCCGGAGCACCGATCGACGTGTACGGGGTCGGGACGAAGATGGGCGTGTCGGCCGACGCGCCGTACCTCGACAGCGCGTACAAGCTCGTCCAGTACGGGAACCGCCCGGTGATGAAGCTGTCGGCGGGCAAGGCGACCGCTCCCTGCGCCAAGCAGGTTCACCGCGGGCCTCGCGGTGATCTCGTCGCCCTGCGGGACGAGCCGCCTCCCGGCGACGGTTCACACGCGCTGCTCGTCCCCGTCATGAGAGCGGGAAGCCGCACCACCGACGCGGAGCCGCTCGCGGACCTCCGCGGACGATGCGCCGCCGACATCGCCGCCCTTCCCGAAAGGATCACCCGGCTGCGCCAGCCCGACACCGGCGACGTGCGGTTCAGCGCGCGCCTCGAAGGTCGCCGCGACCATCTGCGCGCCGAACTCGTCCACCGCGCCGCCGGCAGGGGCCGGCACCGGGCGTGACCGTCCTCGGCACCTACCGCCGAACGGGCCACAGGCGGATGAACGGGCCACAGGCGAAGGGGCGGGCCTCAGCCGGTGAACGCCTCGACGAGCGTCCACACGGCCAGGCCGGCCATGCAGAGACCGCCGATGCGCTGCACGACCTTCAGCGGAACCTTGGTGGCGATGAACCGGCCCGCCAGGAGGGCCAGGGCCGACACCGACATCAGCGCGGCGGCCGAACCGACCGCGGTCGGAAGCCAGCCGTCGGTCGCGGCGAGGTTGGCCGTGGTGATCTGGGTCAGGTCGCCCCACTCGCTGACGAACACGGCCGTGAACGCGGTGGCGTAGGACGGCCAGAACCGGGTGGTCGCGCGCGTCGGCTCCTCGGCCTCGTCCCCGTCGCCGCCGCGGATCAGCAGGAACGCGCCGAAGGCGAACAGGGCGGCCGACACCAGCTTCACCGCCGTGCCCGGCAGCAGGCCGAGCAGGCTGCCGGCGCCCACCGCGATCGCGACGTGCACGACGAACGCGGTCGACGTGCCGAACCACACGTACAGCGGACGCATCCGCGTCCCCATCGCCAGTGAGGCGAACATCGTCTTGTCGGGGAGCTCGGCGAGGAAGATCAGGCCGAAGGCGGTGAGGAACGCCAGAGGATCCAGTGTCATGAGCGAAGCCCTTGCCGGTGCCGGGCCTCGCGTTTCACCAACACCCGGCGGGCGTGGGGGGACCACTCGGCCCGGCAGAACGGAACAGCCCGCACGGTCGCGCGGGCCGCGTCTTGCCGTGGCCGAAGGTCTCGCCCGCCCGCCGCACGCGCGCGGCGGGCCCGGTGGCCGGGACGCCCAGGACGTCCAGCGTGTCGACCAGCGGTGTTACAGGACTACTCCCCTTCGCCGCGCCCGAGTGTAGCCCAGGACCTTGATCGAGCAGAAAGTGAGCGGCGGGGCGCGGGACGCCGTCCGTCCGGGCGGAGGAGGCGTCCCGCGCCCGCC
>DATCLF010000109.1:0-10919 GCA_036564055.1 Spirillospora sp.
CGGTGACGTAGGCGTTGTCGCGGGCGAGGTCGAGGAGCGCGGGATCGCGGTCGTGCAGGATCCAGTGCTGCGGGCCGCGCAGCCGCCCCGACAGCCAGCGGCCGAGGGCGCCGGTGCCGCAGCCGAGGTCCCAGATGACCAGCGGTTCGTCGGGCGGGAGCGCCGCGCGCAGCGGGTCCAGCAGCTCCGAGGCGCGGGCGGCGGCGTCGGCGCCTTCCCGCAGCGCCAGCCAGGACGGATCGAAACTCAACGCGCCTCCCTGCGCAGCCGGGTCAGGACGACGGCCATGCCGCGGGCGGCGTCCTCCCACCCGGGCAGCGTGCCGCGGCGCAGCCGGGCCGCCGCGCGCAGGCGGCCCCGCAGGTCGGGCATTACGAGCCACCGGCGCAGCGCCGCGGCGAGCGCGCCGGGGTCGTCGGGCGGCACCAGCAGGCCCGGGACGGCGCCCGTCGGGTCCCAGCCGAGCGTGTCGGGGACGGCGTCCACCGCCGTCGCGATGACCGGGACGCCGCGCGCGAGCGCCTCGGCCACCACCATCCCGTAGGTCTCGGCGCGGGAGGCGAGGACGACCAGGTCGGCGACGTCGTAGGCGTCGTCGAGCTGCTTGCCGGTGAGCGGCCCCTCCAGGTGCACGCGGTCGCCGAGCCGATGCTCGGCGATCATGCGGTGCAGCCGCGTCACGTACTCGGGGTCGCGGCGCAGCGGCCCGACGATCTCGCACCGCCAGGGCAGGTCCGTGATCGTCGCCAGGGCCTCGATGAGGACGTCGTGGCCCTTGCGCGGCGTCACCGAGGCCACCGACAGCAGGTGGGACACCCCGTCGGTGCCGGACGCGAGCGACGCGGGATCGGTCCCGGGAGGGACGGCGTGGACGCGGGACTCCTCAAGGCCGTGGTGGGCGATGAGGTGCTGCCTGGCCCACGGGCTCGTCGCCACCACCGCCCCCGCGGCCTCCAGCACCCGGCGCTCCCCCGCGTTGAGGTCGGCCTGTCCGGGTTCGTCCGCGAGCGGCAGGTGGACCAGGACCGCGAGCCTCAACCGGCGCGCCTCCGGAACGACGATCTCGGGGACGCCGCACGCGACCAGGCCGTCCATCAGGACGACGGCCCCGTCCGGCAGCTCGGCGAGCGACCGGGCCAGCCCGGTCCGCGCGGTCCGGTCGGGCCGCGGCCACGACCCCGGCACGGCCATCTCGCGGACGATGCGTCCCGACGCCCTCAGCGCGTCGCACAGCCGCCGGTCGTAGCGGTTGCCGCCGCTCGGCACCTCGGCGTCGTCGATGTCGCCGGGGACGACGAAGCAGATCTCGTACCCGCTCATAGCGCACGCTCGTAGCTCGCCCAGGCGACGTGCGACTCGTGCAGCGTCACCGTGATTCCGGACAGGCCCCTCGCGTTCTCGCCGAGGTCGCCCGCGTGGACGCGGTCGGCGAGCCGGTCGGCGATGACCTTGGCGAGGAACTCGGTCGAGGTGTTGACTCCGGCGAAGTCGGGCTCGTCGTCCAGGTTGCGGTAGTTCAGCCCGCCCAGGACCTCGCCCAGCACGGCGGTGGCGCGCCCGATGTCCACGACGATGCCGTCGGGGTCCAGCTCGGTCCGGCGGAACGTCGCGTCCACCACGTACGTCGCGCCGTGCAGCCGCTGCGCGGGGCCGAAGACCTCGCCGCGGAAACTGTGGGCGATCATCACGTGGTCACGGACGGTGATGCTGAACAAGCTTCTCCTCCAGGTGGTCGGGTTGCGCGGTCACTGTGGGTTCTCCCGGCGCGGGGATCAGTAGGTGATTCGGTGGCAGAGGGCGGGAAGTTCACCGTTCGCGAGACGCGGCATGACGTCCGGCAGGTCCGCGAAGGGGCTCTCGCCGGTGATCAGCGCGTCGAACGCGGGGTTCGCGAGCAGGCGCAGCGCCAGCGCCGTCCGCTCGGCGAGGGTGCGCCGCGCCCGGCGCGCCGGCGGCACGGCGCCGACCTGGCTGCCGCGGATGGTGAGGCGCCGCGAGTGGAAGAACTCCCCCAGCGGCACGCCGACCCGCCGGTCGCCGTACCAGCTCAGCTCGATGACCTCCCCCTCGGGCGCGAGCAGCTCCAGCGACCGGGCGAGGCCCGCCTCGGTGGCGCTGGCGTGGACGACCAGGTCGCAGCCGCCCTCGGCCTCCTCGGGGGAGGCGAACGCGACCCCGAGCGCCCGCGCGACCTCGGCGCGGGACGGGTCGGTGTCGACGAGCTGGATCTCGCAGCCGGGGAACCCGGCCAGGACGCCGGCGACCGAGCAGCCCACCATCCCGGCGCCGACCACGGCGATGCGGTCGCCGACCAGCGGAGCCGCGTCCCACAGCGCGTTCACGGCGGTCTCGACGGTCCCGGCGAGGACGGCCCGGCCGGGCGGCACCTCGTCGGGAACGGCGATCACCGAGCCCGCCGGGACGACGTAGCGGGTCTGGTGCGGGTAGAGGCAGAACACCGTGCGGCCGAGGAGGTCGTCCGGGCCGTGCTCGACCACGCCGACGTTCAGGTAGCCGTACTTGACCGGCCCGGGGAACGCCCCGTCCTGGAACGGCGCCCGCATGATCGCGTACTGGCTGGGCGGGACCGCGCCCCGGAAGACGATCGACTCGGTTCCGCGGCTCACCCCGGAGTAGAGCGTCCGGACCAGCACCTCGCCGGGACCCGGCTCCGGCAGGACGAGATCGCGGATCTCCCCCTTACCGGGCGACCGGATCCAGAAGGCGCGGGCTCCGCGCTCCATCCGTGCTCCTCCCCCGAGTCTCCCGGTTCTGCGGCCGGTTCGCGTGCCGCCGCGCGAACAGCCAGGCGACGTCCCTGCCGAACGACCACACCAGCAGCGCGAGCGCCGCCGCCACGAGCACACCCGCGAACGGGACGACGCCCGCCGCGGCCACGGTCAGCGCCACGCCCTGCGCCACGGCGACGGCCTTGCGCGCGATGCTCGGCCGCAGGTCGGCGCGCAGCCACGGCGCGGCCCACGCCGCGGCGCCGAACGCGTACCGCATGGCCCCGATCGCCAGAACCCACGCCCCCGCGGACCACGCGACGTGCACGCTCAGCACCAGCACGAGGAAGGCGTCGACCTCCATGTCGAACCGCGCGCCGAGCCTGGACGCCGTCCCGGTGCGGCGGGCCACCTGTCCGTCGACCCCGTCCAGGACGAGCGCCGTCGAGGCGAGGGCGACCAGCGTCCAGGTATGCCCGTCCCCCATCAGATGCCCCGCGACCAGGGATGTGACACCACCCGTGAGGACGACGCGACACAGAGTGATGTGATCGGCGGGTCCGAGCGTGCGGCGCGGGCGGAACGCCGCGGTGAGCAGGCCCCACGACGCCAGCGCGTACACGACGCCCACGGCGATGCCCGCGAGGCCGGGCCGCACCGCGGCGAGCAGGACGAGCTGCACCCCTGCCGCCGCCGCCAGCTCGACCGTCCGCGGCGGCGGCAGGAGGCTGCGGCGCCGGACGCCCGCGGTGTACAGGACGGCGGGCGGCGCGGTCCGCACCGGCTGGGTCATCGTCATCGGCCGTGTCATCCGCGGACCTCGCTCACCGGGGCCTCGCCGAGCGACGCGTCGAGCCCCTCGTTCTGCTCACCGTCGACCCGCGCGGTCTCCAGGTGGGGAAGGTCGTGGCCCAGGCGATCGCGCTTGGCGGTGAGGTAACGGACGTTGTCGTCGCTGACCGGGACGAGAAGCGGCAGGCGCGCCGCGATCGGGATCCCGTAGGAGTTCAGCGCGTTCACCTTGAGCGGGTTGTTCGACAGCAGCCGCACCGAGCGGACCCCGAGGTACCGCAGGATGCGCGCCGCCGGGCCGTAGTCGCGGACGTCCACCGGCAGGCCGATGGCGGTGGCGGAGTCGACGGTGTCGAGCCCCTGGTCGTCCTGGAGGATGTGGGTGCGGATCTTCGCCACCAGCCCGATCCCCCGTCCCTCGTGGCCGCGCAGGTAGACCAGGACACCGGTGCCCTCCCGGACGATCGCGTCCAGTGCCGCGCCGAGCTGGTCTCCGCACTCGCAGCGCGTGGCGCCGAAGATGTCGCCGGTCATGCACTCGGAGTGCATGCGGACCAGCACGTCCTCCCGGTCGCGCACCTCGCCCCGCACGAGCGCCATGTGCTCGTGCCCGTCGACCGGGTCCCGGAACGCGACGGCGCGGAACACCCCGCGCCTCGTCCGCAGATCCGCCTCCGCTATGTGCTTTCGGTCGATGCCCTGGTCCCGCATCGCTCCCCTTCCTCGGCTCCGCAATCACCCGTGGTACGTCGCAGAGGCACCGGGTGGTTGCGTCGGACGGTCCGTATACCCCGTGGCACGGGGAGGAGACATCGCAGGGTTCAGCCGGAGCCGGATGCCGTCCATCTGACGGGGATGCGCAGGTCGGCGCGGTGACCGGCGGGGCGGCGGGGGTCGACGGCGCAGGTAAAGCCTTGAAGAATCTCCTGACGCGCAGTTTCGCGCCCCCCGACCCGAAGGATCCGCATGTCCCAGGACGCCCCGATCGTCACCGGCCAGAACCCCCGCGGCCCCCGCCGAGCGCAGGACCGCCCCGGCTGGTGGCGCGACGCCGTCATCTACGAGGTCTACGTGCGCAGCTTCGCCGACTCCGACGGCGACGGCGTGGGCGACCTGCCCGGCGTCAGGGCCCGGCTGCCCTACCTCGCCGGCCTCGGCGTGGACGCGCTGTGGCTGACGCCGTTCTACGTCTCCCCGATGGCGGACTTCGGCTACGACGTCGCCGACTACCGCGACGTGGACCCGCTGTTCGGCACGCTCGACGACGCCCGCGCACTGATCGCGGACGCGCACGCCCACGGCCTGCGGCTCATCGTCGACGTCGTCCCCAACCACACCTCCGACCGGCACCCCTGGTTCCGGGCCGCGGTCGCCGCGCCTCCGGGGTCTCCCGAGCGCGCCCGCTACATCTTCCGCGACGGGCGGGGCCCGGACGGCGCCGAGCCGCCCAACGACTGGGAGTCGGTGTTCGGGGGTCCCGCCTGGACGCGGCTGCCGGACGGCCAGTGGTACCTGCACCTGTTCGCCTCGCGGCAGCCCGACCTGAACTGGGAGAACCCGGAGGTCCACGCCGAGTTCGAGGACATCCTGAAGTTCTGGCTCGACCTCGGCGTCGACGGGTTCCGCGTGGACGTCGCGCACGGCATGGCCAAGGCGCCGGGTCTTCCGGACGTCGGTCACGCCGACCAGACCGAGATGCTGGGCACGGCCGTCCTGCCGTACTTCGACCAGGACGCCGTCCACGATGTCCACCGCGCGTGGCGCCGGCTGCTGGACTCCTACGGCGGGGACCGGATCGCCGTCGCCGAGGCGTGGGCGCCCACGCCCGAGCGTCTCGCCCTCTACACCCGCCCGGACGAGCTGCACCAGGCGTTCAACTTCCACTACCTGACCACGCCCTGGGACGCGCGGGCGATGCGCGAGGTGATCGACGAGTCGCTGCGCACGGCCGGGGAGGTCGGCGCGCCCGCGACCTGGGTGCTGTCCAACCACGACGTGAGACGCCACGTCACCCGGTACGGCGGCGGCGAGGTCGGCCTGCGCCGGGCCCGCGCCGCGGCGCTGCTGACGCTCGCGCTGCCCGGCTCGGCCTACGTCTACCAGGGGGAGGAGCTGGGGCTGCCCGAGGTGCTCGACCTGCCCGAGGAGGTCCAGCGGGACCCGCAGCGGCTGCGCGGCGACGGCGCCGGACGGGACGGGTGCCGCGTCCCGATGCCGTGGGAGGGCGAGGAGCCGCCCTTCGGGTTCGGGCCGGGCGGCGCGTCCTGGCTTCCCATCCCCGCCGCGTGGCGCGATCTGACGGTCGCCGTCCAGAAGGACGACCCCGATTCGATGCTGAGCCTCTACACCGAGGCGCTGCGCGTGCGCCGCGCGCACCCGGCGCTGACTTGCGGCGCGCTGCGGTGGTCGCCCGGCCCTCCCGAGACGCTGGTGTTCACCCGGAGGGCAGACGGCGGCGAGCGCGGGCTCGTGTGCGCGGTGAACTTCGGCGACCGGCCCGCGCGCCTGTCCGTGCGGGGAAGGCCGCTGCTCACGAGCGGTCCGGTGGCGGCGGACGGGGACGTCGTCGAGCTGCCCGCGGACACGGCCGCGTGGTGGGACGCCGAGGCCGACGGGTGACCGGTCGTCCGGAGCGGGACGCCCCGCCGGGCCCCATCGCCGAGCCGCACCAGAAGTAACGGTTGTGTTGCGGCGCATTGACAGTGAGCCCCGTCACGGTCTTCGATGCGTGGGAGCGCTCCCACGGAACTTGTCCACCCACCCAGAGTCATTGAGAGGGGTCCGCTCATGAGGGCCATCATGCGGCGCGGACTGAGCACGGCGTTCGCGGCCGTGCTCGCCGGCAGTTTGGCCGTGTCCTGCGGAGGCGACGACGAGGGCGGCGGTCCGGTCGAGCTGACCGTCGACGTCTTCGGCGAGCCGGGATACGAGGAAGTCGTCAAGCAGTACGAGCAGACGCATCCCGGCGTCACGGTGAAGCTGCGCAAGGTCTCCAGCCTGGACGAGTACAAGCCGCGCATCCAGCAGTGGATGTCCACCGGCAGCGGCGCGGGCGACGTCGTGATGCTCGAGGAGGGCATCCTGCCGCTGTACATGCAGCAGGCGAACAAGTTCGTCAACCTCTTCGACCACGGCGGCCGGGAGCTGGAGAAGAACTTCCTGCCCTGGAAGTGGCAGATGGGCGTCACGCCGGACGGCAAGCAGCTGATCGGGCTCGGCACCGACGTCGGCCCGCTCGCCATGTGCTACCGCAAGGACCTGTTCAAGAAGGCCGGCTTCCCGACCGACCGCGAGGAGGTCGGCAAGCTCTGGCCGACCTGGGACGACTTCCTCGCCAAGGGGCAGGAGTTCCAGCGCAAGGTCTCCGGCACGAAGTGGCTGGACGGCCCCACCGCCGTCTTCCGCGCCACCGTCCTGCAGAACGCCAGCAACGGCCCCGGGTACAGCTTCTTCGACAAGCAGAACAACTTGGTCTTCGAGAGCAACCCGATCGTGAAGCAGGCGTTCGACACGGCGCTGAAGTTCGAGCAGAACAAGCTCACCGCCGACATGGCGATCTTCACGCCGCCGTGGCAGACCGCGCTCAAGCGCGACACGTTCGCCACCCTCCCGTGTCCGTCCTGGATGCTCGGGGGCATCGAGGAGTTCTCGGGAGACGCCGGCAAGGGCAAGTGGGACGTCGCGACCATCCCGGGCGGCTCCGGTTACTGGGGCGGCTCGTGGCTGGCGGTCCCCAAGCAGAGCAAGCACGTGAAGGAGGCCGTCGAGCTGGCCAAGTACCTGACCTCCCCGGAGGGCCAGGTCGCCGCCTACAAGGCCGCGAAGGTCTTCCCGTCCTCGCCGCAGGCCGCCAAGGACCCGGCGGTCGCGGACGCCAAGAGCGAGTACTTCAACAACGCCCCCGTCGGCAAGATCTTCGGTGATCTGGTCGCGGCGGTGAAGCCGGTCCACCTCGGGCCGAAGAACGAGGAAGTGCGGGCGGCCGTCGAGAACGTCCTGGTCTCGGTGGGCCAGGGCAAGCAGGATCCCGCCGGCGCGTGGAGCAAGTCCGTCGAGGAGGCCGAGAAGGCCGCCCGGTAACCCGCCCGGCGACCCTTCGACTGCGGCGGCGGCGCCGTGCCGCCCACTCCCCCGCCGGCGCCGCCGCCGTGTCCACCGCCCCTCGGCCCCGTCCTCGGAAAGGAGGCGCTCGGTGACGACCGAACTGCGCCCCAGCCGGAACGGCTCCCCGGCGCACACGCCGGCCCGGCACCGGCCGCAGCCCCGCCGCACCTGGCGGAGCCGGCTCGCCAGGCTCGACGTGAAGGCCGCCCCCTACGCCTTCATCTCGCCGTTCTACATCGTCTTTCTGATCTTCGGAGCGTTCCCGCTCGTCTTCACCCTCTGGGTCTCCCTCCACGACTGGGAGCTGGCGTCTGGGACGCGCGAGTTCGTCGGACTCGACAACTACGACTACCTGCTGACCGACTCCGACTTCTGGCACGCCACGATCAACACGATCGGGATCTTCTTCATCTCGACCGTCCCGCAGCTGCTGCTCGCGCTGGTGATCGCCAACGCGCTGAACCGGCGGATGCGGCTGCCGACGCTGTTCCGCATCGGGATGGTCGCCCCGCTGGTCACCTCGACCGCCGCCGTCGCGATCGTGTTCACCCAGATGTTCGACCAGGACTGGGGGATGATCAACTGGTTCCTCGGCCTGTTCGGCATCGACGCGATCGCCTGGAGCAACAGCCGCGGCTGGTCCTGGGTCGCCATCGCCGTCATGGTCGACTGGCGCTGGACCGGCTACAACGCGCTGATCTACCTGGCCGCCATGCAGGCCATCCCCAAGGAGCTCTACGAGGCCGCCGCGATCGACGGCGCGTCCCGGATCCGCCAGTTCTGGCAGATCACCGTGCCGATGCTGCGTCCGACGATCATCTTCACGGTGATCATCTCGACGATCGGCGGGCTGCAGCTGTTCACCGAGCCCGTCCTGTTCAGCATCCACACGCCCAACAAGATGGACGGCGGCCCGCTCCACCAGTTCCAGACGATCACGATGTACATGTACGACAACGCCTTCAACAGTGACCGCTACGGCTACGGCGCCACGGTCGCCTGGGCGCTGTTCGTGATGATCATCGTGTTCTCCCTGATCAACTTCCTGGCCGTGCGGCGTACGGGAGGCGCCAAATGACCACGCTCCTCGCCGGTCCCCAGGGCAAGCACGCCGCGCACACCGGCCGCCTGCGCGGACTGTGGAACGCCAGCCCGCTGACCTACATCACGCTGATCGTCGCGCTCGTCCTGTCGATCTTCCCGATCTACTGGATGATCATCGTTGCGACCCGCACCAACGACGTCGTCGCGGACGTGCCCCCGCCGCTGCTGCCCGGCGGAAGCGGCCCGGAGAACGTCGACCGGCTGTTCGGCAACCCCGACGCCTACTTCGCCAAGGGACTGCTGAACTCCGCGATCGCCTCCTCCGTGGTGACGATCTCGACGGTGTTCTTCGCCTCGCTCGCCGGGTTCGCGTTCGCCAAGCTGCGCTTCCGCGGCAAGAACGCCCTGCTGCTGGTCATCATCGCGACGATGATGATCCCGGTGCAGATGGGGATCATCCCGCTCTACATGATCATGGTGGAGCTGGGGTGGCAGAACGAGCTGCAGGCCGTCATCGTCCCGTTCCTGGTCACCGGGTTCGGCGTGTTCATGATGCGGCAGTACGCCGAGCAGGCCGTGCCCGACGAGCTCATCGAGGCGGCCCGCGTCGACGGATGCACCACCTTCGGCATCTACTGGCGCGTCGTGCTGCCCGCGCTGCGGCCCGCGGCGGGCGTCCTCGGCCTGTTCACGTTCATGCAGACCTGGAACGAGTTCATGTGGCCGCTGGCGGTGCTGAACCCCGAGAACCCGACGGTGCAGCTGTCCATCAACAACCTGGCGAACGCCCACTTCCAGGACTACACGCTCATGTTCGCCGGGACCGCCGTCGCGGTGCTGCCGCTTCTCGTCGTGTTCATCATTTTCGGCCGCCAGATCATCGGCGGGATCATGGAAGGTGCGGTGAAGGCGTGACCACCCTGAAGGACGACACGAGCGCGGGGCCGGCCGCGCAGTTCCCCGCCGGGTTCCGCTGGGGTGCGGCCACCGCCGCCTACCAGATCGAGGGCGCCGCCCGCGAGGGCGGCCGCGGCCCGTCCATCTGGGACACCTTCTCCCACACCCCCGGCAAGGTGCTCGGCGGCGACACCGGCGACGTCGCGGTGGACCACTACCACCGGTACGCCGAGGACGTGGCGCTCATGGTCGACCTCGGCCTGACGGCGTACCGGTTCTCGATCTCCTGGCCCCGGGTGCAGCCGTCCGGGAGCGGGGAGTTCAACGAGGAGGGCCTCGACTTCTACCGCCGCCTGGTCGACGCGCTGCTGGAGGCGGGCATCGAGCCGTGGCCGACCCTCTACCACTGGGACCTGCCGCAGCCGCTGGAGGACGCGGGCGGCTGGCCCGAGCGGGAGACCGCCCACCGGTTCGCCGAGTACGCGGCGCACGTCCACGCCGCGCTCGGCGACCGGGTCCGCCACTGGACGACGGTGAACGAGCCCTGGTGCGCGGCGTTCCTCGGGTACGCCTCCGGCGAGCACGCCCCCGGGCGGCGCGAACCGGCCGCGTCCCTGCAGGCCGCCCATCACCTGCTCCTCGCCCACGGCCTCGCGGTCGAGGCGATGCGGGCCCGGACGCCGGACAACCGGTTCGGCGCCGCGGTCAACCTGTACGCGATCTCCGCGGCGAGCGACGACCCCGCCGACGCGGACGCCGCGCGCCGCATCGACGGGCTGCAGAACCGGCTGTTCCTCGACCCGCTGCTGCTCGGCCGCTACCCGACCGACGTCCTGGAGGACGTCGCCCCCCTCGGGTTCACCCCGCCGGACGACGACCTCGCCGTGATCGGCCGTTCCTGCGACCAGCTCGGCATCAACTACTACTCGCGCCACACGGTCGCGGGCACGCCGGGCGAGGCGACGCAGACCGCCTCGTCGCCGTTCTCGACGCACTCCCCGTGGCCGGGCAGCGACCACGTCCGGTTCGTGCCCAGCGGACGTCCCGTCACGGGCATGGGCTGGGACATCGACGCGGACGGCCTGCACGAGGTCCTCACCCGCGTGCACCGCGAGTACCCGGAGGTGCCGCTGTACATCACCGAGAACGGGGCGGGCTACGACGAGGCGCCCGACCCCGATGGCACGATCCAGGACGAGGGCCGCATCGCCTACCTGGACGAGCACCTGCGGGCCTGCCACCGCGCCATCGCCGACGGCGTCCCGCTGCGCGGCTACTTCACCTGGTCGCTGCTGGATAATTTCGAGTGGGCTTGGGGCTACTCCAAGCGCTTCGGGTTGGTCCACGTCGACT
>DATCLF010000110.1:0-5861 GCA_036564055.1 Spirillospora sp.
CCTCAAGTCGGCCCGCGAGGTCGAGGAGAAGGACGAGATCGCGCACGTCGCGACCATCTCCGCCCAGGACCGGCAGATCGGCGAGCTGATCGCCGAGTCCTTCGAGAAGGTCGGCAAGGACGGCGTCATCACCGTCGAGGAGGCCCACACGATGGGCCTGGAGCTGGAGTTCACCGAGGGCCTCCAGTTCGACAAGGGCTACCTGTCGCCGCACATGGTGACCGACCCCGAGCGCATGGAGGCCGTCCTCGAGGACGCCTACGTGCTGATCGTCGACGGCAAGATCTCCAACGTCAACGAGTTCCTGCCGCTGGCCGAGAAGGTCGCCCAGACCAAGAAGCCGCTGCTCGTGGTGGCCGAGGACGTCGAGGGCGAGGCGCTGGCGCTGCTGGTCGCCAACAAGATCCGCGGCACGTTCACGTCCGTCGCGGTCAAGGCGCCGGGCTTCGGCGACCGCCGCAAGGCGATGCTGGGCGACATGGCCACCCTCACCGGCGGCCAGGTCGTCAGCGAGGCCCTCGGCCTCAAGCTCGACTCCATCGGGCTCGACGACCTCGGCCGCGCCCGTCGCGTGACCGTCACCAAGGACAACACCACGATCGTGGACGGTGAGGGTTCCGCCGACGACATCCAGGCGCGGATCAACCAGATCAAGGTCGAGATCGAGAACTCCGACTCCGACTGGGACCGCGAGAAGCTCCAGGAGCGGCTGGCCAAGCTGTCCGGGGGCGTCTGCGTCCTGCGCGTCGGCGCCGCCACCGAGGTGGAGCTGAAGGAGAAGAAGCACCGCCTGGAGGACGCCATCTCGGCGACCCGTGCGGCGATCGAGGAGGGCATCGTGCCCGGCGGCGGCAGCGCGCTGGTGCACGTGGCCGCCAAGGGGTTCGACACGCTCGGCCTGTCGGGTGACGAGGCCACCGGTGCGGAGGCGCTGCGCCGCGCGCTGGACGAGCCGCTGCGCTGGATCTCCGAGAACGCCGGCCAGGAGGGCCACGTCGTCGTCGCCAAGGTGCGCGGCCTGGACGCCGGCCAGGGCTACAACGCCGCCACCGGCGAGTACGGCGACCTCGTCGCCCAGGGCGTCATCGACCCGGTGAAGGTGACGCGCAACGCCGTGACCAACGCCGCCTCGATCGCGGGCATGCTGCTCACCACCGAGGCGCTCGTGGTCGACAAGCCGGAGGAGGAAGAGGAGTCCGCCGGCCAGGGCCACGGTCACGGGCACGGCCACTGAGGTCGTTTCCGGCGGGTGCGGCTCTCCCGCACCGGGTCCTGCGAGACCCCCGTCCGTTCGGGCGGGGGTCTTGACCTTTTTTGAGCTGTTTCTAGCTAGGTGAGCTGTTTCAGCCTGGTTTGCTGGTTCGAAACGCCGAAGCAGACCGTGGTCCCACGGCGGCGCTGTGTAGTAATGCCAGGATCGCTCCCGCACTGTGACCATTCCGTTGTCGACGACGGTGGAGACACGCCCGGCGCTGCTGGGCATCATGCTTGACGTGACCGAGGGAAGCTACGCCGGGACCATGGCCGCGAGCGCTGTCGCACCCTCGGGAGGACCCGCGCCTCCGCCGTCCCGCGACACCGGCCGCGGGGTCCGGGTGCTCCGCGCGGCACGGGAGGCGGACGGCGACCTCAAGGAGCTGACCAACCTCGCCGTCCAGGGCGACCCGGGCGCCATCGAGGTCCTCATCGCCGAGGTCCGCCCGATGATCGTCCGCTACTGCCGGGCCAGGCTCGGACGGGTCTCCGGGCAGTACCACATCGCCGACGACGTGGCCCAGGAGGTCTGCATCGCCGTCCTGTCGGCACTGCCCCGCTACCGGGACATGGGCCGGCCCTTCGCTTCCTTCGTCTTCGGCATCGCCGCCCACAAGATCGCGGACGCGATGCGCAGCGCGGTCCGCGCGGCGGTGCCCACCGAGGACCTCCCGGACGGTCCCGACGACCGTCCCGGGCCCGAGGAGACGGTGGTCCGCTACATCGAGGCGCAGCGTGCCCGCGACCTGCTGACGCGCCTTCCCGAACACCAGCGGGAGCTGGTGCTCCTGCGTGTGGTGGCGGGCCTGTCGGCAGAGGAGACCGGTAATGTGCTGGGCATGTCCGCTGGGGCGGTTCGGGTGGCGCAGCACCGGGCGCTGGCCCGGCTCCGGGCGATGGCCAGAGAGGAGTCGATCGCTTGACGGAGCGCGGCCACGGCGTCCCGGATTCGGCCGAGCCGTCGAGCTGCGGCGATGCCCGCACGCCGACCGGCCCGCCGCCGGGCATGGTGCCGCCGGCGGACCTCGACGCGGTGCGCCGGACCGATGCGATCATCGACGCGCTCGCGGCGCGGCGCGCTGCCGGTTCCGCGTCCCTTTCTCTTCCCGGCGGTGAGACCGGCCGCCGGTGGCAGGTCGAGGAGTCCGATCCCGCGGTGCGCCTGCTGCGCGCCCTGATCGACGACGTTGACGACCCCGGCCAGGACGCCGGGCCCGACACGACCCCGCCGACCCCGCCGGCCACGCCGCCGACCCCGTCCGGTCCCGAGCCCGACCCGGACTCCGGTTCCGGGCCGGGTCCGCGCCGTCGCGGCCCGCGCACCATCGTCGCGCTCGGCGTCGCGGGCGCCGTCCTCGCCAGTACCGGCGTCGCCGCCGCGGGCGGCGTGCACGGCCGCCCTCCGGCCGCGGCCCCGGCGCCGGCGGTCGGCGAGTCCGGCGGCGCGCGCACGACGGCCCCCGCCGACACCGACGCCGGGACCTACCGGCCGCGGCCGCCCGCCCGGCTCAGGACCGGGCCCGCGCGTCCGGCGCCGGCGCCGACCCCGGCGCCCACGTCCACGTCGTCCCCCGAGCGGGAGGACGAGCCCCGCGTGTACTTCCCGTTCCCGTTCGGGTCGCGTTTCCGTCCGGAGCGCCCCTTCCTGAGAACGGACGAGTCCCGGCCGCCCGCCACCGGGTCACCGGACGGCGTCCACCGCAGGAGCCCCGGCGAGCTGCGCCGGCCCGCCCGGCCGTACCCGAGCGGCGACGGCTACGACTCCCGCCGCCGTCACCGCCACCGCGAGTGACGGCCGACCGGCGGCGTCGGTTCGCGACGGCTCAGCGGCCGAACGAGTCGACGCGCCAGAGAACGACGGTGTCGCGGACGTTCGCGGCGAGCAGGGAGCCGTCAGGGGAGAACGCCACCTTCTCGTACACCATGTCCAGCAGGGTCACCACGGCGCTGGTGGGGGAGGAGGTTCTCACCCGAGAGCCCCGGGGTCGTCGGGAAACCGCGCTTCCGGGTCAGTGTCGGCAGATCCCACACATAACCCACCCCGTGCGAGTGGCCCGAGGTGGCGAGCAGTCGTGCGTCGGGGGAGAGGTCCACCGCGCTGGTGCCGCCGCAGTCGTCGGTGTGGCCTCCGACGATGCCGCGGCCCGTGTTCACGTCCCAGACGGCGACGAAGTGTCCGGCCGTGGCGACCAGTGTTCCGTCTCGGGAGAACCGCATCGCGTCGGCGAACTCCCGGCCGGGCAGTGGACCGATGGACCGACGGCCGGCGGGAACGTCCCACATCGAGATGCCCCGGTCTTCATGGAGAACGGCGAGCGTCGACGGTCGCCCGGGGACGAAGGCGAGGTCGCACACCCAGCCTCCCCTGCCGACGGCTTCATGCGGGTCCAGCGTGAGCAGGTGGCCGCCGGTGGCCGCATCCCAGATCCTCACTTCGAAGTCGATGGCGAAGCACGCGGCCAGCCGTGCTCCGTCACCGGACAGCGCAACGGCTCCCGTGCCGAGCAGGTCGTCTCCCCGGCAGTCTTCGCCCGCGCACTCGAAGACGTGGACGCATCGCCCTGACCGGGTGTTCCAGAGGCGGGCGAGGCCGTCGTCGCCCAACGTGGCGAGGAGTTCTCCGTCGTCGGAGACGTCGACGACGCCGCGGTCAGTTCTCGTCGCGACCCTCTTCGCTGTCGATGACGCCGTCGACGTATCCGCGGGCGTACTCCCAGCTCACATAGTCGACGGGGTCGGGCGCCAGGGCCGGCTCGTGGACGCGGGGGAGCCCCTCGTCCAGCAGATGGCGCAGGTTGCCGTGCAGCAGCTCCCAGTCGATGTAGTGGACCCTGCCGCAGTCGCCGCAGTCGACGGTGAGCCCGCGCACTCCGAGCGGCTCCAGCAGGGCGCGGAAGACCTCAAGGTCGGCGAGGTCGGCCAGCACGTCCTCCCGCTCCGACACACTGAGCGGAACGGCCTCCTCGGCGGGGTCGCCGAGCGCCGCCGCCGGGTCCTCCGGATCTCCGGCGAACGGGTCGAGCGGAGCGTCGTCGTGCACGAGTACCACGCTACTGCGTGACGGCGCATGAGGGGGACCCCCCAGGCCGTGTCCGTACGCGGACGATCACGCAAGGTGGGAATGCCGGGGCCGGTCGAATTTGTTGCGCTATGTCATCAAGACCACGTGACCGCCGTCGTCAACCGCCGGTCCCGGCGCGGGCCCACGCTCTACGATGGGGAACCAGATCGCCGTGACCTGGCCCGATGCCGCCACCACCTCCGGGGAGGGAGTCATGAACCCCGCCGACGAGCCCGACGCGATCCTCCCGCTGGGCCTCACCTTCGACGACGTCCTCCTCCTGCCCGGCTACTCCGACATGCAGCCGGGCGAGGCCGACACCACCTCCCGGCTGACCAAGCGGATCTCGCTGAACATCCCCCTGGTCTCGGCGGCGATGGACACGGTGACCGAGGCGCGCACGGCCGTCGCGATGGCGCGGCAGGGCGGCATCGGCGTGCTGCACCGCAACATGTCGATCGAGGAGCAGGCCGAGGAGGCCGACCGGGTCAAGCGCTCCGAGGCGGGAATGGTCACCAACCCGGTGACCTGCCTGCCGGACGCGACGCTCGCCGACGTCGAGAAGCTGTGCGCCCGCTACCGCATCTCCGGCGTCCCCGTCACCGACGTGCGGGGCGTGCTCGTCGGCATCGTGACGAACCGGGACATGCGCTTCGAGTCCGACCTGTCCCGTCCGGTGCGGGAGGTCATGACGCCGATGCCGCTGGTCACGGCCCCGGTGGACGTGAGCCGCGAGGAGGCGTTCCGGCTGCTGGCGGGCAACAAAGTCGAAAAGCTCCCCCTCGTGGACGACGAGGGCCGGCTCAAGGGTCTGATCACCACCAAGGACTTCACCAAGAGCGAGCAGTACCCCCGCGCCGCCAAGGACCCCGACGGCCGGCTGCTCGTCGCCGCGGCCGTCGGCGTCGGCGAGGACGCGATCCGCCGCGCCCGGGCCCTCATCGACGCCGGCACCGACGTGATCGTCGTGGACACCGCGCACGGCCACTCCAAGGGCGTCGCCGACACGGTCGCCGCGATCAAGAAGAACGCGTCGGTGGACGTCGTCGGCGGCAACGTCGCCACCTACGCGGGCGCCAAGCTCCTCGTGGAGGCGGGCGCCGACGCGGTCAAGGTCGGCGTCGGGCCCGGCTCGATCTGCACGACCCGCGTCATCGCCGGGGTCGGCGTCCCCCAGATCACCGCGATCATGGAGGCGTCCCGCGCCGCGAAGGAGGCCGGCGTCCCGGTGATCGGCGACGGCGGCCTGCAGTGCTCCGGCGACATCGCCAAGGCCCTGGTCGCGGGCGCCGACACGGTCATGCTCGGCAGCCTGCTCGCCGGCGTCGAGGAGTCGCCCGGCGAGCTGATCTTCGTCCACGGCAAGCAGTACAAGTCGTACCGGGGCATGGGGTCGCTCGGCGCGATGCGCAACCGGGAACGCGGCGGCTCCTTCTCCAAGGACCGCTACGCGCAGGACGACGTCACCAGCGAGGAGAAGCTCATCCCCGAGGGCGTGGAGGGCCAGGTCCCCTACCGCGGTCCCCTCGCGAACGTCGCGCACCAG
>DATCLF010000111.1:0-18608 GCA_036564055.1 Spirillospora sp.
GTATTTCCTTGCTAGACGGGCTGACAAAAGACTTTCCGGTGCTCGGCGGGCCCGTACGGGAGACCGTCCCATGCGGGAACCGCGGGTTGCGTTCCGGACACCCCGATATCGCCGGCGCGACCGGCGGTGAGCCCTCCGCACGACAACGGTAGCGGGCCTCGGAAGGGCCACGGCCCGCCGCGAGCGCGGCAGAGCCGCGTCACACATTTTCTGCGGGCGCCGGGAGGAGGGCCGAACGGGCGTACCAGGCACGTCGGATATCCCTCGCACATGCCCGTCCGCCCGACTCGCACCGGGAACTGTCACCAACACAGCAAGCAACCCCGAATGCCATAAACTCCATACGTGGTGCGGGACAGGGATGCCCGTCGCCCCGAGGCGGCCGGGTTGCCGGCCGGTGCGGCACGTGGAGGCGGCGGCCCGGTGCCGGGCGGCGCCCGGGCGGATACGGCGTGAGACGGGTCAGACGCGCGGTCGCGCTCGCCGCGCTGCTGCCGTGTGCGGCGCTGGCGGCACCGACGGCTCCGGCGGCCCCCGCCGCGGCGTCGGTGAAGACGTCGGTGAGGACGCAGACGCAGAAGCGGGCCCCGGTGGGGGTCGGGCTCACGAAGGTGAGTCCCAAGACCGTCCGCGCGAACTCCACGATCGAGATCGCGGGCGCGCTGAAGAACCGGACGGGCGGCCAGCTCGCCGGGCTCACGCTGCGCCTGCGTTACAGCGCGCAGCCGGTCACCAGCCGCACCCAGCTCGACCAGTACGCGTCCGGGCCGCCGGGCTCGCTGCCCGGTGTCGGCCCGCAGCAGCAGCTCCAGGCCCCGGTCGCCCCCGACGCGACGCAGAGGTGGGCGCTCAAGACCAGCGCCGCGGCGTTGCGGCTGAACCTTCCGACAGGGACGCCGGGCGTCTACCCGGTGGGCGTCGAGGTCCTGAACCCGGCGCAGCAGGTGCTCGGCGGGGTGACGACGTTCATCACGGTCATGCCGAAGCGGCCCCAGTTCAAGCCGGTGGCGGTCGGCTGGGTGTGGCCGCTGGTCGACCGGATGCACCGCACCGACGACCAGACGTTCTTCGACGACCGCCTCACCACGGACCTGTCGCCCAGGGGGCGGCTCAGCAGACTCGTCGACGCCGCCGCGGCCACCGACACGCCCGTCACGTGGGGGATCGACCCCGCGCTCCTCGACGACGCGCAGCGCATGGCGTCCGGTGAGTACACCGTGAAGGCCTTCGGCGCGAAGAAGGCGACGAAGAAGGAGAAGAGCACGGTCGCCGCGGCGTGGCTGGCGTCGCTGAAGGAGGCGTCCAGGCGCGACCCCTACTTCGTGCTGCCGTACGGAGATCCGGACGTCGTCGCGCTCGTCCGCCACAAGATGCCCCGCGAGATCACCCTCGCGTACGCGGCGCGCAACACCGACGTGGCGACGCAGGTCCTCGGCCGGGCCGCGAACGCGAAGGTCGCCTGGCCCCCCTACGGCGCGGCGGGTCCCGGAACGCTCGACAAGCTCGCCGAGCACGCGCTGAAGGACGGCGGGTCGTTCCTGATGAGCAGCTCCCAGTTCCAGGGCCCGGCTACGGGTGAGCAGCCGAACGCGAAGACGACGATCCAGACGACGAGGAGAGGCCGGCGCAACGCCCTGCTGTACGACGAGAAGATCAACAAGATCGTCAGCGAGGGCTCGGACACCTACACCGGCGCGCAGCTCGCCGAGCAGCGCTTCCTCGCCGAGACCGCGATGATCGCGGCGGAGGCCCCGAACCAGCAGCGGACCCTCGTCGTCGCCCCCGACCGGCACTGGAACCCCGCGCCCGGCCTGGCGAAGAACCTGCTCGAGTACACCGGGGAGGCCGGCTGGCTGCGGGCGGTGCCGCTGAGCAGGATCGAGGCGACGCAGCCGCAGCCGAGGGCGTTCAACGGCTACCCCGACTCCTTCGAGCGCTTCGAGCTGAGCGACGCGCACCTCGCCCAGCTGCGGACGCTGTCCCGCCGCTCCGCGACGTTCCGTTCGGTGATGACGAACGGGATCAACATCTCCTACGAGCGGGCCCTGCTGCGGCTGGCGTCGGTGGCGTGGCGGGTGATGCCGGGACGCGCCCGGCAGTCCCGCACGGCGGTCACGGCCCGGATCGAGTCGGACATGAGCCGCGTCCGGATCGTCACGACCAGGAACAAACGGGTCCTGATGGGCGGCAGCTCCGGCAAGCTGCCGGTGCTCGTGGAGAACACGCTCCCGAACCAGTCGGTCAGGGTCCGGCTCGTCGCGAGGTCGGAGAACACCGCGAAGCTGCAGCTCGGGCAGCTCGATCCGGAGGAGTCCGTCATCGAGCTGCAGCCCGGGGAACGGGCGCAGCGCTGGATCCCGGCGCAGGCGGCGGGCAACGGCAACTTCCGTGTGCGGCTCGACCTGGTGATCCCGAACTCGGGCGGGCGCACACTCGGCGACGGCGAGACCATCACCGTCGTCGCCACCGGGTACGGACGCATCGCGCTGCTCATCACCGGCAGCGGACTTGCCGTACTCTTCGTGGGCGTCGGAGTGCGGGCCATCAGAGCAAGGCGCCGCCGGAAAGCGGAGGCAGCCGGTGACGGAGCGGGACCAGCAGGGACGCCACCCGGGGCGGGACGACAGGGGAACGGGTTCCCCGGCGCAGGGCTCGCCGGGCCCGGCCTACCCACCCCCGGGCTCTCCGGGGCACCCGGGGCCGGGGGATCCGCGGAGACGTCCCCCGGGAGCACCCCGGATTCCGCCGCGGGCTCCTCAACCGGGCCCGCCCCAGGGTCCGCCCCCGCCCCAGGGACCTCCAAGGCAGGCGGGACCGGGGTGGACTCCGCACAATCCCGGAACGAGGTACCCGAATCCGTCGCCGACGGGCGCCCCTCCGCCCGCGGGAAGCACGCCCCCGGCAGCCGGGACCCCCGTAGCCGAAACGGCGGTTGACCTCCCCCTCCCCGGCGGCCAGCGGGACCTCGCCGAGGAGACGGTAGTGGACGCCCTCCCCTCCGACGGGCCCGCCGGAGATTCCGGCGGCGCCGGGGAGGCCACCGGCGGCGGAGGCGGCAGGAGCGGCGGCATCCTGCGCTCCAGCGCGATCATGGCGGTGGGCACGCTCGCGTCCCGGGTCACCGGGTTCCTGCGGACGGCGGTCATCGTCGCCGCGCTCGGCACCGGGATGCTCGCCAACGCCTACAACACCGCCAACACGATCCCGAACCAGATCTACGACCTGCTGCTCGGCGGCATCCTCGTCAGCGTCATCGTCCCGCTGCTGGTCCGGGCCAAGGAACGCGACCGCGAGTACGGCGAGCAGTACGAGCAGCGGGTGTTCACCCTCGCGGTGCTCGGGCTCGGCGCGCTCACCGTCGTGTCGGTGCTGTGCGCGCCGCTGTTCATCGACCTGCTCGCGGGCAGCTACACCGGCGACCAGCGCGAGGTCGCGATCCTGTTCGCGCGTTTCTTCCTGCCCCAGTTGTTCTTCTACGGCATCGGCGCGTTCGCCGGGGCCATCCTCAACACGCGCGGCAGCTTCGGCGCGCCGATGTGGGCGCCCGTCCTGAACAACATCGTCGTGATCGGGGTCGGCGGCGCGTTCCTGGCGATCACGTCGGGGCCGGTCAACCCGTCGAACATCTCCGACGGGCAGATGATGCTGCTGTCCATCGGCACCACCGGCGGGATCGTCCTGCAGACGGTCGCGCTGTGGCCGTCCCTGCGGCGGGTCGGCTTCCGGTGGCGGCCCCGCCTGAACTTCCAGCGCGGCGAGATCGGCGAGGTTCTGCGGCTCGCCGCCTGGACGCTCGTGTACGTCGTCGCCACGCAGGCCGCGTTCGCCGTGGTGACCGCGCTGGCGAACCGGGCCGGGAACCTCGCGGCGGACGAGGGCTATGGCGAGGGCTACGGGTACACCCCGTACTTCAACGCCTACCAGCTCTTCCAGCTGCCCTACGCCATCGTCGGCGTCTCGGTGATCACCGCGCTGCTGCCGCGTATGAGCCGGTTCGCCGCGGAGGGCAAGACCGCCGACCTGCGCGCCGCGTTCTCCACGGGCCTGCGGCTCTCCTCGGTGATCATCATGCCGGCCGCGGCGCTGATGCTGGTGCTCGGCCCGGAGATCACCACGGTGCTGTTCGCGCACGGCAACACCTCGCCCGACGACGCCCTGGTCATCGCGCGGGTGATGCAGATGTTCGCGGTGGCGCTCGTGCCGTTCTCCACCTACCAGCTGATGCTGCGGGTCTTCTACGCCCACAACGACACGAGGACGCCCGCGCTGATCGGCATCGTGTCGGTCACGGCCAACATCGCCTTCGCGTTCACCGCCTACAGCGTCCTCGACGTCAGGTGGATCGTGGTCGGCATCGCCGGCGGGTTCGCGCTGACCAACACGATCGGCACGCTCATCTGCTGGCTCGTCCTGCGCCGCAAGCTCGGCGGCATCGACGGGCGCCGCATCGTCGGCGGCCACCTGAAGCTGCTCGTCGCGCTCTGGCCCCTGATCGGGTTCGCCTACGCCGCCCGCACCGTCGCCGACGCCCTCGGCGACACCACCGCGCTGATCCCGGCGCTCGTCACCCTCGTGGTCGGCTCGGCCGGCGGCGGCCTGCTCTACCTCCTCTTCGCGAAGCTGATGAGGGTGGACGAGATCCAGACCGCGATCTCCACGTTCGCCAGCAAGCTTCCCGGCCGCTGAGCGTCCGGGAGGTAAAGCGGAGCGAAGCAAAAAAGGACGCGCGGCGATAAGGCGGGCCAGTCGTGCGTGTAGCCACTACCATGTGGGAGACACGGCTTGCGGGGCGACACCCTGGGGAACGCAAAGAGGAGGGTCGGAGGCGTAAGCTGCCACGCCACTAACATGGGATCTGACCACCTGTTCGGGACGCTGCCGTGAGCACGTCCGTCATCGAGCCCGGCACACGTCTCGCCGGCCGCTACCGGCTTGAGGAACGCATCAGCGACTCGGGTGGATCGTGCCTCTGGAAGGCCATCGACGAGATCCTCGCCCGGGCCGTGGCGGTTCGCACCTTCGACCCGAAGTTCCCCCGGATCGGCGAGGTGGTCACCTCCGCGCGCGCCGCCAGCCGCCTCACCGACCCCCGGCTCACCCAGGTGTTCGACGCCGACGACAGCGGCGAGAGCGCCTACGTCGTCAGCGAGTGGGTCGCCGGCGAGACCCTGGAGGGGATGCTCGCCAAGGCCCCGCTGGAGCCGGGACGCGCCGCGACCCTGCTGTACGAGGCCACCGAGGCCATCGCCTCCGCGCACGCCGGCGGGCTGTCGCACCAGTGCCTCACGCCCCGCGACCTCGTCTGGACGACCGGCGGCACCGTCAAGCTCCTCGGCGTCGCCACCGACGCCGTCCTCAACGACCGCCACTCCGACGACCCGGCGCGCGACGACGTCCGGGGGCTCGGCCGGATGCTCTACGCGGCGCTGACCGCCCACTGGCCCGTCGACAGGAGCGACTCGGACCTGCCCGCCGCGCCCATGGCCGACGGCGTCCCGTACGCGCCCCGGCAGGTCCAGGCCGGGATCTCCCACGCGGTCGACGCGATCGTGTGCCGCTGCCTCGGCATCGGCCAGGGCGAGCCGATCGCCACCCCCGCCGACCTGGCGAAGGAACTGCGCGGCGTCCCGCGGACCCCGCTGCCGCTGTTCGCCGGGCTCGGCCAGACGCAGCCGCCCCCGCGGACGGCCGCCCAGCGCCGTCCCACGACCCCGTCGACGGCGGCGGCGACGCAGCCGCAGCGGCCTCCCGCGCCGCCGGCCCGGGAGCGGACCCGGGCGGCCTCGCACGTCCCGCCGCCGCGCACGCAGCCCCGGCGGGCCGACCACGCGCCCCACGGGCCGGCCGGCCCCACGGCACCGGCGCGCGTCCGGGGCGGGGCCCACGGCGGCGCATCCGGCGGCCGCGGCAACCGCGCGCTGCTCGGCGTCGCCGCGGCGGCGCTCACCGTCATCGTCGGCATCGGCGCCTGGGCGCTGACCGGCACGGGCGGCGACGGCGCCCGGACCGGCCGCGGCGGTCCCGCCGACCCCGGCCAGACGACCGCGCGGCCGCAGCCGACTCCGGTGAAGCTGAAGGCGCAGAGCATCGCCCCCTTCCAGGACTCGCGGCCCACCAACCCGGACACCTCGATCGACAAGGACCTCAAGACCGTCATCGACGGGCGGCCGAGCGGCAAGTGGGAGACCCAGAGCTACGCCGACGCCAACTTCGGCAACCTCTCCAAGGGCCTCGGCGTCATCCTCGACATGGGCAGGCCGGTCGAGATCGCGAACGTCAAGATCAACTCACCGGTGAGCGGGGGGATCATCCAGGTCAAGGTCGGCGACTCCCAGTCCCCGGAAAGTCTCAAGCCGATCGGTCAGCAGACCCCCAACGGGGGCGAGATGACCGTCACCGCCAACCCCCACGTCACCGGTCAGTACGTTCTCGTCTGGTTCACCAAGCTTCCGACACCCCACAAGGGCCGGCTCGGCGAAGTCACCGTCTACGGCATCGCGGGCTGACGTCTCCCGCGGTGTTCCTGGTCTGTGACGTGAAGCGGTGCGTATCTGTATCGTGCCTGTGAGCAGATTGTCCCCTCGCCCCCAGGAACCTGTGGTGCATTCCCCAGCAACCGGTCGTGGGCGCCCCACAGCGACCGGGCGTCCAGCACGAGAAAGCGGTCGCTCATGACGTCGGTGAGCATGCATCGCGTCGACGAGGTACCCGACAAGGAACTCCTCGCCCGTCACGCCCAGGGGGACCCGCACGCCTTCGCCGAACTCGTGCACCGCCACCGCGACCGCATGTGGGCCGTCGCGCTACGGACCCTCGGCGATCCGGAGGAGGCGGCGGACGCGCTGCAGGATGCGTGTCTTTCGGCGTTCCGCGCCGCCTCACGGTTCCGCGGCGACGCCGCCGTCACCACCTGGCTGCACCGCATCGTCGTCAACGCCTGCCTGGACCGCATCCGCCGCAAGTCCGTCCGGCCCGCCACGCCGATGGGCGACGACGCCACGTTCGACGCCGTCGCGCCGAAGATGCCGGACCCGACCGACGCGCACGGCGTCTCCCTCGACGTCGACTCCGCGCTGAAACAGCTTCCGTTCGAACAACGCGCCGCGCTCGTCCTCGTCGACATGATGGGCTACTCCGTCGAGGACGCCGCGCAGGTCATGGAGGTCCCCCCGGGAACGATCAAGAGCCGGTGCGCGCGGGGTCGCGCGCGGCTCGCGCCGCTGCTCGTCCATCACCGGAACCGACGGGAGCCCAGAAACGTCGGAGGTGTGGAAGGAGGTGGCATGCCCAAGTGAACCCCGCGCATCTCGATTACGACGTCCTGGCCGACCTGGCCGAGGGACTGCTCGAAGACGACGAAGCCGCCTCCGTCAACGCGCACCTCGAATCCTGCGCCGAGTGCCGTGACCGGTCCGCCGACCTCGCGGACGTGTCCCGGATCCTGGCGGAGGCACCCGTGCCGTCCGTCCCCACCGAGCTGGCCGAGCGCATCGACACCGCGATCGCCGCGGAGTCGCTGAACAACGCCACGGTGGTGAGCATGGAACAGCGGCGCGGAAGGCGGCATTGGCGGATACTGTCGGCCGCCGCCGCGGCCGTGATCGTGGTCGGCGGCGGAGCGGCGGTCGGTTCGATCGCCCTGGACGGGGCGAGCAGCGAGGACGGTTCGGCGGCGGCGCCGCCGAAGCAGGACAGTACCGTGTCCGAGGGCGTCGGCCCGAGGGCCGCCGGCCCCGAGTCCGGACCGGACTTCAAGGTCGGACGCAGCGGTACCGAATACCGCGCCGGCAAGCTCGGCGCCCAGGTCTCCGACCTTCTGGACGGCCCCCGACGATGGACCGGGACCGACACCGCCGACGCCCGGCTCAAGGGATGCGTCTACACCGTCACCCAGGGCAGGGCTCCCGCGCTCGTCGACCAGGCCGACTACGAGGGCGAACCGGCCTATGTGATAGCGACGCGGGGCGAGCGGTCCGGCACATGGGACGTGTGGGTCGTCGGCCGGAACTGCTCGGCGAACGCCCCGAACGTCATCAAGAAACTGGAGAACTCCTGACCCACGGTTGAGAGGCCATGGACCGGCGGCCCGCGTCGGCGTCCGTGGCCGTTCTGCTTGTTCGGCCCCGTCTCTCCGGCCGAACCGTAGCGCCGTTCGCGGGAGCGGGGGCCCGCGGGACGGCGTCGGAAGACCTCAGAGAGAGACGTCAGAGAGATCAGAGAGAGTCGAGGAACTGCAGGGCGACCGTCCAGGCGCGTTCCGCGGACTCGGCGTCGTAGTCGGGCAGATCCGGATCGGTGAACAGGTGCCCGGCGCCCCGGTAGCGGAAGACCTCCACGTCCGCTCCTGCCCGGCGCATCCTCAAATACCACGCGTTCAGCCAGTCGACCGGTTCGTGGGTGTCGGGGTCCGCGACGTGGAGCTGCACCGGGATGTCGGTGGACGCGTTGTCCGGCATGTCGGACGTCCCGTGCATCAGGAGGAGGCCGCCGGCCTTGTCGTCGGCGAGCGCGAGGTTCTGGGCGAGGGCGGCGCCGAGGGAGAACCCGGCGTAGACCAGCCCGCCGTCCCCGACGAGAGGCGCGGCCACCGCCACCGCGCGGCGCAGCAGCTCGTCCCGCCCGATCTCCTCCTTGATCTTGATACCCTCCTCCTCGCTGTCGGTGACCCGCCCGTCGTAGAGGTCGGGAACCTCCACCTCGTGGCCCGCCGCGCGCAGCCGGTCCGCCGCCTGGTGCACCGCCGGACGGAGCCCGAGGATCGAGTGGAGAAGCAGAATTCGCGCCATGCCCAACACCCTACGGCGGGTCGCCCGTCCTCGATCTCGACGGCCGGCGCCCGGCGCCGTTCCGGCGAAACCGGGCCGGCGGTCGAACCCGGATGCCGGGCAGGCCGGGGAAGGCTTCCGGGAATCAGCGGGCCCTAGGATCGGTTGACGCGACTAGCAGGACGGGTCGTGCGGCAAGGTGGCCACTGAGGAGAGGCGCATAACAGTGAGCGACGTCCGTAACGTCATCATCATCGGCTCTGGCCCCGCGGGCTACACCGCCGCCGTCTACGCGGCGCGGGCCGATCTCAAGCCGCTGGTGTTCGAGGGTTCGGTGACGGCAGGTGGTGCGCTGATGAACACCACCGACGTGGAGAACTTCCCCGGCTTCCCCGACGGGATCCTGGGGCCGGACCTCATGGACAACCTCCGCAAGCAGGCCGAACGCTTCGGCGCCGAGATGATCACCGACGACGTCACTGAGGTCGACCTGCTCGCCGATCCGAAGGTCGTCAAGGTCGGCGACGACACCTACCGCGCCAGGGCCGTCATCATCGCGACCGGCTCGGGGTACCGGGAGCTCGGGCTGCCGGACGAGAAGCGCCTGTCGGGCCGCGGCGTCTCCTGGTGCGCGACCTGTGACGGGTTCTTCTTCCGCGACCAGGACATCGCCGTCGTCGGCGGCGGTGACACCGCGATGGAGGAGGCGATCTTCCTGACGAAGTTCGCCCGGTCCGTCACCGTCGTCCACCGCCGGGACCGGCTGCGCGCCTCCAAGATCATGCAGGAGCGCGCGTTCGCCAACGAGAAGATCAGGTTCCTGTGGGACAGCGAGGTCGTCGGCATCCACGGCGACGACCGCGTCACCGGCGTGACCGTCCGCAACAACAAGACCGGTGAGACGTCCTCGCTGGACGTCACGGGCCTGTTCATCGCGATCGGCCACGACCCGCGCAGCGAGCTGTTCGCCGGCCAGCTCGAGACCGACTCCGACGGGTACCTGATCGTCGACAGCCCCACCACGAAGACGAAGGTCCCCGGCGTGTTCGCCTGCGGGGACGTCGTCGACCACATCTATCGTCAGGCCGTCACCGCGGCCGGCACCGGCTGCGCCGCCGCCATCGACGCCGAGCGGTGGCTGCAGGACCAGGACGCGGCGGACGGCACCGCGGGCGTCGCGGAGGCCGCGGCCAAGGCCTGAGCCGCCGACACCGCCCACCGATCGCAGACAGTCGTCCGGTGCCGGACGCCGAGGGTCACGCCGGCCTTCGTCCGGCACCGGACGGAACAGCAGGACGCGCGCGCGGACGCCCACACCGCGTGAGAACAGAAGGAGAGCCATGAAAGCCGTCACCGACGCCGACTTCGAGACCGAGGTCCTGAAGAGCGACAAGCCGGTCCTCGTCGACTTCTGGGCCGAGTGGTGCGGCCCGTGCCGGATGGTGGCGCCGATCCTGGAGGAGATCTCCAAGGAGCACGGCGACAAGATCGACATCGTGAAGCTCAACATCGACGAGAACCCGCAGGTGCCGCAGAAGTACGGCGTCATGCAGATCCCGACGATGAACGTCTACAAGGGGGGCGAGGTCGTCAAGCAGATCATGGGTGCCAAGCCCAAGGCCGCCCTCCTGAGGGACCTCGCCGAGTTCCTCTGATCCGTTCGTCGGCGCGACCGTGGCCCGCCTCCTCCGGGAGTGCGGGCCACACGCGTTCGCGGCCCCTCCCGCCGCGGACGGTCGAACCCCGTCAGAGTCCGAAGAGCGGGAGGCACGGTTCGAGACCGTGGATCTCCACGGGCAGCCGCCGGTGCCGCTTCCAGCTGTCGCGGTCGAGCAGGAACCGCTGCTGACGGGAGACCGAATCGCGGACGCGGGCGCGGTCGATCCCGTTGGGCCGGTATCCGAGCTTGCGGGAGATCCTCTCGGAGGCGTGGTTGTCGATCACCGCGGCGCTGACGGCCGTCTCGGCGCCCAGCCCGGCGAAGGCCAGCTCCAGGACGGCCGCGCGCACCTCGGTGCCGATGCCCTGCCCCTGGTAGCGCCTTCCCAGCCACGAACCGGTGCTGACCTCGCGCACGATCGCGAAGTCCTTCGCCAGGACGGCCTGCACGCCGACGACCTGACCGTCCAGGAACACCGCGAGTTGCAGGCTCCAGTCCTGGGGCGTCCAGTTCGCCATCTCTCCCCAGTGGAACTGCATGAGGCCGCGGGCTCTTTCGTCCGGCGGAAGGTCCGTCCACGGGACGGCGAACGGCATCTCGTCCGGGTCGTGGATGCCCTCGGTGGACAACTGGGCGAGCGCGTCGAGCTCCGTGAGCGTGGGGAGCCGCAGTTCCACCCGGGGCGTGCGCAACCGGAGCTGGTACAGGGGCCAATGGGTCACCTTCATCGCGATCGTCCTCCGGCGGCCGGACGGCGTGGACCGGCGTTGGTGTCGACGGCTCGGGCAGCGCGGTGGAGGTGCCCGAGCCTCCTGTTTAGAGCGGCCTTTCCGTCCGCGGCAACAGAAATACCTGCCCTGTGTCCGCCCGGTCATGACAGTGTGCACGCCGGCGACGTGTTGATCGCCCGAGGTCATGGCCCGCGACGGCTCCGGCCCGCGCGTGCGGGCCCGCCTCGCCGGTCGGCCCCGGCGAGGGACGGCGAAATCATCCGCCGGGCCGCCACGGTACGCGGCCACCGGGACCGACGGGCCCACCGGCCGACGGGACTCCGGGCAGTGCGGCCAGTCCGGCGGGCGGCCGGCGCGGCCGGCGCGGCCGGCTCGGCCGGGGCCGCCGGGGATCAGAACGGTGACGGGCCGAGGGCCGTGCCCGCGGGGCTCAACGGGCCTCAGACGGGTCGGAGGGCGCCTTCTGGTGTCATGGAGCCGAGGAGGCGCTCCAGGGCCACCTCGACGTCCTCACGCCACGAGAGGGCCGTCTTCAGCTCCAGCCGGAGCCGCGGGTACCGGTGGTGGGGACGGATGGTCTTGAAGCCGACCGACAGCAGATAGTCGGCGGGCACCATGCAGGCGCCCTCCTCGCCCTTCAGGTCGCCGAAGGCCTCGATCGCCTTCACGGCGCGCCGGGTGAGGTCCTTCGCGACGCCCTGCACCAGCATCCGGCCGAGCCCCCCGCCCGCGAACTCCGGGAGGATGTGCGCCGTCATCAGAAGCACCGCGTCCGCGCTGACCGGGCTCGTCGGGAACGCCACCGAGCGCGGCACGTACAGGGGCGGCGCGTACATCACGAAACCCGCGGGGACGTCGTCGACGTACGCGATCTTGCCGCAGCCGCCCCATTCGAGCAGCGTCGAGGAAATCCAGGCTTCCTTCTCCAGGGCCGCGTCACCGTTCTCCAGCGCCCTGTCCCGGCTCACCGGATCCAGCTCCCAGAAGACGCAGGCACGGCATCGCTGCGGCAGGTCGCCGAGGTTGTCGAGCGTGATGTTGACGAGACGACGCGACACCGGGTCGGCACCCCCTGTTGCGATCCTCGCCCGCCAGGCCGCAGACCGGCGGCCGGGCCGCCGGTTCCCGAGCGGAACGCCATTCGCGGAGAAGTTCCCCGGCAACATTCCGGGATCCGCAGGCATCGTATCGGACACCGGGTTCCCGCCCGGGCGGCGCGCCAAACGGGGATCCCGCGCCGTTCTCCGGCCGCCCGCACCGCGATCGCGCGGGACGCGACCGGGCAAGTGCCGGGTCGTCCAGTGATCGCACCCGTCGATGCCGTAGCGTGCTGGAAAGCCGATCCACCTCGGAGGTGCCTCGTGGAACAGCACTCGCGCACAGACGCCTACTCCGATCGCTACGCCGCCCGTGCCGCCGGCATGGTGCCATCCGAGATCCGGGCTCTGTTCGCGATGGCCGCCCGTCCCGAGGTGGTGTCGCTCGCCGGCGGCATGCCGTACGTGTCCGCGCTCCCCCTCGACGCCGTCGGCGAGATGATCGGAGACCTCGTCGCGGCCAAGGGCGCCGACGCCCTCCAGTACGGCTCCGCCCAGGGCGACGAACGTCTCCGCGAGCACATCTGCGAGGTGATGTCGCTCGAAGGCATCCAGGCGTCCGCGGACGACGTCGTCGTCACCGTCGGCGCCCAGCAGGCGCTCGACCTCATCACCAAGATCTTCGTCGACCCCGGTGACGTCGTCCTCGCGGAGGCGCCGTCCTACGTCGGCGCGCTCGGCACGTTCGCCTCGTACCAGGCGGACGTCGTGCACGTGCCCCTCGACGAGGGCGGCCTCATTCCGGGCGCCCTGCGCGAGACCCTGGCGCGGTTGCGTCGCGACGGACGTGCGGTCAAGTTCCTCTACACCGTTCCGACGTTCCAGAACCCCGCGGGCGTCACCCTCACCACCGCCCGCCGCGCCCAGATCCTCGAAATCTGCGCCGAGTACGACGTCCTGGTCGTCGAGGACAACCCGTACGGGCTCCTCGGCTTCGACGGCGAGCCCATGCGGGCGCTCCGGGCGGACGACGCCGAGCACGTCATCTACCTCGGCTCGTTCTCCAAGACGATCGCCTCCGGGCTCCGCGTCGGCTGGGTGCTGGCGCCGCACGCCGTCCGGGCGAAGCTCGTGCTGGCCGCCGAGTCCGCGATCCTGTGCCCCTCGAACTTCTCGCAGCTCGCCGTCCGCGAGTACCTCGCCACCCAGCCGTGGCGCGAGCAGATCAAGAGCTTCCGCGAGCTGTACCGCGCCCGGCGCGACGCGATGCTCGACGCCCTCGACCAGCTCATGCCGGACGGCTGCGCCTGGACGCGTCCGCACGGAGGGTTCTTCGTCTGGATGACCCTCCCCGAGGGACTCGACGCCAAGGCCATGGCGCCCCGCGCGATCGCGGAACGCGTCGCCTACGTTCCGGGGACCGGTTTCTTCGCCGACGGGACCGGCCACCGCCACATGCGGCTGTCCTACTGCCTCCCAGAACCGGACCGCATCCGCGAGGGCATCCGACGCCTCGCGGCCGTGGTCGAGGACGAGATCCGGCTGCGGGACACGTTCGGCGGGGCGATCACGGGCAGCACGTCCGGTGTCCAGGCCCCCGGGCCGGACGTCGTCTGAACGTTTCACGTGAAACGCGCCGGCCTCGTCGACCGGGAGGCCGGCGCGTTCGTTTCTCATCGGATCAGGTAGAGGAGCACCGCCAGTGGAACTCGGGCACGTCGTCGTCCTGGCCGGGGGACTCTCCTACGAGCGGGAGGTCTCCCTCCGCTCGGGCCGCCGGGTGGCGGACGCCCTGCGCGCCCTCGACATCTCCGTCGAGATCCGCGACACGGACGCCACCCTTCTCGACTCCCTCACCGACGACCCGCCGGACGCGGTTTTCCCCGTCCTGCACGGCGCGGCGGGCGAGGACGGCTCCATCCGGGAGATCCTCGAACTGCTCGGCGTCCCCTACGTCGGCGCCCGGCCCGACGCCTGCCGTGTCGCCTGGGACAAGCCCACCGCGCAGTCCGTCGTCCGCCGCGCCGGCCTGCGGACCCCCGACTCCGTCGCTTTCCCGAAGGAGGTGTTCCACGATCTCGGCGCCTCGGCCGTCCTCGACCTCATCATCAGCCGTCTCGGCCTGCCGCTGTTCGTGAAGCCCACCCGGGGCGGTTCGGCGCTCGGCGCGTCCGCCGTCTACGACGCCTCCGACCTGTCGGCCGCCATGGTCGGCTGCTTCGCCTACGGCGACGCGGCGCTCGTCGAGGAGTACATCACCGGTACGGAGGTCGCCGTCAGCGTCATCGAACGCGACGGCGCACCCACCGCCCTCCCCGCCGTCGAGATCGTCGCCCCGGGCGGACGCTACGACTACACCGCCCGCTACGACGCGGGCGACACCACCTTCGTCACCCCGGCGCGCCTCTCCCCCGAGGCGATGGCCGGGGCCACCGAAGCCGCCGTGACGGCGCACCGCGCCCTCGGCCTGCGCAGCCTCTCCCGCACCGACCTGATCGTCTCCCCGGACGGCGAGGTGTACTTCCTCGAAGTGAACGTGGCCCCCGGCATGACCGAGACGAGCCTGTTCCCCCGAGCCATCAGCGGAGCCGACCTGGATCTGGGCGAGGTCTGCCGAGATCTCCTCATGGACTGCATCGACAACTGACCCAGGACACCGGCTCCCTCGCCAGGCCGGGGCGCGCCTCTTCTGGTGCGCCCCGGCCGGTGTCTGTACCGCTGCCCGGTTGAAGGCCGTGTCCGGCCCGGATGGGACGGCGGCGGCCGTCTGGGGTGCGGCCGTGTCGTCCGCCCGGGCCCGTCGCCGCCGACCCCGATGCGCGCGGATCGATACGGCGTCACCTGCTCGCTTCGTTCGTCAGCAGCAGCCGTGGCCCGCCCGGGGAGTCGGACGCGGGAGGCATCTCACGCTCCACCACCGGCCGGTGCGGCGCGCGGTCGAGGTGGCCCGACGCGGCGGGGGAGGCCGCGCAGCCCTCCCCGGCCGGCCGCGTCGTCGCCGCCGGCCGCTGAGGGTCGGCGTGTTGCGAGCCGGACACAGCGAGGTCTCCGGTAGAGGGGTTTTCGACCAAGGACACCTCCGAACCGGAGACCTCGTGGCCAGTCTGGCGCCGGGGACCGGGATTCTGGCGGCGATGCCACGGCGGCGCAGGTAGGAGTAGGTCACCCTGGACGAGGAGAACGTGTCGGCCCGGACCCGGTCCGGCCGGGTGCGAGGACGGCCCGGCCCGGCGCGGGCGAGCTTGATGCGGTGAGCCGGTGCACCGGAGGCGGCGCTCGGGCGTCGCACCGACGACCCTGGGCTTCGCCGAGCCGAACGCGGCGGATCGTGCCGGCACGCCGCCGCGTTCGGCGGCGGTGCGGAACTCGCCTCGCTACCACCAGCACGGACAAAGAACCGGTCACGATCAAGCAAGCACGGAAGCGCGAGCGTCAGGCATCCGCCAAGGGCGCGTTCGGGGCAGCGCAGGTGTTGCGCGGGCGCTTCTTCGTCTTCTCGGTCCGCTGAGCCGACGTGCTTCTCAATGTCACCTCGGCTCCGAGGGCGACTTGGGCGTGATCACCTCGGTGACCGTACGGGGCGCTTCGACGACGCCGGATCTGCGGGGGCGCCCGGCGGAGCCAGGACTCGACCTTCAGAGAACCGCCCAACACCCGCTCGGTTTCACGTGAAACACGACTCGGCGTGTTTCGAAGTAGGTGGAGCCATTCGCTGGCGGTGATCTCCAGGATGGCTTGGCAACGGACGAACAGCTCGGCGTACCGGGTAGCGGGCGGCCGCCGTTGGCTGGACGCTGTAGAGGCCTGCCTTCTCAGACGCTGAAGGGACGGACGGTTTCACGTGAAACTTAGCTCTGGAGAACCGGCTCGTCCGTCGGGACCGTCCACGGGTGGCTGTCAGAGGAAGCGAGACCGGGCAGCTCCTGAGAGCTGATGTCGACCGTAGGGCTGCCGGCACCGCCCGATGACGCGTCGCGAGTGCGGGGATGTGATGCCGGACTGGCGGCGTCCGGCTCGCCGCGTTCACGGCAGGGGGTAGCGCTCCGTGCCGGGCTACGGCTCGCTCGCGGCGTTTCACGTGAAACATCTCGCCCGCCCCGACTGAGCGTGGTCTGGTCGCATGCCATCGAGGTGTAGACGGCCGGCGTGATGATCGAGGAGTTCCCGGAGACCAAGGCCGTTCCGCATGCTTCGACGAATCAACTGGCATAAGGGCCGTTGAACGGCAGAAGGGCCTCCTGCGGGTCGGCGTGGGGAGTAACATCCGCACGACCCGCAGGAGGCCCTCGCCCCCGCCAGTACGCCCCGTTGCCCCGACCGGACGCCTACGCCCGGTCCGGCGCGTCAGGGAGGAGATGGCCGACCGCCACGCCGAGCCACCGAACGCTTCGGAGTCCGCCATACCACGGCCGCCGTGGGACACGGGCTGCCGACAACGGGGCGCCGGCGGCGGGATCAGGGGGCTTTGCAGTCGTAGCCCTCGACGTAGGCGTTCCAGACGTTGCTCCACTTGCCGACCCACACCGTCTGCAGGGCGGGGACGCAGAAGTGCTCGTTCTTGGACCAGATCTTGGTCACCAGGACCCACTGATTGCGGAGGCTGCAGTTGGTGTAGTAGCCCTGGTCGCCCCGCGGATGCAGGCCGCATGTCGCCGCGACGCCGGGAGCCCGCCCGGGCGCGCCGGCGTGGGCGGGTTCCGCGGCTGCCGCTGCTCCTCCGGTCAGCAGCGTGACCGCGACCGCGGTGAGCGCGACGCTCGCGGCGAGGCTGCGGCGTGCCCGCTTGCGAACGGTCGTCCCTCGGGCCGTGTCATCGGAGATGACTCCGCACCCCAGGCGCTCACCGTTCTGGTCCGTCCTTCCCGTTCTCATGGACGCCCCTTCCTCTCAGTCGTGCGTGTCCTTCTCGGTGGACGCGCGGGAAGCGCCTCACCACTGCAACCTTCGATTACATTCAGCAGTCATTCAAATTCGTGGCGTAAACTAGCCAGTGGTTGAAAACCGTGCGGCAACGTCTCCCCCGAAGCACGGCAAGGGCAACGTGCCGCGGCTCCCTCACGCTGAAGGGATCGATGCGATGTCGCGCTCGCCCATCAGACGAAACCCCCCGCGACGGACCGAGGTGCGCGAGGCCGTCCAGCAAGCAGTGGAAGAATCAGCCTTCCATGCGGCGCGCGGTGTGCGACCTCCGGCTCAGCGGGTGGATCCGCCTCAGATAGGTCCACTGATCGCGCGCCTGCCCGCAGCCGCGCAACGGGAACTTCTGACCTTTGACGACCCTGCGGGCTGCATCGACCAGGGTGTGTCCGAGCGCATGCTGATGCACGCGGCCGGCTGCGTTCACCAAGCCGTCGCGCGGGTGCCCGACGTCCGGCAGATCACCTCGTCCGAAGGTCTGGCCCTTGACGCCGATCTGGGAACCATTCCGTACCGCGACGGCAGCAAGGTACGCCTGATCGAGGAGATCCCCTTCCGTCTGGCCGTGTTCGACCGCAAGATGGCCATGATCCCGCTGGATCTGGACGTCTTCTACAACGGCCTGCTCATCATCCGCGACCCCACCGTGGTCAATGCCCTGATGGGGGTGCACCGCACGTGGTGGGCCGCCGGAGACGACCCCGCCTCCGATCGTGACCCCCGAGAGCTCCCGGCTCATCTGGCGCCGGTGCTGACCTGCTTGCGCGACGGCATTTCCGATCAACACGCGGCCGCCCGGCTGCGGTTGTCCCCGCGCACCTACACCCGGCGTGTGAGCGAACTCCTCACCCTGCTCGGCGTCACCAGCCGTTTCCAGGCTGGAGCGGCCGCCGCCCGCCGCGGATGGATCTAGCGGACCGCCCGCCCCACACAGCCTCGTCATCACGCCGCTCATGGGGAGGGACGCATCGACGACCAGATTCACCGCGGCAACGCACGTCGGTTCTGCGTAATGTCCGGGGCCGCTCTCGACCACAGCGGCACAGCGAGCTCGTGGCTTGAGCTGAGGTGCTGCGACCCTGAGCGGGCGTTCGCCATGACGAAGAAGTCCAGCGCGCCCCACCGTCCCGAGCGGCACCGGAACCGCACCGCCGGACGTCACCGGACGTTCCGCCGGCGCCCCCGACCCCCGGCTGGTTTCGGCGCTCGAACCCGGACCGTGGCGGGCTGCCGCTTACGGCCGCCTGTACGGCGAGCGCCCACCGCGGCGGCCGGCCCGGCAGGTGGCGCCGGACGGTGACGCGGAAGGTGTGCCGGCGGGTCGTGGATCAGTCTGACCGCGGCCCGCTGTGCGGCCGAGTCTCCTCTGGCCCGCCGCCGGCGGGGAAGCGGCCCAGCGCGCGTGTTTCACGTGAAACCGGGTGGGGGCGGAAAACAAGCAAGCGCCCCGGGACGGTCCCTCCCGGGGCGCTCGGTCGGAATCGGGTCAGTCCTCGTC
>DATCLF010000112.1:0-14571 GCA_036564055.1 Spirillospora sp.
CCGTGCCGGGGGTCGATGGACCGCGGCCGGTCCCAGGGCGGGCTGCCCCCCGACGAGGTGGTGGAGGACCTCGACACGATCCTCACCGAGACCGCCGCCGCGATCGACCGGTACCACGACCCGTCCCCGGGCTCCATGCTCCGCGTCGCCGTGGCGCCCTGCTCCCCGTTCAGCGTCTCGCGGGACCTGCTCGTCGAGTCGGCGCGCCTGGCGCGCGACCGGGGGGTCCGCCTGCACACCCACCTCGCCGAGACCCTGGACGAGGAAGAGCACACCGTGCAGCAGTTCGGGATGACCCCCACCGAGTACATGGACTCGCTCGGCTGGCTCGGCCCCGACGTGTGGTTCGCGCACTGCGTCCACCTGCACGACACCGACATCAAACGGCTCGCCGAGACCGGAACCGGCGTCGCGCACTGCCCGAGCTCCAACGCCCGCCTCGGCGCGGGGATCGCCCGGGTGTCCCGCCTGCTGGAGGAGGGCGCGACGGTCGGCCTCGGCGTGGACGGCCCGGCGTCGGCGGAGTTCGTCCCGCTCGCCGGGGAGATCCGCCAGGCGCTCTACATGCAACGCGCCCGCCACGGGCCCGCCGCGCTCACCGCGCGGCAGGCGCTGCACATGGCGACGCTCGGCGGCGCCCGCTGCCTCGGCCGCGACGACGAGATCGGCGCGCTCGAACCGGGCAGGCTCGCCGACATCGCGCTGTGGCGGGTCGACGGCTTCCACGCGGCGGTCGACGATCCCGTCGTCGCCTTCGCGTTCGGCGCCACGCCGCCGCTGCGGCGCCTCCTGGTCGGCGGACGCACGGTCGTGGACGACGACGTGCTCGTCACCGTCCCCGAGGACGAGGCCGGGCGGCGCGGTGCCGACGCCCACCGCCGCCTCATGCGGCTCGCACAGGAGGTGCTCTGATGGCGTCACCGGTGAAGATCCCAGGCCCCGTCACCGCACCGGGACACGTCGCCGCGCCGGACAGGGGAGGCGTCGGGGACAGCCCGCCGCGGCCCGACGGCACGCTCAAGGTCACGGGGGAGTTCGCGTACGCGTCCGACCTGTGGATGGACGGCATGCTGTGGGGCGCGACCCTGCGCAGCCCGCACCCCCGCGCCCTGATCAGGTCGATCGACGTCGGGCCGGCCCTCGCGATGCCCGGGGTGTGGGCCGTCCTCACCCACGAGGACGTGCCGGGACGCAAGGTGTACGGCATCGACCACACCGAGGACCAGCCGGTCCTCGCGATCGACCAGGTCCGGCACGTGGGCGAGCCGGTCGCGCTCGTCGCCGCCGACCATCCCGAGACCGCGCGGCGCGCCCTGGACGAGATCGTCGTCGACTACGAGGTCCTGACGCCGATCACCGACCCCCGCGCCGTGATCGCCGACCCGGAGGGACTGAAGGTCCAGGACCGCGGCGGCATCGTCCGTCACCAGCCGGTCCGCGTCGGCGACGTCGAGGCCGCCAAGGCGGCGGCGGACGTCGTCGTGTCGGGCGAGTACGAGGTGGGGATCCAGGACCAGGCGTTCCTCGGCCCCGAGTCAGGGCTGGCGGTCCCCGCCGATGACGGCGGCCTCGACCTCTACGTGTCCACGCAGTGGATCCACAACGACCTCAAGCAGATCGCCCCGTGCCTCGGCCTCGCCGAGGACCGGATCCGCATGACGCTCGCGGGCGTCGGCGGCGCGTTCGGCGGACGTGAGGACCTGTCGATGCAGATCCACGCCGGGATGCTCGCGCTGCGCACCGGACGGCCCGTCAAGATGTCGTACAACCGGTACGAGTCGTTCTTCGGGCACGTCCACCGGCACCCGGCCCAGATGCGCTACGAGTACGGCGCCACGGCGGACGGGCGGCTCCTGTACGCCGACGTGGAGATCATCCTGGACGGCGGCGCGTACACCTCCTCCACCGCCAACGTCACCGCCAACGCCGCCTCCCTCGGCGTCGGCCCGTACGAGATCCCCAACATCCGGATCGACGCGTACGGCGTCTACACCAACAACCCGCCCTGCGGCGCGATGCGCGGGTTCGGCGCCGTGCAGGCGTGCTTCGCCTACGAGTCGATGATGGACAAGCTCGCCGCGGCCTGCGGGCTCGACCCGGTCGAGATCCGGCGCCGCAACGCCGTCTCCCAGGGCTCCAGGCTCGCGACGGGGCAGGTCATCGACTCGCCGGCGCCGCTCGCCGAGATGCTGACCCGGCTGGAGGCGATGCCCGAGCCCCCTCCGCCGGACCCGTCCGACCTCAGGAACCTGCCGGGCGGGGTGGCGCAGACGACGCACGGCGAGGGCGTCGTGCGGGGCGTCGGCTACGGCGTCGGGATCAAGAACATCTGCTTCTCCGAGGGGTTCGACGACTACTCCACCGCCCGCGTGCGGCTGGAGGTCATCGGCGGGGAGACGACCGCCCTGGTGCACACCGCCGCCGCCGAGGTGGGGCAGGGGCTCGTCAACGTGCAGGCGCAGATCGCGCGGACCGAGCTCGGCGTCCAGAAGGTCACCATCGCCCCGGCCGACAACGCGGTCGGCGACGCGGGGTCCTCCAGCGCGTCCCGCCAGTCGTACATGACGGGCGGGGCGGTGAAGGCGGCCTGCGAGGCGGTGCGGGCCGAGCTGCTCGCGCGGGCCGCCCGCCGCTACGGCCGCGACGACCTCGCCGTCGCCGGCGGGAAGATCGTCTCTCGGGCCTGCGGGGTGCTCGGCGCCGTGGAGGACGTCCTCGGCGACGAGGCCATCGAGGCGACCCGCGAGTACCACCACCGGCGCACCGCCCCGCTGGACCCGGTCACCGGGCAGGGCGACAGCCACACGCAGCTCGCCCTGTGCGTCCACCGCGCCGTGGTCGACGTCGACACCGAGCTGGGCCTGGTCAAGGTCGTCGAGCTGGCCGCCGTCCAGGACGTCGGCCGGATCATCAACCGGACCGGCGTCGAGGGGCAGATCCACGGCGGCAGCGCGCAGGGCCTCGGCCTCGCGCTGATGGAGGAGATCGTCGTGTCGGACGGCCTCGTCCGCAACCCGTCGTTCACCGACTACCTGATCCCGACGATCCTCGACATGCCGCCGATGCGGCTCGACATCCTCGAGAACCCCGACCCCGCGGCGCCCTACGGGCTGCGGGGCGCGGGAGAGCCGCCCACGCTGTCGTCCACGCCCGCCGTCGTCGCCGCGATCCGCGACGCGACGGGCAGGGACCTCACCCGCGTCCCGGTCAGGCCCGAGCACATCGTCGGTGATCACACCGGAGCGGACTGAACCATGGACGACCTGCTGATCCGATCGCGGCGGGCCGTCCTGCCGGAGGGGGAGCGTCCCGCCGACGTCCGCGTCCGGGACGGGCGCATCACCGCGGTCGCGGCCCACGGGTCCGGCGGCCCGGCCGCCGCCGTCGTCGACCTCGGCGACGTGGCGCTGCTGCCCGGCCTCGTCGACACCCACGTCCACGTCAACGAGCCCGGACGCACCGAATGGGAGGGCTTCGCCACCGCGACCCGCGCCGCCGCGTCGGGCGGCGTCACCGCCCTCGTCGACATGCCGCTGAACGCGCTGCCGCCGACCGTCGACCCGGCCGCGCTGGAGGCCAAGCGCGCGGCGGCCCGGGACGCGTGCGCGGTGGACGTGGGGTTCTGGGGCGGCGCGGTCCCGGGGAATCTCGCCTCCCTGCGCCCGTTGCACGACCTCGGGGTCTTCGGGTTCAAGTGCTTCATGTCCGACTCGGGGGTCGCGGAGTTCCCGCCGCTCCCGCCGGACGAGATGCGCGCGGCGTTCCGGGAGATCGCCTCGTTCGACGGGCTGGTGCTCGTCCACGCCGAGGACCCCGCGCTGCTGACCGGCCCGTCCGGCGGCGGCTACGCGGAGTTCCTGGCCTCGCGTCCGCCGTCCGCCGAGCGCGCCGCCGTGGAACGCGTCGTCCGGCTCGTGGAGGAGACGGGCGTGCGCGCGCACATCCTGCACGTCTCCGCCGCCGCCTGCCTGGACGTGCTGGAGAAGGCGCAGGCGGACGGGTTGCCGGTCACCGGCGAGACGTGCCCCCACTACCTCACCCTCACCGCCCCGGAGGCCCGTGACCCCGCCTTCAAGTGCTGCCCGCCGATCCGCGACGCCGCCAACCGCGAGAACCTCTGGCGGGGCCTGGCCTCGGGGATCCTCTCCTGCGTCGTCAGCGACCACTCGCCGTGCACGCCGGAGCTCAAACAGGGCGACTTCGCGACCGCGTGGGGCGGCATCTCGTCACTCCAGCTCGGGCTGCCGCTCGTCTGGACGGCCGCCCGCACGCGCGGTCACCCGTTGCACTCCGTCGTCCGGTGGATGGCGCAGGCGCCCGCCGCGCTCGCCGGTCTGCCCCGCAAGGGGGGGATCGCCGTCGGCAACGACGCCGATCTCGTCGCGTTCGACGCCGACGCGAGCTTCACCGTCACCCCCGCCGCGCTGCACCATCGCCATCCCGTCACTCCGTACGCGGGCCGCACGCTGACCGGGATCGTGACCTCCGCCTGGCTGCGTGGCGAACCCGTCCCCGGAGCCCGCGGCCGCCTGCTCGCCCGGGAGACGCCGTGACCGACGACTTCACCTCCCTGCCCGACCTGGCCGTCCGCACCCTCGGCGGCTCGGTGGTCGCCGCGAGCGACGAGTCGTTCGCCGAGAAGGAGAACCTCATCAACCCGTGGGCCCCGAAGTTCTCCCCGGAGACGTTCGGGCCGAGGGGGCAGGTGTACGACGGGTGGGAGACCGCCCGCCGCCGCGGCCCCGGCCACGACTGGGCCCTCGTCCGGCTCGGCATGCCGGGGGTGATCCGCGGCGTCGTCATCGACACCGCCTGGTTCACGGGCAACTACCCGCCGCACGCGTCCGTCGAGGCGTGCGCGGTGGACGGCTACCCGTCCGACCTGTCCGGCGCCGACTGGGTCGAGATCGTCCCGAGGAGCCCGCTGAAGGGCGACAGCGCCCACGCCTTCCCCGTGGACCGGGAACGCCTGTTCACGCACGTCCGGCTCAACATCCACCCCGACGGCGGGGTCGCGCGGCTCCGCGTCCACGGCGAGGTCGTCCCCGACCCCCGGCTCCTGTCCGGGCTCACCGTCGACCTGGCGGCCCTGGAGAACGGCGCCCGCGTCGTCGAGTGCTCGAACATGTTCTACTCCAGCCCCGACAACATGCTGTTCCCCGGGCGGGCCCGCAACCAGGCGGAGGGCTGGGAGACCGCCCGCCGGCGCGACGACGGCAACGACTGGGCGGTGATCCGGCTCGCCGCCCCCGGGACGATCCGGCTCGCCGAGATCGACACCACGAACCTGAAGTACAACGCGCCCGCCGAGGCCGCGCTGCACGGCCTCGACGCCCGCGCGGGCGACACCTGGCATCCCCTCCTGCCGAGGACCGGCCTGCTGCCCGACACCCGCCACCGCTTCCGGCTCACGGCGACGCGCGAGGTGACCCACGTCCGCCTCGACATCCACCCCGACGGCGGCGTCGCCCGCCTGCGGCTCCTCGGCGACCTGACCCCCGACGGCGAACGCGCCCTCGCCGCCCGGTGGGACGGGCTGCGCGGCGGACGAGAGGGCGGGTGAGGGGCGGCGGTGAGAACCGTCCGGTCCCGGCGGGACGTTCCGGCCTGTCACCGGCCCTTCACGCACTAGCCTTGAGCCGTCCGCGCCGTAACGAACACGCAGAAGGTGCGCCAGTGACCGATCAGGAACCGATCCTCAGCGACGGGGTCATCATCGAGTTCATCGACGGCAAGGACGTCCCCGTCCGCCACAAGGAGTTCGGTGAGCGGGCCGTCGTCATGCGCGACGCGAAGAAGCCGGACGGCCCGGTCCTCTACTTCACCGAGGCCGAATGGGACGCCTTCATCGCCGGTGTCAAGGACGGGGAGTTCGACGACCTCCTGGAGGAGGACCCCACCGAGACCTCCTGAGCGGCCTGCCGAACGGCCCGCCGAGCGCCCGCGACGACGGCCTCGGGCCGGCCGCCGACCCACCGGCCGGCCCGCGGCCGCGGTCAGGGGTCGACGAGCAGCCGGGCGGCGGCGATCTCCAGGCGGGCCTGGACCTCCTCGGCCGTGGCGTTGCCGCGCAGCATCTCGATCATCTCCATCGTCCAGATGCCGGCCAGGGCCCGGGCCACCAGCCGCCGCGGGTCCCCGGCGGGGACGTCGGCCGGGCGGCCGTAGGCGGCGAGCAGCAGCATCCCGGTCATCCGTTCGCCGAAGTCGGTCTTGACGTCCGACAGCAGCAGCGAGCGGATCAGCGCCTCGGCGAGCTCGGGTTCGCGCATGAGGCCCCGGGTGGCGCGCATCAGCACCTCCACCGCGCGCTGCGGCGGGTCGCCGGAGCGGGGCGGCCTGCGCTCGATGCTGGCCTCCAGCAGGTCGAGCTCCTCGCTGACGACGGCGACGACCAGGTCCATCTTGGACGGGAAGTAGCGGTACAGAGTGCCGAGTGCGACGCCCGCGCGCTCGGAGACGGTGCGCATCTGCATCGCCTCGATGCCGCCGCGTGACGCCAGCGCGGCGGCCGCCTGTACGATGCGCTTGCGCCGCTGGTGCTGGCTGCGCGAGCGCACGCTCTGCCCAGGCCCGCCGTCCGCCCGCTGGCCCCCGGTCTCGTCCCCGGTCACTGTCGGCTCTGCGGTCACGGTCGATCCCTTCTGTGCGGGCGCGGTCGCCCGGCGAATCCCCGCCAGGATACAGGCCCGTGAGAACGTGTTATCTGATCGGCGGCGGGCGGCATCCCGGCGGAGCCCCCCGTCCGGCCGGTCGACCTTCACATGCTAGGACAATCTGCCTCCGCACGTGGCTGATCATGCCCCTGGACACAGACTAGAATCTGTTCTACTTTTTCGCCGTGGGGTCGACCCGGGCCCGGGGTGCGCCGGCGCCCCGGGCCGGCGCGCGGCGGCCCTCCTGGAAGGGAGCGGATGGTGGACTTCAACCTCGACGAGACCCAGCGTGAGCTGCAGGGACTCGCGGCCGGGGTCCTCGAGCGCGAGGCGGCGCAGGAGCGCCTGGAGGCGTTCGAGAAGGGCGACTTCGCGAAGGGCGGCGCGGCCTATGACGCGGTCGCCTGGAAGGCGCTGGCCCAGTCGGGTCTCCTCGGGGTGGTCGTGCCGGAGGACGCGGGCGGCGCGGGCCTCGGCGCGGTCGAGCTGGCGGTCGTCCTGCGGGAGGTCGGCCGCAGGGTCGCGCCCGTCCCCGCGTACGCGTCGCTCGCGCTCGGTGCCCTCCCGATCGCGCTGCACGGCACGGCGCGCCAGCGCGAGCTGCTGGCCCCGCTGACCGAGGGCGAGACCGTCCTGACGGGCGCCTACCGCGAGGTCGGACCGGCCGGGACGGTCGCGGCGACGGCGCGCCGGGACGGTGACGGCTTCGTCCTCGACGGGGTGAAGACGTTCGTCCCGTACGCGCGGGAGGCGTCGGTGATCCTCGTCCCCGCCCGCGTCGAGGACGGGTCCGGCGACGAGGGCGTCGGGGTCTTCCTCGTCGACCCCGCCGACGTGACGATCACGAGCCAGCCCTCGTCCACCGGCGAGCCCCTGTCGCGCATCGCGCTCGACGGGGTCAGGGCAGGACCGGACGCCCTCCTCGGCGAAAAGGCCGACGGCGCCGCGTGGGACGCCCTGCGCCGCTCGGCGGTCGCGGGAGCGGTCGCCCTGTCCTCCGGCGTCATCGAGGGGGCGCTGGAACTGACCAAGGAGTACATCAAGACGCGCGAGCAGTTCGGCCGGGCCCTCGCCCAGTTCCAGGCCGTCACGATGCAGATCGGCGACGTGTACATCGCCAAGCGCGCCCTGGACGTGGCCCTCTGGGCCGGGGTGTGGCGCCTCGCCGAGGGCGCCCCCGACACCGACGAGGTCCTCGCCGTCGCCGCGTACAACGCCTGCGACCCCGTCGTGAAGGCGCTCTACACCTGCCAGCACCTGCACGGCGGCATCGGCCTCGACGTCACCTACCCGCTGCACCGCTACTTCGCCTGGGGCAGGCAGTGCGCCCACCTGCTCGGTGGCGCCGACGACGCCCTGGACTCGCTCGGTGCCCTGCTCCCCCAGGAGGCGTGATGTTCATCGACCTGACCGAGGAGCAGAAGAGGCTCCGCGCCGAGCTGCGCGAGTACTTCGAGAACTGCCTGACCGAGGAGCAGCGCGCCGCGATCCTGGAGGACCCGTTCGGGCCCGCCTACATGGAGCACTGCCGGCGCCTCGGCCGCGACGGGATGCTCGGCGTCGCGCTGCCGAAGGAGTACGGCGGACGCGGCTACGGCCCCGTCGAACAGACGATCTTCGCCAACGAGATCGCCCGCGCCGAGGTCACCTACCCGCTGATCACGCTGAACTCGGTCGCGCCCACGATCCTCGAGTACGGGACCGAGACCCAGAAGGAGTTCTTCATCCCGCGCATCCTCGCCGGGGAGTGCCACTTCGCGATCGGCTACAGCGAGCCGGGCGCGGGCACCGACCTCGCCGCGCTGCGCACGACGGCGGTGCGGGACGGCGACCACTACGTCATCAACGGCCAGAAGATCTTCACGTCCGGCGCGCACTACGCCGACTACATCTGGCTCGCGGCCCGCACCGACCCGGACGCGAAGAAGCACAAGGGCATCTCGATGTTCATCGTGGACTGCCGGTCCCCGGGATACTCCTGGACGCCGATCATCACGATGGACGGGCGCCACCACACCAACGCCACCTACTTCAGCGACGTCCGCGTGCCCGCGGACATGCTGATCGGCGAGGAGAACAAGGGCTGGGACCTCATCGTCAGCCAGCTCAACCACGAGCGGGTGACGCTCGGGCCCGCCGGCAACATCGGCCACGTCTACGTCCGGTTCGAGCGCTGGGCCCGCACCACGACCGGGCCGGACGGCCGCCCGCTCATCGAGGTGCCCGCCGTCCGCCGCGCCGTCGCGCGGGTCTACTCCTTCTACCGCGTCAACGAGCTGCTGAACTGGCAGGTCGCGGCGAACCAGGACCTCGGCTGGCTCGGCGCGCCGGACGCGTCCGCGACCAAGATCTACGCCTCGGAGCGGGTGCAGGAGGTCGGCCGGATCGTGGGCGAGACGCTCGCCCGGTACGGCGATCCGGGCGATCCGGCGACCGCCGAGTTCATGGCCGACACCGACCGGCTCGCCAAGGGGGCGCTCGTTCTCACGTTCGGCGGCGGCGTCAACGAGATCCAGCGCGAGCTGATCGCGATGATCGGCCTCGGCCTGCCCCGCGCACCCCGCTGACGCCGTGTTCGCTGATTCGGTGTTCGCTGATTCGGTGTTCCCCGACGCCGCGCTCCGCTGACGACGGCCCGGGTGCGGGGCGGGCGCGCCCGCGGGCCTGTCAGCCGCTCGGGGACGGCTGCGGGTTGGACGTCGGGCTGGGCGCGGGGGTGCCCGGGTCGCCGGTGGGCGGGTCCGACGGGGTGCCGGGCGGCGTGGACGGGGACGGCTCGCCGGAGCCGCCGTCCGGCGGCGCGGTCGGAGTGCCGGTGGGCGGCGTGGACGGGGACGGCGAGCCCGGGGACGTCGCCGGCGGGCCGCTCGGCCGGGTGCTCGGCGACGGGGAGGACGTGCCCGCGGAGCCGGTGGGGGACGGCGAGCCGGCCGGGGGAGCCGTGGCCGTGCCGCCTCCCGGTGCGCCGCTCGCGGACGAAGCGGTCCCGGCGCCGTAGACGGGGCCGCTCGGGGCGCCGGCCGGACCGGCCGGCTCGCCGGTGCCCGTGGCCAGCTCGGACTCGGACAGGTCGGTCGTGGGGTGACGCGGGTCGCCGATGCGCGACGCGGGGTTCGTCCCGTCGCCCGACGACGACGGCACGACGGAGGCCGCCCCGTCGCCCCCGGCCGACGGCCAGGTGGTGATCAGGCCGGCGGCCGCCGCGGCGGAGGCGGCGACTCCGGCCGCGGCCCCGAGGCCCTTCTGGAGGCCGCCGGCGCGCCGGGCGCGGCCCGTGTCGCCGGACGCGTCCCGCCCGCGCGCCCGGCCGGAGCCGATCACCACGAGCGGGGCGGGGGAGGCCGGGCCGGGCGAGAGCGTGCCGGGGGAGAGGACGCCGGGCAGCGGCCGGGTGCCCGGCTCCCCGGCGGCCCGGCCCTCGGCGACCGCCTCGCAGGCGTCGAGCACCCGCTCGCGCAGCCCGGCGGGCGCGCGCGACGGCGCACGCCGGGCCAGCAGCCGCGGCAGCCGGTTCTTCTCGAACGCGGTGATGAGCTCGTGCGGCGCACCGGCCCCGCCGCGCATCAGCAGGTCGAGGACCGTACGCTCCAGCCGCGTGCGCGCCGCGGCGAGCAGCTGGGCCACGGTGTCCGGCGCGAGACCGACGACGCGGGCGATGTCGGGGGTGTCGAGCCACTGGCCCGTCCGCAGCAGCAGCACTTCGCGGTGGTCGGCGCGCAACGCCGCGGCGGCCCGCAGCAGCGGGTCGTCGCCGGCGAACAGGGGCCGCCCGGCGGGCTCGCCGGTGAACGCCCCGCGCTCGGCGCAGACCGACCGCGCCAGCGAGTACAGCCACAGGACGGTGTCCCCGCGCGGCGGTCGCCGGACCGCCGCGGCGAACGCGTCCTCGGTGGCCGCCGCCGCGAACCGGTCGCCGACCAGCGACCAGCAGTAGGCGTAGACGCGGTCGCCGTGCGCGTCGAAGAGCGAGGCCATGTCCCCGTGCATGTCCCCGCGCATGTTTCCTCCCGATCGGGCGCGAATGGTCTCTTGTCGCTGGTTGACGGACTCTAGCGCCTCCCGTTGATGCCTGAGAAGTCCGGTTTGGCGTGAAGCGTCGATGACCACGGAAGGTGAGGGGCGGGGCTGCGGACGGTGACCTTCAGGGAAATTTCACTATGTTCAGGAAATTTGTCGGAATTCTGATGCGGTTCAGGTGGGAAGGCTCGGTTCCGCCGTCACCGACGCGAGGAGCCAGCCGTGTCCCGCATGACCGTTGAAGACGTCTACCTGCACATTCGCGGCGTCTGCTTCAAGACGGGGCCGCCGGGGACGGTCGGCGCCGAGACCGAGTGGCTCGTCGTCGACGCCGCCGACGCGTCCGCCCACGTCCCCGGCGACCGGGTGCGCGCCCTCGTCGACGCGGCCGGTCCGCCGCCCGGCGGCAGCTCGATCACCTACGAGCCGGGCGGGCAGCTCGAGCTCAGCTCGCCGTCGCTGCCCGATCTCGGCGAGCTGCACGCCCTGCTCACCCGCGACATCGCCCACATCGGCGGCGCCCTCGCCCGGGACGGGCTCGCCCTCGCCGGTCACGGCATCGACCCCGTGCGAGGACCCCTGCTCCAGACCGACCAGCCCCGCTACGCCTGCATGTGCCGGTACTTCCTCGCGGGCGGCTTCGGCGACGCGGGGCTCACGATGATGTGCTCGACGGCGTCGATCCAGGTCAACCTCGACATCGGCGCCGACCACGCCGACGCGCTGCGCCGCTGGCGCCTCGCCCACGCCCTCGGCCCGGTGCTCACCGCCGCGTTCGCGAACTCGCCCGTGCGCGCCGGCCGCCGGACCGGGCTGCGCTCGACCCGGCAGGCCCTCTGGGCCGCGCTCGACCCCTGCCGCACGCTGCCCGTCCTGCGGGACGGCGCCGACGGCGACCCCGCCGAGGCGTGGACGCGGTACGCGCTCGACGCGCGGGTGATGCTCGTCCACACGCCCGACGGCCGATGGGTCTCCGACCCAGGGATGTCGTTCCTGGAGTGGCTCGGCAAGGGCGAACCAGGCGAGCAGGACCTCCAGTACCACCTGTCCACCCTGTTCCCGCCGGTCCGGCCGCGCGGCTGGCTCGAACTGCGCATGATCGACGCGCTTCCCGGACCGTACTGGGCCGTCCCCGTCGCCGTCGCGACCGCCCTGCTGGACGACCCGGCGGCGTCGCGGGCCGCCGAGGAGGCCTGCGCGCCGGTGGCGCACCTGTGGGCGGAGGCGGCCCGCTGCGGGCTCGCCGACCGCTCCCTGGCCGTCGCGGCGCGGGCCTGTTTCGAGGCGGCGCTGGACGCCCTTCCCCGCCTCGGCGCGTCCCGGCTCGTCCCGCTGGTGGCCGACTACGCCGGCCGGTACGTCGAGCGGGGCCGCACCCCGGCGGACGACCCGGTCCCCGGGCTTGCGGTCCCGTCCCCACCGCCGTCCGAGGAGGATCCGGCATGGACCCTGTGAACAGCGGCCCTGTGAGTGGCCCTGCGAACGCCTCCGGGGGCGTGCCCGCCCGCCCGCTGCGGGACGAGGACGCGCTGAAGGAGCTCATCGCGGGCGAGCTCACCGCCGTGCGCGACCGCAGCCTCGGCCTCACCACCGACGTCCTGGACGACGAGGAGCTCACCGCCCAGGTGTCGCCGCTCATGTCCCCGCTCGTGTGGGACCTCGCGCACGTCGGGAACTACGAGGAGCTGTGGCTGCTCCGCGCGGCGGCGGGCGAGGAGGCGATCCGACCCGAGATCGACGAGCTGTACGACGCGTTCGAGCATCCCCGTGCGGAACGCCCCTCCCTGCCGCTGCTGCCGCCCGGGGAGGCCCGCGCCTACATCGGAACGGTGCGCGACAGGGTGCTCGACGCGCTGCCGTCGGCGCGGTTCGACACCGGCGACCCGCTCACCGCGGGCGGGTTCGCGTACGGGATGGTCGTCCAGCACGAGCACATGCACGACGAGACCATGCTCGCCACGCACCAGCTCCGCAAGGGCGCGCCGGCCCTCCTCGATCCCGTCACCGCGCCTTCCGGCGCGGACCCGTCCGCGGCCTCCGGGCCGGACGAGATCCTGATCGAGGCGGGGCCCTTCGAAATGGGCGCCTCCGACGATCCCTGGGCGTACGACAACGAACGACCGGCCCACGTCGTCGATCTTCCCGCGTACGTCATCGACGCCGAGCCGGTGACCAACGCCGCCTACATCTCGTTCATCGAGGACGGCGGTTATGACGATCCCCGCTGGTGGGATCCCGCCGGCTGGGAATGGCGCACCAAGAGCGGAGAACGCGCCCCCGCCTTCTGGATCCGTGACGGCGGACGATGGCTGCGGCGCAGGTTCGGCCGGATCGAACCCGTCCCGCCGCGCGAACCCGTCCAGCACGTGTGCTGGTACGAGGCCGACGCCTACGCGCGGTGGGCGGGCAAGCGGCTGCCGACCGAGGCCGAGTGGGAGAAGGCCGCCCGCTGGGACCCGGCGGCGGGACGGTCGCGCCGCTACCCCTGGGGCGACCTCTACGAGGAGGGACGCGCCAACCTCGGCCAGCGGGCGCTCCGCCCGTCCGAGGCGGGCGCGTACGCGTCCGGCGCCTCGGCCTACGGCGTCCGCCGCATGATCGGGGACGTGTGGGAGTGGACGTCGTCCGACTTCACCGGCTACCCCGGCTTCCGGTCCTTCCCCTACCGGGAGTACTCGGAGGTCTTCTTCGGCTCCGACTACAAGGTGCTGAGGGGCGGCTCGTGGGCGACGCATCCGCTCGCCGTGCGCGGCACGTTCCGCAACTGGGACTTCCCCGTCCGGCGGCAGATCTTCTGCGGCTTGCGGTGTGCGCGCTCCCTTCCGGGGCGGGAGCGCTGAGATGTGCCGCCATCTGGGCTATCTGGGGCCCGAGCTGACGCTGCGTTCGCTCGTCTACGACGGTGAGCACTCGCTGGAGTCCCAGGCGTACGCGCCGCGCATGACGCAGGGATGCCTGCTCAACGCCGACGGGTACGGCGTCGGCTGGTACCAGGACGGCGAGCCCGTCCGGTTCCGGCGCGCCCAGCCGATCTGGACCGACCAGTCGTTCCGCGAGGTCGCCGGGGTGCTCCGGGCGTCCTGCGCGGTCGCGGCGATCCGGTCGGCGACGGCCGGGTTCCCCGTGGACGAGTCGTGCGCCCAGCCGTTCCGCGCCGGGACGTGGCTGTTCAGCCACAACGGCAGGATCGACGACTTCGGGGCGGTCGAGGGCGTGCTGCGGGGCCTCGCCGGGGACCTCGCCGCCGTCCCCGACGCCCGCGCCCCGGTCGACTCGGCACCGCTGTTCGCCCTCGCCGTCCGCCACTGGCGTCGCGGCGCGTCCCTCGGCGACGGTCTCGCCGCCGTCGTCGGGGAGATCGCGGCGCTCGCCGGCGGCCGCTACAACCTGCTCGCGTCCGACGGGACGTCCCTCGCCGCCACGGCGTGGGGGGACTCGCTGTTCGTCCGCGAGGACGCGGACCGGATCCGGATCGCCTCCGAGCCCCTCGACGACGACGCCGCCTGGAAAGCGGTCCCCGACCGCTCTCTCGTGACCGCCGGGCTCGCGTCCGGCGTGTCCGTCACACCCCTGTGAAGGAGGGGACCCTGTGAAGGAGGGGACTCGGTGAAGGAGACGACGTGGACAGGTTCCTGACCGACGGCGACCTCGCCAAGACGCTGCGCCGCGACGTGCACGAGGGGCTGACCGCGACGCCGAAGGCGCTGCCGCCCAAGTGGTTCTACGACGAACGCGGCAGCGCGCTCTTCGAGAAGATCACCGAGCTGGACGAGTACTACCCGACGCGCCGCGAACGGGAGATCCTCCTCGCGCGGGCGCCGGCCGTCGCCGCCGCCACCGGCGCGCGGACGCTGCTGGAGCTCGGCGCCGGGTCGGGGGAGAAGACCCGGCTGCTGCT
>DATCLF010000113.1:0-2211 GCA_036564055.1 Spirillospora sp.
GTCATGACGGGGGCGCGACCGCCGGGCCGTTCGCGTGCCAGGCCGCTCTCAGCGCGAGCATGGGTGAAAATGCGGTCATTCCGATTGCACCTATGGGCATTTTTGATTTAGGTGTGATCGGGGTGACCGAAAGGGGTACAAGAATTGCCCGTATTTGTCGGATTTTGTGGGGTCTAATGGCTGATTGCGGCCAGGGCGTCCACGACGACACCGGCGCCCCTTGAGCCCGATGCCGCAGATCGCGGCGGGCGATTTCAGGGAGGAGACCATGACCATGTCGCGCGCCCGTTTCCGATGGGCGGCCGCGCTCGCGGGAGCCGCGGTCCTCACGCAGACCGCGCCGGCGCAGGCCGGAGCCCCGGCCGAGCCGGCCGGGTCGTATCTGCTGACGGTGGCGCCCGAGGGCGGCTCGGCCGCCACGAAGACCCTGCGGTGCGACCCCGACGGCGGGACGCTGCGCTCCGCCGCGCGCGCCTGTGCCCAGCTCGCCGGCGCCGACGGACACGTCTCCCGGATCCCGCCCGAGAACGGGCCCTGCACGATGGAGCACGCGCCCGTCCGGGTGCGCGCCGACGGCCGGTGGCGCGGCGAGCCCCGCCGTTTCTCGCGCACCTATTCCAACCGGTGCGTCGCGGTGCGCGAGACCGGCGGAGTCCTCTTCGCCGAATAGCCGCGGTGGCTCAGCGCCTGAGGAAACGGACGTGCAGGTCCCGCACGGCGGACTCCAGGGCGGGAACGGGACCGTCCACCGCGACGCCCGGGACCACCTGCTGGATCGGAAGCGGCGCGACCGGGCCGGGCGGGGCGCCGAGCTCGCTCCTCCACGCGGTGAGCTGCGCGGACGAGTGCACGTACACGATGCGGCCGAGGCCGACCCAGCCGTGGGCGGCCGCGCACATCGGGCAGTGCTCCCCGGAGGTGAAGACGGTCGCGGCGGCGCGCTCGTCCGGAGACAGGTTGCGCGCGGACCAGCGGGCGATCTCGAACTCGGGATGGCGGGTCTGGTCGCCGCCCGCGACCCGGTTGTGGTCCTCGAACAGGACCTCGCCGGACGCCGACACCAGCACCGACCCGAACGGCTCGTCGCCCGAGTCGAGAGCCTCGGCGGCGAGCTCGACGCAGCGGTTCAGGTGGACGAGTTCCGCCTCGGTGGGTTCGTAGCTCACGTGACGATCACCGTGGACGTTACGCGGAGTCGCGCAGGACGAGGTGCGGGCGCATGATGACGACCGGCTCGTCGAGGGTCTCGCCGCGGATGCGGGCGACCAGCAGCCGGGCCATCTCCCGCCCCATCTCCTCGGGCGACTGGTGGACGGTGGTCAGCGGCGGATCGGCCAGCGGGGCGGCGGCCGAGTCGTCGAACCCGACCACCGCGACGTCGTCGGGGACGCGGCGCCCGTGCTTGCGCAGGACCCGCAGCGCGCCGAGCGCCATCGGGTCGTCGGCGGCGAACACCGCGTCCAGTGCCGGCTCGGCCTCGAGCAGCCTCTCCGCCGCGGCGATGCCGCTGGCCTGCCCGAAGTCGCCGTACTCGACGAGCTCGGGCAGGCCGGCCTCGGCGAGGGCCTCGCGGTAGCCGGCGAGCCGGTCGATGCCCACCCCCATGTCCTGCGGCCCGGCGATGGTGGCGATCCGCCGCCGTCCGGTGGCGATCAGGTGGGTGACCGCCTCGCGGGCTCCGCTGCGGTTGTCGACGTCGACGTAGCTGACCGGCGACACCCCGGGGGGACGCCCGCCGAGCACGGTCGGGACGCCGCTCTCCTCCAGCTTGGTGGGCAGCGGGTCCTCGGCGTGCAGGGAGGTGAGGAGCACCCCGTCGACGTGCTGGGACGTGAGGTACTCCGCCAGCCTGCCGTACTCGGCGGGGGAGCGGGCGAGGGCCAGCAGCAGCTGCAGCCCGGTGTCGCCGAGCCCGTTGCTGATCCCCCGGATGATCCCGGCGAAGTAGGGCTCGTCGAACACCCTCTGGTCGGACTCGGCGATGACCAGCGCGACGGTGTCGGTGCGCCGCGTCACCAGGGTGCGCGCCGCGCGGTTCGGCACGTACCCGAGTTCCTCGATCGCCTTGAGCACCGCCTCGCGGGCCTGCGGGCTGACCCGCGGCGACCCGTTCACCACCCGCGACACCGTGCCGCGGCCGACACCCGCCCGCGCCGCGACGGCCTCCAGCGTCGGACGGGTGTTGCCGTCCGCCATCTCGCCCCTTTCGTC
>DATCLF010000114.1:0-9741 GCA_036564055.1 Spirillospora sp.
GTGGTGCACCGTCCGCGCTACGACGACTGGTCGTTCCCCAAGGGCAAGGTCGACCGCGGGGAGCACGTGCTGCGGGCGGCCGTCCGCGAGATCGAGGAGGAGACCGGCGTCCTCGTGCGTCTCGGCCGCAGGCTCCCGACCAGCACCTATCCGGTGCGCAACGGCACCAAGCAGGTCGACTACTGGGCGGCGCGTCCCGTCAACACGGGCGACTTCACTCCGGACGAGGAGGTCGACGAGCTGGTCTGGCTGTCGGCGGAGGAAGCCGAGGCCCGGCTCAGTTACCGGCACGACGTCGAGCTGCTCCGCGCGTTCCTGGACGGTCCCCTGCACACCTTTCCGCTGGTGATCCTGCGGCACGCGTCCGCCGGGGAGAAGTCGACGTGGGAGGACGCGGACGAGCTGCGCCCGCTGGACGCCGCGGGCCGCGCCCAGGCCGGCGTGCTCGCCGGGCTCCTGCACGCCTACGGACCGGCGCGGGTGGTCAGTTCGGCGACGGCTCGCTGCCTTGAGACTGTTCTGCCTTATGCCCGTCGTGTCGGCGCGTCCATCGAGACCGACGCGGCGTTCACGGTCGGCGACACCACCGAGGGCAAGGCGACCGACAGGCTGCTGTCCCTGGTCGAGGACGGCGTCCCCGCCATCGTGTGCACCCACGGCGAGGTCGTCTCCGAGCTCGTCACCGCCCTGTGCAAGGAGATGGGGGAGCAGGCGCCCGACGACCCGGGCCTGCGCAAGTCCGAGTTCTGGGCGGCGCACCTCGCGGACGGCTCCATGGCCGCTTTGGAACGTCACACGCCCGGATCGCTCGCCTAGAACAGTCGCACGACGGCGCGTCTGGAATCGTCGCTCAGAAGGACGGGCCCAGCGTCTGGGACCACGTGGTCGACAGGCGGTCGCGCGCCGACTCGGCCCGCGCCTGCTCCCTGCCGTACAGGACGCCCAGCGCGAACGCCTCCGCCGGGGTCTTGGCGCGCTTGGCGGCGGCCAGCAGGTGCTGCATCGCGATCACGCCGTCCTGGTAGTCGCCGAGGACCTCCTGGATGCGCTTGGCGTCCTTGACGACCCGTTTCGCCGCGACGCCCAGCACCGGCACCGCCGGCTCGGCCGCGTACCGCGCCCGTTTCGCCGACTTGCGCGTCTCGTGCCGGGCGGTGTCGGGGTCGTCCGCGCCCTTGATCGAGGCGTAGTCCGCGGCGAGCCGGTCCCAGGCCCGCGTGACCAGGCCCGGCAGCTCCTTGCGGGCCTTGCGGTCGGCGGCCCCCGCGAGCGGCGGGTCGAGGATCAGCCGGTCGAGCTGGTCGAGGAGCGCGAAGTACCGCGGCTCCTTCAGGCTCGCGTTCATCCTCCGGTACGCCGACCGTTCCCGCCTCTCCAGGTCCTCGACCACGAACGCGGGCGCTTGCGCGAACCGCATCCGCAGCACCTCGAGGTCGCGGACCTCGCCGAGGACGCCCGCCAGCCAGCGCAGCTCCGGGCCGAGCGGCGCGATGCGGTCGGCGTCCAGGACGGGCCGGTAGGTGCGCAGGGCGCTGCGCAGCCGACGCGTCGCCACCCGCATCCTGTGGACGGCGTCCTCCTCGCCGAGCCGGGCCTTCGGGTCGAACGCGAGGATGGCCTCGACCTGCTCGGCGATGTAGCCCATGACCACCTCGCCCGTCGTGATCGTCGGCCCCTTGCCGTTGGAGGCGGCCGCCGCGATCCGCGACCGTGCCGCCGCCCGCGCGGCCGCCGCCTCGGACGGGACCACGGCCTCGCCGAGCAGCCGCTGGAGCTTGGACGACGACCTGCCCTTCTTGGCGCCGGCCTTGCGCAGCCGCTTGCCCGCCGCCTTCAGCAGGTCGGGGGGACCGTCCCTCAGCTCGACCTCGATCTCCCGCCACCGTTCGGGTTCGGCGTCCCCGACGGTGCCGGTCACCAGGTCGTCGGCGATCTCCGCCAGCTCGGTGCCGTCCGGGCCGTACAGCCGGACGAGGGTCCGCTCGGTCTCCAGCGTCGCGACCTGCTGCAGCTCCGCACCTCGCGTGTAGGCCGCGACCAGCCCGGACAGCCGCGCCGGGACCGAGCGCGGACGGCCCAGGGAGGCCCGCAGCTCCACCTTGCTGTCGGGCCCGGCCGGCATCTTGAGGTGCCATCCGGCGTCGGGTCCGCCCCGCCGGCGGCGCAGCGTGATCCCGTGGGCCGCGAGCCGCAGGTCGGCGGTGTCGAAGTAGGCGGCGTGCAGCGCGTGCGCTTCGGGTGCCCCGGCGGACGTCACTCCCGGCAGACCTTCGAGGTCCGGCAGGACGAAGTCGGCTGCGGCATCGTACTTCTGCTCTATCTCGAGATGCCTTTCGGCCACGCTCGACCCCCTCAGCACAACGCGACACACGTAACAACTCGGTGTCAAGCATTCCACGCCGGGGTGAACAACGACAGAAGAGTCGAGATCATCCCGACGGGGGCCTCGGGCGGCGAGCCCGTCAGGTGTCGCGCAGGTGGTACTTCATGCCCATGTGGGAGGGGCGGAAGCCGATCTTCTGGTAGAAGCGGATCGCGTCGGGGCGCTGGCGGTCGGTGGTGAGCTGGACGACGCGGCAGCCGCGGGCGCGCGCCTGCTCGATGGCCCAGTTGATCATAGCCTGGCCGACGCCGAGGCCGCGGTAGTCCGAGGCGACCCGGACGCCTTCGATCTGGGCGCGTTCGCCTCCGGTGTAGGTGAGTCCGGGGATGTAGGTGAGCTGGAAGGTCCCCGCGACGGTGCCGTCGACCTCCGCGACGATCACGGCGTTGTTGGGGTCCTTCTCGATCGCGGTGAAAGCGGTGTAGTAGGCCTCGGGGATCTCCTCCCCCGGTGTTTCGCGGGTGGCTCCCAGGGGATCGTCCGCGAGAAGTTGGACGATCCGGGGCAGATCGGCCACCGTCGCCTCGCGAAAGGTCACTTCTTGATCACGCTTCACACCTCACAGGCTATCCGGACGCTAACTTGCAACGTCTACGACGGTCTTGTAGTACTACGTGGCGTAGTACTACGCTGAGTGGGACCACCCCGACGATCCGAACTGCCGGTGGTCTCGTCGCCGCGCAGGGAGAAGCCATGCACAACAACGAGAACGAGGAGCACTGGACCGACCACGCCATCTGCCGCGGTGCCGACCCCGACCTGTTCTTCCCGATCGGCTACTCGGCGCCGGTGCTCCAGGAACAGGAGAAGGCGGCCAAGGCCATCTGCGCGAACTGCCCGGTGAAGGCCGACTGCCTCGCGTGGGCGCTGAAGGTCGGCGAGCCCGACGGCATCTGGGGCGGGACGACCCCGGAGGAGCGCCGCTACCTGCGCCGGACCGCCGAGGCCCCCGTGCGGCGCCCGCTGCCCGTCATCGTCGTCCGCGGGGACGCGTCGGTGTCGGAGCACGCCTCCGCGGCCTGAGACCCGGCCGGGCCGTCCGAGGATCCGGCCCTTCCGGACCTCATCCCCACCGATCTCATCGCCACCGATCCCATTGCCGGCGATCCCATTGCCGGCGATCCGGTGCCTCCGATCGCGTCGCCCGGGACCCGGCCGCGTGAGGGCCGCCTGAGCGATCCCCGGGCACATTCCGGACGTCCCAAGCGTTGATGAGGCAAGGTCGTCGAGGCTTACGGTGGCTGATATGAGCTATGTCCCCCAACGGCAGCGGTCCGAAGGGCTGGCCAAGCACGGTGTCCGCGCACTGTCGTCCGCGGTTCTGATCGGCGCCGTCACCGCGGTGATGTGGGTCCTCGAGGCCGTCGACTACGCGATGAACGGCTGGCTCGACAGGTTCGGCATCCAGCCGCGCGACGTCAACGACCTCCCCGACATCTTCACCGCGCCGTTCATGCACGGCGGCTTCGGTCACCTGATGGCCAACACCGTCCCGTTCCTGATCCTCGGGTTCATCGCGGCGGCGCGCGGGATCGCCAAGTTCCTCGCCATGAGCCTGGTCGTGATCGTCGTCGGCGGGCTCGGGGTGTGGTTCACCGGCTCCGCCAACACCCTCGGATCCAGCATCCTGATCTTCGGTTTCTTCGGCTACCTGGTCGGACGCGGGATCTTCGAGCGCAACCTGCTCGACGTCGCGATCGCGATCGTGGTCGTCGCGCTCTACGGGACGATGCTGTTCGGCGTCATCCCCGGCGAGCCGGGCATCTCCTGGCAGGGTCACCTGTTCGGCCTCATCGGCGGGGTGCTCGGCGCCTGGTTCCTGCGCCGCAGACGCGTCAAGGGCGAACTGTGACGTCCGAGACGACCGAGTCGCGGGGCGTCTCCAGCGCCCACACGATGACCCGGGCGACGGTCGAAGGATCGACGTAGTCGTCCTCGACGTAGGCACCGCCCTCCTGGGCGCGCACTTTGCGCTGCATCTCGGTGGCCGTCCGCCCCGGGTGGACGCTCGTGACCCGCAAGGACGGCTCCTCCGCGCGCAGCGAGTCGGCCAGGGCGCGCAGCCCGAACTTGCTCGCCGCGTACGCCGACCACTGCGGATTGGCGCGCAGGCCCGCGGTCGAGTTCACGAAGACGACGTGCCCTTCGGCGGCGCGCAGCGCGGGCAGCAGCAGCCGCGTCAGCTCGGCCGCCGACACCAGGTTGACCGCCAGGTGCTCGTTCCATTGGTCGGTGGTGGTCTCGGCCACCGGCCCGAGGTGGACGACGCCGGCGGAGTGGATGACGCCGTCCAGCCGCTCGGGCAGCCGCGCGCCGGCCAGTGACGCCTCGATGCGCCGCGGCTCGGCGAGGTCCAGCGCGATCGTGGTGACGGACGCCGACGACGGCGACGGCACCGCCCCCGGCGTGATGACCTGCGTGGCCGAGTGCGCGCCCTCGCGCAGCTCGTCCTCCAGCCCGGCGAGGCGCTCGGGGGAGCGGCCGACGAGGACGAGGTCGTGCCCCCGCTCGCGGAGCCGGCCGGCCACCGCCTTGCCGATGCCGCCCGTCGCGCCGGTGATCAGATATGTGCCCATGACTCTCCGTTCTCGTTGACGTGCGTCTCGGCGGACGCCGGGCGGCCCCCGGCGTTCCGGCGCCCGGTACGGGTCACCGAGTCTCCGAGCCGGGACGCAGGACCCGCGTCGCCCCGGCGATGAGCGCCGTGGCGAGCACCCAGCCCGCGGCGATGAGCCCGTACGCCACCCACCGCGACCAGTTCACCGCGTCGTACGACAACTGCTGCCCGAACGTGTCGAGCGGGATCAGCAGGTCGAGCGTGTAGATCAGCGCGTGGAACGCCGGAAGCTCGTCCTTCGGCTTGATCGGACGGGGATGTTCGATCGAGAACACCGTGGTGCCGGTGACGAGCAGCGCCGCGAACCACGCGAACGCGAGCCAGGGCCGGTAGCCGAACCCGACCGTCCAGTCCAGCAGGTGGTTCCACGCCCTGCCGACCGGGTGCAGCATGCGGCGCCGGGCGCGGAGCTTGGCGAGCTGCACCTTGCGGGCGAGGTCATCGTGCCCGATGCCGTGATACCAGGACGCGAGCTGCTCGTACGGCTGGAGATGGAACTCCTTGTCACGGGATATCCAGTCGAGACGGTCCTTGAACTCGGCGCCGCGGAGCGTCTCGTAGGTCGTGCCGTTCAGGTACAGCTCGTCCGGCCAGATGTCCGGATGGTCCATGATCAGGTTGATCCGGGAGTACGACAGCGACACCCGGCCCCTGATCTTCTCCTCCGGCCAGAGCAGCAGCTCGTCGGCCTGGATGTGACTGGCGTGCAGCGCCATCCGCTCGGGGTCGCCGGAGTCGAGCCGCGCCCGGGAGAACGACAGGATGCCGTTGAAGCGGCCGCTGCGCAGCCGCAGGGTGCCGAGCGCGGTGAACCCGCGGCTGAACTCGGCGGCGTCCTCCACGACCATGTTCATGGCGTCGAGCGCGAGCCGGCCGGGGTTGTGGAGGGTCGTCCCCTCCATGAACAGGCCGCCGTTCATCCGGGCCCCGACCAAGCGCACGCTGCCGGTGATGTGCGCGTTGCGGATGAAGGTGCCGGCCTCGACGATGAGGCCACCGCTGAACAGCGCCCATGCGTTCTCGTCGGGCGCGATGATCGTCGTGTTGTTCATCCGCAGGCCGCCGCCGAGCTGGGCGCGCGGCAACCGGACCTCTCCCTCGATCCGCGACCCCGACAGGCTGAGGAAGCCGTCCGTGCGCAGTCCGCCGGCGTCGAAGCCGGGCATCCAGCACTCGGCGAACCGCACCTCGCGGGTCTCGGCGTTGGAGAAGTCGGGTTCTTCGGCGAGCGTGCACTGTTCCAGGCGCAGCTCGTAGTCGACCGAGCCCCCCGAGATGTCGAGCCTGCCCATGATGTAGGCGCCGCGCAGGCGCACGGCCGCGACGGCGCCGGCCTGCGGTTCCTCCGCGCCGAGCAGCAGCCGGGTGATGGTCTCGGCGCGGACGATGCGGTCGGGGGACGGTTCGGCCGGCCGGTCGTCGCCGAGCACGACGGTCGCGCCCGTGGCAAACGCGGCCCAGAGGCGCCGCTCTGCGTCGTTGAGTCCGGGGGGTCGGGGCACGGAGTTCTTTCTATGGGGAGACCCCCTCCGCGATCAAGGCGCGGAGGGGGCCGTCCGGCCTCGTCACGTGGTCAGAAGAATCCCCTGCGGCGGCATGCGTCCTGCAGGAGGCCGTCGAGCTGCTGCTCCCAGTTGGTGTTGCCGAAGGTGGCGTAGTCGACGGTGAACCGGCAGAACGCGTCGCGGCCCTCGGTGAAGATGCCGCCGCGCTTGTCGAGCTCCAGCACGACCTCCATCGACTGCGGGTACGCGACGAACGTGACTTCGAGCTCCTTGATGCCGCGGGAGTACTGGCCCGGGGGGTGGAACTCGATCTCCTGGTAGAACGGCAGCTCCTGGTGCACGCCCCAGATGCGGCCCCGTTCGCAGTCGGCGCCGATGAAGCGGAAGCCGAGGTTGGCGAAGGCGGCCAGGATGCGCTCCTGGGCGGGGAGGGGATGGATGGCGATCGGGTCGAGGTCGCCGGGGTCGAGGGCGCCCGCGACCTCCAGCTCGGTCGCGACGCCGACCGTGGTGCCGTACAGCGGCTGCCCGTAGAAGTGGGTGAGCGGCGCCTCCCACGGGATGGGCATCTGGAACGGGACGGTGTGGCGGGCGCCCTCCTGAAGGGTGAAGCTTCCGGCGATCGGGAGCTTGGCGTACTCGATGTTCTGCTTGTACTCGTTGTCGCCGGACTCGACCTCCACCTTGGTGCGCAGGGCGAGGTTCAACGACCTGATGTCGGAGTTGTACTGACCGCCGATGACGGTGACCTCACCGGTGAGGACGCCGCCGGGCATGGTGTTCGGGTCGTGCAGAACCGTCTCGACGGAGGGACCGCCGATGCCGGCCATCTGACGCAGCTTCTTGAAGACCAAGATCCATCCTTCCCTCGTGGGCGCCCCCGGTCACTCTCGTCCCAGATAGACGTTGTCATGGGAGTTCGCGTTCCGGAAGGTTCGATTCGCGGGAGTTCAGCAGCGGCCGAGGGCGCGGTACTCCCAGCCCGCGGCGCGCCAGCGCGCCGCGTCGAGGGCGTGGCGGCCGTCGACGACCCGCCGGTGGCGGACGACCTCGCCGAGCGCCCGCGGGTCGACCTCCTTGAAGACCGACCACTCGGTGAGCAGGACGACGACGTCGGCGCCCTCGGCGACGTCGAAGGCGCTGTCGCCGTAGCTCAGTTCCGGGAAGGCGCGGCGCGCGTTGTCGAGCGCGACGGGGTCGTGGACGCGGACGTCCCCGCCGAGGCCGTGCAGCGAGCGCGCCACGTCCAGCGCGGGGGCGTCGCGGATGTCGTCGGAGTTCGGTTTGAACGCGGCGCCCCACGCGGCGATCCGTTTGCCGGAGACCGAGCCGCCGAGGACCTCGCGGACGAGGTCGACGGTGCGGGCGCGGCGGCGCCGGTTGATGTCGTCCACCTCGCGCAGGAAGGCGACGGCGTGGCCGACGCCGATCTCCTCGGCGCGGTGCGCGAACGCGCGGATGTCCTTGGGGAGGCAGCCGCCGCCGAACCCGAGGCCGGGACGCAGGAACCGGCCGCCGATGCGCTCGTCGAGGGCGAGGGAGTCGGCGAGGTCCTTGACGTCGGCGCCGACCGCCTCGCAGACCTCGGCCATCGCGTTGATGTAGGAGATCTTGGTGGCGAGGAAGGAGTTCGCGGCGACCTTCACCAGCTCGGCGGTGGCGAGGTCGGTGCGGATCACGGGGGTGCCGAGGTCCAGGACGGGCTTGAAGGCCGCGCGCAGCTGGTCGTGCGCCCACTCGGACGCGACGCCGAACACGAGCCGGTCGGGGCGCATGGTGTCGTCGACGGCGTAGCCCTCGCGGAGGAACTCGGGGTTCCAGGCCAGCTCGACGTCGGTGCCCGCGGGCGCCAGCTCCTGGACGACGCCGGTGAGCCGCTGCGCCGTCCCGACCGGGACGGTGGACTTGCCGACGACGAGGGCGCGGCGGCGCAGGTGCGGCGCGAGGGAGCGGACGGCGGCGTCCACGTAGGACAGGTCGGCGCCGTCGGAGTCGGGGAGCTGCGGGGTTCCGACGCACAGGAAGTGGACGTCGCCGAACGCGGCGGCCTCCGCGTGGGAGGTCGAGAACCGGAGGCGGCCGGAGTCGAGGGCCTTGGTGAGCAGCTCCGGCAGGCCGGGCTCGAAGAACGGCACCTCCCCGGCGGCCAGCCTGCGGATTCTCTCGGCGTCGGTGTCCACGCCGAGGACCTCGAAGCCGAGGGCGGCCATGCAGATCGCGTGCGTGGCGCCGAGATAGCCGGTGCCGATGACGGTCAGCCTCGGGGGGCCGGCGTCCCTTTGCTCCATGCGCACCTCCCTTTGCGTTGCGTCGTCCTGATCTTCCCACCGGTGTCCGGTCGGGCTCCTCCGGGTGCTGTCTCTCACGGTGCTTTGGGGTGGCTCGCACTAGTTACCAGCGGGTAGCATGTCGTTAGTTACTAGTCAGTACGATGCGCGGGGCCGCCTGGCACCGCAGAACCAGACGGAGTCTCGACATGGGGCACTACAAGAGCAACCTCCGGGACCTGGAGTTCAACCTCTTCGAGGTGTTCAGGCGTCAGGACCTCCTCGGCAGCGGCCCGTACGCCGACCTGGACGAGGACACGGCGCGCAGCATCCTTGAGGAGGTGAACCGGCTGGCCGAGGGGCCGGTCGCCGAGTCCTTCGCGGACGCCGACCGCAACCCGCCGGAGTTCGACCCGGCCACCGGCACCGTGACGCTGCCGGAGAGCTTCAAGAAGTCGTACGAGGCGTGGATGGACGCCGAGTGGTTCCGCCTCGACCTCAGCCCCGAACTCGGCGGGACGGGTGCCCCGCGCTCCCTCATGTCGGCGGTGGCCGAACAGCTCCTCGGAGCGAACCCGGCCGTCTACATGTACGCGTCCGGTCCGACCTTCGCCCAGATCCTGTGGAACATCGGAACCCCGGAGCAGAGGCGGTTCGCCGAGCTCGCCCTCGAACGGCGGTGGGGCGCCACGATGGTGCTGACCGAGCCGGACGCCGGCTCCGACGTCGGAGCCGGACGCACCAAGGCCGTCGAGCAGCCCGACGGCACCTGGCACATCGAGGGCGTGAAGCGCTTCATCACCTCCGCCGAGCACGACCTGGCCGAGAACATCTTCCACCTGGTGCTCGCGCGTCCCGAGGGCGCCGGCCCCGGCACCAAGGGCCTGTCGATGTTCCTCGTCCCCAAGTACCTGGTCGACCTGGAGACCGGTGAGCTGGGCGAGCGCAACGGCGTCTATGTGACGGGCG
>DATCLF010000115.1:0-18767 GCA_036564055.1 Spirillospora sp.
CGGTCTCGTCGCCGGGTTCGGCGGGATGCGGGCGGGCAAGGGCAAGCTGCGTTTCGCGCCGCGCCTGCCGGGCGGCATCAGCCGGCTGTCGTTCCGGATGCGGTACCGGGGCAACCTGATCAAGGTCACGGTGGTCGCGGAGTCGGCCACCTACGAGCTGATGGAGGGCCCCGGCCTGGAGCTGTGGCACCACGGGCAGCAGTTCACGCTCGGCGACGAGCCGGTCGAGCTGCCGATCGAGCCGATCCCCGCGCGTCCCGCGCCGACCCAGCCGGCGGGACGTGAACCGGCGCCGCGCCGCTTCGACCCGCACTCCCGCTGACGCCCCGGCGGACGCCGGCACGCCACGGCCGTCGACAAGACGGACGGTTCGGAGCCGAGGGGCCGAGAACGGAGGCATGACCGTACGGGCGGGAACCGTCCGTACGGTCAGTTTCCGCTGACGGCGCAACCGCCGACGTCGCCCGACGCCTCCTCCTCCTGGGAGGACACGGCCGCCGCGTCTTTTCCGTTGTCGTGGCTCCCGGCGTCTGCTTCCCGCCCGCCGTCCGCGTCGTCTCCGCGGACGAGGAGCCTGCGCGGCCCCGGCCCCTCGTCCCCGAGCCGGTCGCAGGGGTTGGCCAGGGCGCACTTGTTGATCGACAGGCAGCCGCAGCCGATGCACTCGGTGAGGTCGTCGCGGAGGCGTTCGAGCTGGCGGATGCGGGCGTCGAGCTCGCTGCGCCACCCCTCCGACAGCCGCGCCCAGTCCTCCACCGTCGGCGTGCGCTCCTCGGGGAGGGCGGTGAGGGCGTCGCGGATCCGGCTGAGCGGTATCCCGACCCGTTGCGAGACCTTGATGAACGCGACCCGGCGGAGCGTGTCACGGGTGAAGCGGCGCTGGTTGCCCGACGTGCGGCGGCTGCGGATCAGGCCCTTGGACTCGTAGAAGTGCAGCGCCGACACCGACACGCCGCTGCGCTCGGCGAGCTGCCCGACGGTCAGTTCCTGCACCCGGTGCTCAAGCCGCGTCATGGCCGCCATCCTATGCGACCTCAACCTCGGTTGAGGTTTCGAAAAGGCGGTGAGCCCGCCCGCCGGGTGGGGCGGCGGACGGGCTCACCGAGCGGTGCGTGCGGGCTCAGCCCTCCAGACGCCGCACCAGGTCGTGGTACTCGTCCCACAGCTCCTTCGGCAGGTGGTCGCCGAACCTCTCGAAGTGCTCGGGGATGAGCGCCGCCTCCTCCTTCCACACGTCCGTGTCCACCGAGAGGAGGAGTTCCAGGTCGGCGTCGTCGATCGACAGTCCCTCGGTGTCGAGAGACTCCTTGGTCGGCAGGTGCCCGATCGGGGTCTTGACCGCGTCGGCCTGGCCGTTGAGCCGCTCGACGATCCACTTGAGCACGCGGCTGTTCTCGCCGAAACCGGGCCAGATGTACTTGCCGTCGGCGTTCTTGCGGAACCAGTTGACGTAGTAGATCCGCGGGAGCTTCTCGGGGTCGGCGGAACGGCCGATCTTCAGCCAGTGGCCGAAGTAGTCGCCCATGTTGTAGCCGCAGAACGGCAGCATCGCGAACGGGTCGCGGCGCAGTTCGCCCACGGTGCCCTCGGCCGCGGCGGTCTTCTCCGACGCGACGTTCGCGCCGAGGAACACGCCGTGCTGCCAGTCGAACGACTCGGTGACCAGCGGCACGGCGGTCGCGCGGCGGCCGCCGAACAGGATCGCCGAGATCGGGACGCCCTTCGGGTCCTCCCACTCGGGGGCGATGATCGGGCACTGGCTCGCCGGCGTGGTGAACCGGGCGTTCGGGTGCGCGGCCGGGGTGTCCGAGTCGGGGGTCCAGTCGTTGCCGCGCCAGTCGATCAGATGCGCGGGCGGCTCGTCGGTGAGGCCCTCCCACCACACGTCGCCGTCGTCGGTGAGCGCGACGTTGGTGAAGATGCTGTTGCCCCACAGCGTCTTCACGGCGTTGGCGTTGGTGCTCTCCCCGGTTCCGGGCGCGACGCCGAAGAACCCGGCCTCGGGGTTGATGGCATAGAGCCGGCCGTCCTCGCCGAACCGCATCCAGGCGATGTCGTCGCCGATCGTCTCGACCTTCCAGCCGGGGATGGTCGGCTCCAGCATCGCGAGGTTGGTCTTCCCGCACGCCGACGGGAACGCCGCCGCGACGTACCGGGTCTCCCCCGACGGCGGCGTCAGCTTCAGGATGAGCATGTGCTCGGCCAGCCAGCCCTCGTCGCGCGCCATCGTGGACGCGATTCGCAGCGCGTAGCACTTCTTGCCGAGCAGCGCGTTGCCGCCGTACCCGGACCCGAACGACCAGATCTCACGGGTCTCGGGGAAGTGGGTGATGTACTTGGTGGAGTTGCACGGCCACTTCACGTCCTTCTGGCCCGGCTCCAGGGGCGCGCCGACGGAGTGCACCGCCTTGACGAACGATCCGCGCTCCTCGATGAGCCGCAGCGCGGGCTCGCCCATCCGCGTCATGATCCTCATGGACACGGCGACGTAGGCCGAGTCGGTGATCTCCACGCCGAGCTGGGAGATCGGGCCGCCGAGAGGCCCCATGCAGAAGGGCACCACGTACATGGTGCGGCCCCTCATGCATCCGTCGAAGAGGCCGTTGAGGGTCCGCCGCATCTCGTCGGGGGCGACCCAGTTGTTGGTGGGGCCGGCGTCCTCCTCCTTCTCGGAGCAGATGAACGTGCGGTCTTCGACGCGGGCCACGTCCGTGGGGTCGGAGGCCGCGTAGAAGCTGTTCGGCCGCTTGTCCGGGTTGAGCCGGGTGAGGGTGCCCTGCTCGACGAGGAGCCCGGTCAGGCGATCCCACTCGGCGTCTGAGCCGTCACACCACTCGACGCGATCCGGCTTGGTCAGCTCGGCGATCCCGCGCACCCACTCGACGAGTTCGGTGTGGCCGGTCGGGGCCTGATCGAGGCCGGGAACCTGTTTGGACACGGGGCAGCTCCTTCAGTTGTTCGCAGGATCTCTGCATGATGAACAAGACGCGCCGTTTTTGCTATTTGGTCTGGACCAATCGAGTCCCGTATTGGCCCTTCCATGCCCCTTTTGTGGCTGATATCACTTGCATACGCGTATCCCCGACACGACACCACCATGCCGGGGCCCCGGTCCGGTCAAGCTGGGTAAACGTGCGTTTCGGTGGCCTTCACGGCCGCCCATATCGGGCTGCCTTCCGTCAATTGGAGCTCCGCGACGGCCGCCGGTGTGACGTCCGCAACGGCGTCGAAAGGCGGCCCGGCCAGCCGCACCCGAACACGGTCGCCCTGGCGTTCCACCGCGGCGACACGGGTCTGCCAGAGATTGCGGGGGCTGCCGTCGGGACGGGTCCGGTACAGCGCGACCGCCGATGGCGCGAAGGCCAGAAAAACGTCACCTTCGAGAGAGTCCACAGTGTCGAGCGTCCAGGCGCCGTCCCCGATCGTCACCACGCCCGCCTTCGCACGCCCCCGGTACAGGTTCAGCCCGACCAGGCGCGCGACGTAGTCGGTGCGGGGGCGGCGCGCCACCTCGGCGGGACCGCCCTCCTGGACGAGACGCCCGCCCTCCACGACGACGATGCGGTCGGCCAGCACCATCGCGTCCAGCGGATCGTGGGTGACGAGCACGGACGCGCCCCCGAACCCGGCGAGATGACGGCCGAGCGCGGCGCGGATCTCCAGCCGGGTGTGCGCGTCGAGGGCGGACAGCGGCTCGTCCAGCAGGAGCAGGCCGGGCTCGACGGCGAGGGCGCGGGCGAGGGCGACGCGCTGGGCCTGCCCGCCGGACAGCTCCCGCGGCCGGGCCGACGCGTACTCCGCCATGCCGACGCGCTCCAACCAGTGCGCGGCGCGGCGGCGGGCGGCGCGGCGGCCGGCGCCCCGGCAGCGCGGCCCGAACGCGACGTTCTCCAGCACGCTGAGGTGCGGGAACAGCAGGTAGTCCTGGAAGACCATGCCGACGCCACGCCGGTCGGGCGGAAGCGGCCGAAGGTCGCGGCCGTCGAGCCGGATGTGGCCGCCGGCCGTCGCGACCAGCCCCGCCAGCGCGCGCAGCGCGGTGCTCTTGCCCGCGCCGTTCGGGCCGAGCAGCGCCACCACCTCGCCGGGCGCGGCGGTGAGGGCGAGGTCCAGCTCGAACGCGGCGCGCCGCACCACGAGCCGCGCGTCCAGCCCGCGGCCGGACCCGCCGGCCGTCCGCGCCGGCGCGCCCGCGCCGTTCACCTCGTGCCCGCCGTTCACCTCGTCCGCGTCGTCCACGTCGCTCATCGGGAGGCGTCCATCCAACGGCCGCGCAGGGCGGCCAGCACGGCGACCGACACCGCCAGCAGGATGAGGCTCAGCACGATCGCGGCCTGCGGATCGGTCTCCAGCGCCAGGTACACCGCCAGCGGCATCGTCTGCGTGCGGCCCGGGAAGTTGCCGGCGAAGGTGATCGTCGCCCCGAACTCGCCGAGCGCCCGCGCCCAGCACAGGACGGCGCCGGCCAGCACCCCGGGGGCGACGAGCGGGAGCGTCACCCGCCGGAAGATCGTCCACCGGCCGGCCCCGAGCGTGGCGGCGGCCTCCTCGTAGCGCAGGTCGGCGGCGCGCAGGGCGCCCTCCACGCTGATCACCAGGAACGGCATCGCCACGAACGTCTCGGCCAGGACGACCCCGGCGGTGGTGAACGGGAACGTGATCCCGAACGCCGAGTCCAGCCAGCCGCCGACCAGTCCGCGCCGGCCGAGCACGAGCAGCAGCGCGACGCCCCCGACCACCGGCGGCAGCACCAGCGGCACGGTCACCAGCGCCCGGACGAGACCGGCCCCGGGGAAGCGGGCCCGCGCGAGCGTCCAGGCCAGCGGGACGCCGAACAGCAGGCACAGGCCGGTCGCGATGGTCGCGCTGACCAGGGACAGGCGCAACGCCTCCAGCACCTGCGGCTGCGCGAGGCGGGTGCCGAGCGTGGACCAGGGGGCGCGCACGAGCAGCCCGAGCAGCGGCAGCACCAGGAACGCGAGCCCCGCCAGCGCGGGCGCCAGCAGAATCAGCGGCGGACGGCCGGGCAGCCGGTCGGCGCCCCGGGCCTCGGCTCCTTCTCCCCTGCGGCCCGGCGCGGTCCCCCGCGTCCGCCGCAGCAGCTCGAGGGCTCGTCTCATGGCACGTCCGGTCTCCTCCGGCGCCGTCAGCCGGGCTCGGGCAGTTCGACGACCACGTTGGTGGACTTCACGACCGCGTCGGCGACCACGCCCACCTCCAGCCCGAGGTCGTCGGCCGCTTCGCGGCTCATCAGCGACACGACCCGGAACGGCCCCGCCTGAATCTCGACCTGCGCCATCACCCCGTCGCGCACGACCTCGGTCACGATCCCCCGCAGCCGGTTGCGCGCCGAGGAGAATCGCCCGGCCCGACCGGAGGTCTCCGCGCAGCGGGCCTGGTCGCGCACGAAGGCGGCGAGCTCGGCGCCCGGCACCAGACGGCGCCCGTGCTCGTCCCGCGAGGCGGGGAGCCGTCCACCGTCCACCCAGCGCCGGACGGTGTCCGCGCTGACCCCGAGCAGCGCGGCCGCCTCACTGATCCGGAACGTCGTCACGTCCCCAAGCGTAACTGGCAAGTACGAGGCATATCGCCTCAAGCTTGCGAAGATGCGAGGTTTTATGTGCACCGTATCCAGCAGATGCCGTTCTCCGGCTCTGCCATCGACGCCGCGCCCGAGCCCGCGGCGCACGAGGCGAAACGCGGCTCGCGCTCCTCGTCGGCGGGCCGTCCTTCCCGGCCGTGTGGAGTGATTTGGTCCGGGTATTGGGTGTTTTAAACCGAATTTACTCGCCCGGTCAGGAGGAATGATCATGACTGGGACCACGCGCGCCCCGCGCACCCGCGGGCTCCTCACCGGAACGCTCCTGGTGCTGCTCGGCCTGTGGGGCGGGCTGCTGCCGTTCGTGGGCCCGTACGTCGACTTCGGCTTCGCACCCGACGAGACGTGGGTCTACGACACCGACCGGCTCCAGCTCAGCATCGCGCCCGCGGCGGCCGTCGTCCTCGGCGGCCTCATCGTGCTCGCCGTCACGGGCCGCGCCCTCGCGATGTTCGGCGCCTGGGTCGCCGCACTCGGCGGGGCCTGGTTCGCCGCGGGGCACACCGTCGCCGGCCTGTGGGACGCCGGCGGCGTCGGCGCACCGCTCGGGACGGACGAGCGCGTGCGGATCGCCGAGCAGCTCGCCGGGTTCACCGGGCTCGGCGTCGTCATCGCGTTCCTCGCCGGGCTCGCCCTCGGCCGCTTCGCCGCGGCAGGCGCCCGCGAAACAGCCCGGCGGGCCGCCCGGCGTGCGGAGCAGACGCCCGCGGGCCCGCCCGAGGCCGGGCGGACCGGCTCGGGCACGACGCAACAGCTTGTGTACGGCCGCTACGCGCGGGACAACCCGCCGCCCGCACCGCCGGGAGCACCGCCTCCGCGCCCCGGAGACCGGCCGGTCGCGGGTGAGCCGCGTCACGAACGCTGACCGGGCGCCGCGCCGCCCCGGCCCGCTCGCGCGAGCGCCGTCAGCGGTTCCGGGCGCGCATCCTGCGGACGGACGCCGTCGTCTCGTACCGGTTCCGCTCGTCGTCCAGCGGCACGTCGTCGCGGTCGGTGAACATAGCGGCGAAGCCGATCAGCAGACCGACGCCGCCGATCCACGGCTCCCGCCACACGAAGCTGAGCGCGACGCAGACGACCGCACAGGAGACCAGCAGCAACAGCTTCACATCGCACCTCTCGGCCCGCACGCCGATGCCCGGGACCGCCCCGGCCACCGATCCGGAACTGACCACACGGTCACGCGAGTAATGGAAGACTTACTCGCGTCCCCAGAGGCATGGTGACATGCCGCGGCCCGCCCGGGAAGATCCCGGGCGGGCCGGAACCGCCCGTCATCGCCGCTCGGCGGCCGCCGCGGTGCTACCGGCGGCCCTTGGCGCGCCTCTTGCGGATCTTCATGGCGATGTCGAGGGGCGTCCCGGCGAACCCGAAGTCCTCGCGCAGCCGGCGCTCGATGAACCGGCGGTACCCCTCCTCCAGGAACCCGGTGGTGAACAGCACGAACCGCGGGGGCCGCACCCCCGCCTGCGTCGCGAACAGCACACGCGGCTGCTTGCCGCCGCGGACCGGGTGCGGGTGCGCGTTCACCAGATCGGTGAAGAACTGGTTCAGCTTGGACGTGGGGACGCGCGTGCCCCACCCCTCCAGGGCCGTCTCGATCGCCGGGACCAGCTTCTCCACGTGCCGCCCGGTCTTGGCCGAGATGTTCACCCGCGGCGCCCAGCGCGCGTTGTGGAGCTGCCGGTCGATCTCCCGCTCCAGGTAGTGGCGGCCCTCCTCGTCCAGCAGGTCCCACTTGTTGTAGGCGATGACGAGCGCCCGGCCGGCCTCGATCACCATCGAGATGATCCGCAGGTCCTGCTCGGCGAGCGACTGCTCGGCGTCCACCAGCACGACCGCCACCTCGGCGCGCTCCAACGCCGACTTGGTGCGCAGCGTCGCGTAGTAGTCGGCGCCCTGGTTCTCCCGGTACCGCCGCCGGATCCCGGCGGTGTCGATGAACCGCCAGGTCTTCCCGCCGAGCTCGATCAGCTCGTCGACCGGGTCGCGGGTGGTCCCGGCCACCGCGTCCACGACGGCGCGCTGCTCCCCCGCGAGCCTGTTCAGCAGGCTCGACTTGCCGACGTTCGGGCGGCCGAGCAGCGCGACCCGCCGCGGCCCGCCGGTGTCCTCGAACGTCTCCCGCGGGGCCTCCTTCGGCAGCGCCTCCAGCACCACGTCGAGCAGGTCGCCGCTGCCGCGCCCGTGCAGGGCGCTGACCGGGTGCGGCTCCCCGATGCCGAGCGACCACAGCAGCGCCGCGTCGAGCTCGAGCGCCGCGTTGTCGACCTTGTTCGCCACGAGCACCACGGGCTTGCCGGAGCGGCGCAGGATCTCCGCGACGGCCTCGTCCAGGTCGGTGACGCCGACGGTCGCGTCCACCACGAACATCACGACGTCGGCCAGGTCGACCGCCAGCCGCGCCTGCTCGGTGATCGCCGCGGCGAGACCGGTGGCGTCCGGCACCCAGCCGCCGGTGTCCACGACGGTGAACCGCCGGCCGCTCCACGACGTGTCGTAGGCGACGCGGTCGCGGGTCACGCCCGGCACGTCCTCCACGACGGCCTCGCGGCGGCCGATCAGGCGGTTGACGAGGGTGGACTTGCCGACGTTCGGCCGTCCCACCACCGCCACGACCGGCGCGGGCCCCTCGTCGCCGGAAGCGCCGCCGGAAGCGCCGCCGGCGGCGTCTCCGGCGGCGTCCGCCGTCTCGAAGTCCGCCGTCTCGAACTCGTACTCGCTCACTGTCCCGTCCCCGCGGGCGCCGTCAGGCCGCCCGCTCACTCATGTTCTTTGGCGAGGCGGACGATCGCGTCGACGACCTCGTCCAGGCTGAGATCCGTCGAGTCGATCTCGTGCGCGTCCTCCGCCTTGGTCAGCGGCGACGCCTTCCGCGTGGAGTCGAGCCGGTCCCGGCGCGCCTGTTCCGCCTGCGTGAGGCTCACCGTGACCCCGGGCTCGGCCGCGAGGTCCTTCGCGCGGCGCGCGGCCCGGACCTCCTCGCTCGCGGTCAGGTACACCTTGACCGGCGCGTCCGGGGCGACGACCGTGCCGATGTCGCGGCCCTCCACCACGATGCCCCCGGACCCGATGATCTCGCGCTGCAGTGCGACGAGCCGGGCGCGGACCGCCGGGACGGAGCTGACCGCGCTGACCGCGTTCGTCACCTCGCGGGTGCGGATCGGCCCGGACACGTCCGTCCCGTCCACCGTGATCGCCGGCGCGTCCGGGTCGGTGCCGGACTCGATGACCGGCTCGTGCGCGCGGGCCGCGACGGCGGCCTCGTCCTCGACCGGGACGCCGTTGTTCAGCATCCACCACGTCATGGCGCGGTACATCGCGCCGGTGTCCAGGTAGCGCAGCCCCAAGGCGCGGGCGACGCCCTTGGACGCGCTTGACTTGCCCGACCCGGAGGGTCCGTCCATGGCGATGACGAGCGGCACGATCGCTCCCTCTCCGTTCCGTTGGAAGCGCCCTGCGGCGCGGGTCTGCGGACGAGCCGGGCGGCGTTCGCCGCTCCGGAACGCGGGCTCCCCCCGGGACGACCCACGGCGAACCAGGCTACCGGGCCGGGCGCACTCCCCGGGCCCGCCGGCGCGGGCGCCGCACGCCTTCCCGGAGCCGTCTCGGCCGCGTCAGCCGGGCACCGACCAGCCCCGGGACCGCAGCTCGGCGGCGAGCCGCTCGGCGGCCTCCGGCTTCACCGACAGTTCGAGGACGCCGAGCGGGCGGCCCGGCGAGTGCTCGATGGTCACGTCCTCGATGTTGACGCCCGCGATCCCCGCCGCCTGGAAGACCATCGCGAGCTCGCCGGGACGGTCGGGGATGACCACTTGGACGGTCGTGTACGCGGACTGGTCGCCGCCGTGCTTGCCGGGGATGCGGGCGCGGCCCGCGTTGCCGCGCAGCAGCAGCTCCGCCACGTGCGCCGCGGCCTCCTCGCTGCCGTCGCGCAGCAGCGACGCCGCCACCGCGAGGTCCGTCGCGACGGCCTCCAGCACGTCCGCGACCGGCTCGGCGTTCGCGGTCAGGATCCCGATCCACAGCCGCGGGTCGCTGGCGGCGATGCGGGTGACGTCCCGGACGCCCTGCCCGGCGAGTCCGAGCGCCACGTCGTCGGCGCCGGTGAGGCGGGCGGCGACCGCGGCCGACACCACGTGCGGGGCGTGCGAGACGAGCGCGACGGCGCGGTCGTGCTCGGCGGCGTCCACGTGCACCGGCATCGCGCCGCACGCCTTCGCCAGCTCCGTGACGATCCCGACCGTCTCGGGGGCCGCCTCCGGGGGCGCGCACAGCGCCCAGGGGCGGCCGAGGAACAGGTCCGCGCGGGCGGCGCCGGGACCCGACCTTTCCCGGCCCGCGAGCGGATGCCCTCCCACGAACGCCGTCATGTCGCAGCCCAGCTCGGCGGCCTGCGCCAAGGGCGGCGCCTTCACGCTGGCCACGTCGGTGTAAGCGGTCGCGAGGTTGCGCTTCTGCGCGTCCAGCAGGGTCACCGCCACCGCCGCCGGCGGAACGGCGAGCACCGCGAGGTCGGCGGGCCCCGCGTCGGTCTCGTCCGGCAGCCTCTCGCCGGCGCCGAGCTCCACGGCCATCGACAACGCGGCCGGGTCCCGGTCGGCCAGCAGCACCTCGGCGCCGCGCTCCCGCATGGCCAGGGCGATCGACGTCCCGATCAGGCCCGTCCCGACCACGACGATGCGCCGCGCCGCGAAGTCGTCACTCACGCCGGTCACCCTACTGCCCTCCCGGTCCCACGGCGCGCAGGTCACCGTGCTCGTTCACCGCGCCGTCCACCGTGCGCCCCTCCGTCCGGCTCCCTGCGCCGTCACTGGGCGATGTCGAGGCGCAGTGCCGTCGCGCCGCGAAGGTAGACGTGCTGGACCTCCGAGCGGGGACGCGACGTCTCGATGTGGGCCATCAGCCGGATGACCCGCGGCAGCGCCCCCGGCACGTCGATCTCCGACGCGCACAGCAGCGGCACCTCGTGGAATCCGAGCTTGCGGGCCGCCAACGCCGGGAACTCGGCCGTGAGGTCCGGCGTGGTCGTGAAGATGACGCTGATGACGTCGTCGGTCGTCAGCTCGTTGCGGGCCATCACCTCGGAGACCAGCTCCGTCGTCGCCTCCAGGATCAGGTCCCGGTCGTCGGCGTCGACCTGTGTCGCGCCGCGGACCGCCCGTACCGCCACAGCCGTTCCCCCTTCTCGTACCGCCGGCTCACAGGCCCACGGCCTTGTGCAGCTCACCGACCTCGCTGACGGTCAGCGCCCGCAGCGTGCCCGGCTTCAACGCGCCCAGCCTGATCGGACCGAACTCTATGCGGGCCAGCTGCTGGACGGGGAACCCGACATGCTTCAGCATCCGCCGGACGATGTGCTTGCGTCCCTCGTGGAGGGTGATCTCGACCAGGACGCGCTTGCCGACCTGGTCGAAGATCCGGAACCGGTCGGCCTTGGCGGGACCGTCCTCGAGCGTCACACCGGCCCTCAGCCGCCTGCCGAGGTCGCGCGGGATCGGCCCGTGGATCTCGGCGAGGTAGGTCTTCGGGACGCCGTACTTCGGATGGGTGAGACGGTACGACAGCTCACCGTTGTTGGTGAGCAGGATCAGCCCCTCGGTGTCGGTGTCGAGGCGGCCGACGTGGAACAGCCGCTCGGGCACGTCGACGTAGTCGGCGAGGGACTTGCGGCCCTTCTCGTCCGCCATCGTGCTCACGACGCCGCGCGGCTTGTTGATGGCGTAGTAGCGCATCTCGGGACGCGTCTCGACGCGCTTGCCGTCCACGTGGATGACGGCGGTCCGGGGATCGACGCGTTCGCCGAACCTGAACACCTTCTTCCCGTCGACGGTGACGCGGCCCTCGCCGATCAGTTCCTCACAGTAACGGCGGCTGCCGATCCCGGCCTCGGCCAGGACCTTCTGCAGCCGGACGCCCTCTTTCTCGCTCACGTGTCCTCGTCCAAGTCGTCGAGTATGTCGTCGGGCAGGTCATCGGGCAGGAAGGGGGCGAGCTCGGGCAGCTCGTCGAGGCTGCGGAGCCCGAGCCTCTCCAAGAAGTACCCGGTGGTGCGGTACAGGTGCGCCTGCGTCTCGGGGTCCTGCCCGGCGTCCTCGATCAGCCCGCGCAGCGTCAGGGTGCGCATCACCCCGTCGCTGTTGACACCGCGGATCGCCGAGACGCGGGCGCGGCTCACCGGCTGCCGGTAGGCGACGATGGCGAGCGTCTCCAGCGCCGCCTGCGTGAGCCGTGCCTGCTGCCCGTCGGTGACGAACCGCTCCACGACCGGGGCGCACACGTCCCGGGTGTAGAAGCGCCAGCCGCCGGCCACCTCCCGGAGGTCGAACCCGCGGCCCTGCTCAGTGTATTCCGCCGACAGCTCCCGCAGCGTCCCGGCGACCTCGTCGCGGGGACGCTCCAGCAGCTGCGCCAGCGTCGTCTCGTCGATCGGCTCGTCGGCGACCAGCAGGATCGCCTCGATGGAGGCGCGCAGCCCGGGAAGCTCCGGCGTGGACCCGTCGGCGCTTTCGGCCGCCTCACCGGAGGCCTCCGTCGCCTCATCGGGTTCGTCGGTCGCTTCACCCGGTTTTTCGGTCATCTCACCGGGTTCCTGGCTCATCGTCTCCCTCGTCCCCGTGATGGTCGTCGTTCCCGTCGTTCCCGTCGTTCTCGTCGTTCTCGGCGCCCTCGTCACCGTCGTCGCCGTCGCCGGTGCGGGCGCCCTCGTAGTCGTCGCCGATCTCGATGTCGCCCTCGTCGCTGCCGGTCCAGATGACGTGCAGTTCGGCGAGGGGCTCGTCCTGCTCGAACGACACGTTCTGATCCCGGTACAGCTCCAGCAGGGCCAGGAACCGCGCGACGACCTCGTAGGTGCCCTTGGCGTCCGACGCGAGGACGCGGAAGGTCGCGCGGCGCAGCCGCCGGAGCCGTTCCACGACGATCGCGGCCTGCTCGGCGACGCTGGCCTTCGGCTGGTAGATGTGCTCGACCGGGACCGACGGCGGCTCCTTCGGCGTCAGCGCCTTGGCGGCGAGCCGCGCGAACTCCTCGGGCCCGAGGCCGATCAGCACCTCCGGCAGGAGATCGGCGAACCGCGGCTCCATCGGCACGATGCGCGGGTACCGGCGGCTCGTCTCGGCGATCCGCTCGGCGAACACCTTCGCGACCTCCTTGTAGGCGCGGTACTGCAGCAGCCGCGCGAAAAGCAGGTCGCGCGCCTCCAGCAGCGCGAGGTCCTCCTCGTCGTCGACCTCGCCGGACGGCAGCAGCCGGGCGGCCTTGAGGTCCAGCAGGGTCGCGGCGACGAGCAGGAAGTGGCTGGCCTGGTCGAGGTCCCAGTCCTTGCCGTGGGAGTGGATGTAGGCGATGAAGTCGTCGGTGACCTTGTGCAGCGACACCTCGGTGATGTCGAGCTTGTGCTTGGAGATCAACCCGAGGAGCAGGTCGAACGGCCCCTCGAAGTTGTCCAGGTGAACGCGGAACCCCTCTTCCTCTTTGCTCTCCTGCTCCGGCCCCGGCGACGTCTCATGCACGTCGCTCACGGTAGCGGAGGTCACCTCCCGCGCTGTGTTCACCGGCACCATCGTCCCACGTGCGCCGCACCGCTCGGACCGGTCCCGGCGAGCGGGTCCGTCGGGCTCGCGGTCCTAACGCCCGGTCATCCGTCTGACGAGGTTCTCCGCCTCCGGCCGGGAGAAGGAGCCGTGGATCATCACTTCGCCGCCGGTGACGGGTTCGCTGACCGTGGGCGCCGAGACGACGGCGCCGCCGACGATCATCGCGATGCGCCTGGCGTCCGAGGTCCCGGGCCGCTCGGCGGCCCTGCCGGTCAGCCGCCCGAAGTCCTCGCCGTCGGAGGGGGTCAGCCTCATCCGGACCGTCCAGCCGGTCCCGGTCCGCGGCGACGGCGGCTTCACCTCGATGTACTCGACCCGTTCGACGATCATGCGCTCCGGGGCGAGCGTCAGGCAGGAGGAGCCGTTCTCGTCGGGGAGGGCGCCGGACGCGCACGGCGGCGGGGACGCCTTCTGGACGAGCTGCAAGGTCATCGGTTCGCGCAGGTCGACGGGACCGCCGCCGCGGTCGTCGTCGCCGCCGACGTCGCGCAGGACGAGGAACACCGCGACGCCCGCCAGCAGCACACCGACCGCCAGGAGCGCGACGAGAATCACGGCCCGCACCCCGGACCCGCCCCGGGAGCTCTCGGGCGGCGGAGCACCGGCGCGAGGCGGCGGGTACGGCGGCGGGGATGCGGGGGGTTGCGTCACGGTCGTGTCAGGTGGGTCATGACCCGCCGCCGCGGGCGGCGGGCCGGGACGGGCTCACGCCTCGGCGCCGGACCAACGCACCAGGACCTCCCGCGCGAGCCCGCGGTACGCGTTCGCGCCCATCGAGGTGGGGTCGAAGAAGGTGATCGGCTCACCGGCGACGGTCGCGTCGGGGAACCGCACCGTGCGGTTGATGACGGTGTGGAAGACCTTGTCGCCGAACGCCTCGACGATGCGTGCGAGGACCTCGCGGGTGTGCAGGGTGCGCGAGTCGTACATGGTGCCGAGGACGCCGTCGATGACCAGGTTCGAGTTGATCCGGTTCTGGACCTTCTCGATGGTCTCCATGAGCAGCGCGACACCGCGCATCGCGAAGTACTCGCACTCCAGCGGGATCAGCACGCCGTCGCTGGCGGCCAGCGCGTTGACGGTGAGCAGGCCGAGCGACGGCTGGCAGTCGATGAGGATGTAGTCGTAGTGCGGAACCGCCGACTTGAGCGCGCCCTGAAGGATGTACTCGCGGCCCACCTCGTGGACGAGCTGGACCTCCGCGCCCGACAGGTCGATGTTGCTCGGGAGCAGGTCCATCCCGTCGACGCCGGTTTCGAGGACGACGTCCTCCCAGTCGAGGTCGTTCTCGAGCAGGAGGTTGTGGATCGTCACGTCGAGCTGCCGCGGGTCGCCCTTGCCGAGGCCGACCGACAGAGCGCCCTGGGGGTCGAAGTCGACGAGCAGGACACGGCGGCCGTACTCGGCGAGCGCCGCGCCCAGGTTGATCGTCGTGGTGGTCTTGCCGACGCCGCCCTTCTGGTTGCAAATGGCCACGACCCGCGCGGGCCCGTGCTCCTCCAGAGGTTCGGGCTCCGGGAAATCCGGCACGGGCCGCTGCGTGGGCCCGAGCCCGCTGCTCGGATCGGTCTCTATGGTGGCGGAGGAAAGGACTCCATCCGCACTGTCGGTGCTGGTCACCAGATTCCTCCCCGGCGGCCCGGTAATGCCATCCAGAACGGCGACTCTAGGCCCGCGGCCCTGCTTGCTCAAGCCGACGCGCGACGAACGTCGCGATTGCCCGCTCAGCTTCGGGCCCGCGGATGCGAGGTGGCGTAGACCTCCCGCAGCAGCTGGACCGTCACGAGCGTGTAGACCTGCGTCGTCGTCACGGAGGCGTGCCCGAGCAGTTCCTGCACGACGCGGACGTCGGCGCCGCCGTCGAGCAGATGGGTCGCGAACGAGTGCCGCAGCGTGTGCGGCGACACCTCCGACAGGTGCGCGCGGTCGGCCGCGGCCCGCAGCACCATCCACGCGCCCTGCCGTGACAGCCGCCCGCCGCGGGCGTTGAGGAACAGCGCCGGGCCGCCCCGTCCCGCGCCGGCGAGCTCGGGACGGGCGCGCACCAGGTAGGCGTCCACGGCGTCGCGGGCGTAGTCGCCGATCGGCACGACACGGGTCTTGCCGCCCTTGCCGGCGACCCGCGCGACGCCCTCCCTCAGGTCGAGGTCGTCGACGTCCAGCCCGACGGCCTCGGAGATCCGGACCCCGGACCCGTACAGCAGCTCCAGCAGCGCCCGGTCCCGCAGCCCGCGCGCGGTGGCGGCCTCGCCGTCCGACGGCGCGCCGGCCGCGGCGAGCAGCCGCTCGACCTCCTCCAGGGAGATGGCCTTCGGCAGCCGCCGCGGCGGGGTCGGCGGCTTGACGTCGTGCGCGGGGTCGCGGGGCGCGAGGCCCTCGCGCAGCGCGAAGCGGTGCAGCCCGCGGACCGCGGCGAGCGCCCGCGCCGCCGAGCCCGCCGCGAGAGGCGGATGGTCCTCGTCGCCCTCCCGGAGGATCACCAGGTAGGCGCGGACGTCGTCCTCGGTGATCTCGGCGATGTCGGTGCGGCCCCGGCTCTCCTGGACGCGGACGTAGCGGCGCAGGTCGCGCCGGTAGGAGCTGAGGGTGTTGGCGGCCAGGCCGCGCTCGACGGCGAGGTGCCCCAGGTAGGTGCGCACGGCGCCCCAGAGCGCGGAACCGGTCCCCGCGTCGTCCGCGGGGAGCGGAGCGGCGCTTCGGGGGGTCGGGCTCGCGGACAGTGCGGCACCTCTTCCGGCGACGGGTACGGGGACCCGCCCATCATGCCCCCTCCGGCGGCGCGGGGGGACGTCATCCGGCTCAGGTCTCCGGCGCGTCGGCCGGACGCAGCCCGGCGTACCCGGACCGGCGCGCCGCCCACACGGCGAGAACACCGAGGCAGGTGAGCATGTTGTGCAGGTCGCCGTCCAGGACCTTGCGGACCGCCTCCTCCAGCGGCACCCACACGACCGGCATGTCGGCCTCCTCGTGGACGCGCTCGAAGGCGATCTCGTCCGCGGGAACCTCGGTGAGGTCGCGGGCCAGGAAGATCCGGGAGCGTTCGTCGCTCATGCCGGGGGTGGGGAACACGTCGACGAGGGTGTCCCAGCGTTCGGCGCGGTATCCGGCTTCTTCCAGCAGTTCCCGTTCGGCGAGGTCGCGCAGGGGTTCGCCGTCCACGTCCCGCAGCCCCGCGGGCACCTCCCACAGCAGCCGTCCCACGGGGTGGCGGTACTGGCGCAGCAGCAGCACCCGCTCCCGGTCGTCGAGGGCGATGACGCCGACCGAGCCGATGTGCTCGACCACGTCACGGCCGACGATCTCGGTCCCGTCGCCGCGCGGCATCTCCACGCGGTCGCCGCGGACGCCGAACACCGGCCCGCGGTACAGGGTGGACCTCTCGACGACCCTCCAGCGTTCGGGACGGTCCCGGACGTCGCCCGGCCCGAGGTCCCCGGCGGGGCTCACGAGGCGGCCACGGCGCCGGCGCCGCCGGCGCGGCCCTCGGAGTAGTCGAGCGCCGCGGCGATCAGGCCGGTGAACAGCGGGTGGGGACGCGTCGGACGGGACCGGAACTCCGGGTGCGCCTGGGTGCCGACGAAGAACGGGTGGCGGTCGCGGGGCAGCTCGACGTACTCGACGAGGCGGCCGTCGGGCGACAGCCCGGAGAACACCAGCCCGGAGCTCTCCAGCCGGTCGCGGTAGGCGTTGCTGACCTCGTAGCGGTGCCGGTGCCGCTCGGAGACCTTGGCCTCCCCGTACAGCTCCCGGACGAGCGATCCCTCGGCGAGGTCGGCCGGGTAGAGGCCGAGCCGCATCGTCCCGCCCATGTCGCGTTCACCGTTGACGACGTCGAGCTGGTCGCTCATCGTCGCGATCACGGGGTGGGCGGCGTGGGGGTCGAACTCGGCGCTGCCGGCGTCGTCGAGGCCGGCCAGGGACCGCGCGGCCTCGATGACCATGCACTGCAGGCCGAGGCAGATGCCGAGCAGCGGAATGCGGTTCTCGCGGGCGTGCCGGACGGCGCCGATCTTGCCTTCGATGCCGCGGACCCCGAACCCGCCGGGGATGAGCACGCCGTCCACGCCGTCGAGCTCGCGCTTGGCGCCGTCGGGGGTCTCGCAGTCGTCGCTCTTGACCCAGCGGATGTTGACCCTGGCGTCGTTGGCGAAACCGCCGTGCCGCAGCGCCTCCGTGACCGACAGGTAGGCGTCGGGCAGGTCGATGTACTTGCCGACCAGCGCGATCGTGACCTCGCGGGCCGGGCGGTGCACGCGCCGGAGCAGCTCGTCCCACGCCCCCCAGTCGACGTCGCGGAACGGCAGGCCCAGCCGCCGCACCACGTACGCGTCGAGACCCTCGGAGTGGAGCACCTTCGGGATGTCGTAGATGGACGCCGCGTCGACGGCCGACACCACGGCCTCCCGGTCGACGTCGCACATCAGGCTGATCTTGTGCTTGAGCCCGTCGCTGATCGGCCGGTCGGACCGGCACACGATCGCGTCGGGCTGGATGCCGATGGAGCGCAGCGCCGCGACCGAGTGCTGCGTCGGCTTGGTCTTCAGCTCCCCGGACGGGCCGATGTAGGGCAGCAGCGAGACGTGCAGGAAGAAGCAGTTGTCCCGGCCGATCTCGTGGCGGATCTGGCGGACCGACTCAAGGAACGGCAGCGACTCGATGTCGCCGACGGTGCCGCCGACCTCGGTGATGACGACGTCGACCGAGTCGTCGGCGGCCATCCCGATGATCCGTTCCTTGATCTCGTTGGTGATGTGCGGGATCACCTGCACGGTGTCGCCGAGGTACTCGCCTCGGCGTTCCTTGGCGATGACGTTGGAGTAGATCTGACCCGTGGTGACGTTCGCCGACCCGTGCAGATCGGTGTCGAGGAAGCGCTCGTAATGGCCGATGTCCAGGTCGGTCTCGGCGCCGTCGTCGGTCACGAAGACCTCGCCGTGCTGGAACGGGTTCATCGTGCCGGGGTCGACGTTGAGGTAGGGGTCGAGCTTCTGCATCGTGACCCGCAGACCTCGCAGGGCCAGCAGCCGGCCCAGGCTGGAGGCCGTGAGACCCTTGCCGAGGCTGGAGGCGACACCGCCGGTGACGAAGAGATGCTTGGTAGGACGTGATCTACCAGTGGCTGCCGAAGGCAAGAAGGCGCTCCCGTGGTCGTTGCGAGGCGGACGGTACCGCACTGTCCACGGGCCACCAGGATAACAGGCACGGCGCCCTGTCCCGTCCGGGTCGCGCCCGGACGGGTGGGTGCCGCCCCTGGTCAGGGGCCTTTTCGCGGGCAGGCTGACCGATTCGGGCGCGGGAGGCGGCCCCGCGCCGCGAAAACGCCGGTCGGTTGCGCGGGGTCAGATCCGCGGGGCGGCCGTGGGCATGATCGTGCGCAGCTGCCGGGTGAGCTCGTCGATCAGCGACCGGGCCTGGTCGGCGGCCTGCCGGGCGGCGTCGCGCTCCTGGGACAGCTCGGCGATCGCGGCGCGCTGCTCGGTGACGGCCTGGGCGAGCTGGTCGACCCACTGGTCGCGTTCCTTGAGCTTCTCGGCGACCGCGTCCCGCTCGGCGGCCACCTGGCGCATGGC
>DATCLF010000116.1:0-2515 GCA_036564055.1 Spirillospora sp.
CACGCCGGGCGTCCGGGGGCCCTGTCCCCGATCAAAGGAATCTCTGTGCGCAACCCTGTCATCCGTCTTGTTCGAGCACGCCTGCGAATCGTGCTGATCGTCCTCGGCGCCGTCGCCGCGATGCTGACCCTGTGCGCGTTCGCCCTGGTCAAGGGCGAGGACTCCACGAAGTCGGCGCGTGCGGCGCAGCCGGCGCCCACGTCCGCGCAACCGCTCGGGGACGCGCCGCGCACGCGACCGTCACCTTCCTCGCGCGGCGGGACCCGATCTCCGGAGGCGTCCCCGACGACGACCGGGAGCGCCGGTACGAAGGCGCCGAAGGAGGACCGCGACGCGAAGGCCGACCGTGTGGCCGAGCCGAAGCCCAAGAAGAAAAAGAAGAAGCGCGAGGTCCTGGAGTCGGGTTCCTGTATGGCCTCGTACTACTGGCAGGGTCAGATGACCGCCAGCGGCGAGCCCTTCGACCCGAACGACCTCACGGCCGCGCACAGGACGCTGCCGATGGGCTCCAAGGTCCGCGTGACCAACAAGAACAACGGTCGTTCGGTCGTCGTGCGCATCAACGACCGCGGCCCATTCGTGGCCGGCCGCTGCCTGGACCTGTCCCGGGCGGCGATGAAGAAGCTCCGCGGGACCGGTGCGGGCGTGATCCCGGTCCGCTACGAGGTCCTGTCACGGGGCTGAGATCCACCGCTGATCCCGTGATCGTCACCCGCTCGGCGGGCGCGTGACCGTGCCCGCCGGGCGGTCCGGGACGTGTCAGCGTCCGCTTCCGGCTTCCGCGCCCCGGGGCGTCTTCGGGGCCTCGGGCGGGGCGCCGCCCGCGTCCAGCGACCAGGCGCCGTGCCCGCGGTCCGCCGGCGGGGAGCCGGCCGCCTTCGGATTCGTGGACGCCGAACTCGTGGACTCCGCACCCTTCGACGGCGCACTTCCGGACGTCGTGGACGCGGGCTTCGCGGGCTCGGGCGGTGCGCCGGCGTCCGCTCCGTTCGAGCGGCCGCCCTGCTCGGCGCCCGCGGGCGGGGGCTGGGCCTCTTCCGCGCTCCCGGATGTCGCGGTCACGTCCGGCCGCGTGCCGGCGCCGGTGTCGGTTTCGGACGGTTCCGTGTCGGCGGCGTGCCCGCCCTCAGAGGAAGGAGCCGCGTCTGCGGTATCGGACCCGGTGGCCGTGTCCGGCTGTGTGCCGGGGCCGGTGTCGGCTTCCGCCGGTCGGCTGCTCTGCTCCGCCTCTGCCGACGGGGCGGGGGGAGCGGCTTCGTCCCCGGACGCCGGGGTCGTGTCCGCCCGCCGGTCGGGCTCCGTGGTCGCCGGGGCGGCGGCGTGCCCGGTGATGCCCGGCCGGGCCGGGACGGGGGTGGCGAGGCGTTCGCGGAACCAGTCGGTGAGGACGCCGTCCACCCGCACGGCCTCGGTGATCGGAGGCTGGGCCTCCGTGCCGGGCTCCGCGGCCAGCGCGTGCCCCATGCGGAACGCGGTGGACTCCACGGGACCGGCGTTGTGGCGGCGCAGCTCGTCGCGCAGCGCGGTGATGTCGCGGGCGGGGACGATCCTGTCCCCCGTGCCGCCGATGAGCAGGGCCGCGATCCCCCGGCCGGCGAGGTCGGGGGCGAGGCCGCGAAGGTCGAGCCGGTCGGCGCGCCCGCGGGCGTCGTCCGTCCAGGACCGTTCGAGACCGGAACGCTGCTCCACGGCCTGCGCGACGTCCGACGGCGAGACGACGGGCGTCACGAGCGCGACGGTGGTGACCGGGACGACGTCGCGCGCCGCGGCCAGCAACGCGACGGCGCCTCCCACGCTGAAGCCCGCGAGGCCCACGGGACCGTCGGGGAGGCCGAGGTCGCGGCGGATGTCCGCCAGGGCGGAGGGGAGGCGCCGGACGGCCTCCTCGACCGCCTCGCAGTACGCCTCGATCGCCTCGTCGCGCAGGATGGCGCCCGATTCGAGCCCGCCGGGGGACGTGCGGGGCAGGTCGAGGTAGACGCGCCATACGGGGACGCCCGTCATCGGCATCGCCGCCGCCAGGGCGCGTCCGGTGCGCGGCGGGTCGAAGCCGGGCCAGGCCACGATCAACCGGGTCGGGCCCGTGGCGGACGCGTCGACCGCCGTGGGAGGCAATGCGATGTAGGGGTCGCCCGCTGCGGTGCCATGGACGGGTATGTGCGTGTCGTCGCCGCTCATATGGGTCTTCGGCTCCTGCGGTGTCGACGGGCCATGCCGGTCGTGGCGGGGGAGGCGGCGCTCCTCCCGTAGGGCGTCATGCTGCCAGTAAGCGCCAGGCAACACGCCGTGAACGCCGCAGGCCTTTCCTGAGAGTGAGCCTTCTCACCTCCGGGCAAGCCTCCGTACCTCACGCTGCCGGGCCGTCATGAAAGAACGCGGGGGTCACGGCCTGCTGCGGCCGGACCCCCGCGTCGGGTCGGCGGGCCGAGTGGCCCCTGCTGTGCGAAGCGGCGGCGGGCTTGGTGCGGCCCGGCCCCGCCCAGGATCAGTCGGCGTCGATGCGCAGTACGTAATG
>DATCLF010000117.1:0-4187 GCA_036564055.1 Spirillospora sp.
CACCTCGCGGACGAGGGCCAGCTTGGCGCCGTCCATGGTCGCGGGCAGCGGCAGCTCCGGCGGCTCGCCGTCCTCCGGTAACGGCCCGGAGGGACGCGCGGCGAGGTCGGCGGCATGCCGGTTGATCAGCTCGACGAGGGACGGGACGATCAGCTCGATCGCCGGCATGTCCGGGAGGGACGCCGTGCCGGACGCGGACGCCCAGGTCGGCCCGGTCAGCAGCGCGCGGAGCCTGCGCAGGCCGCGGACGGCGGCGGCGGTCACGGGGTCCGCGGGGTCGGCGGCGTCGGCCCGTTCCGACCGGACGAGGACCGACAGGAGCGCCTCCGTCGCGCTCAGCGTGGGGACGAGCTCGTACCTCTCGTCGGGAAGCCCCCATCCGCCGTCGCTCCGCTGGGCGTCGACGAGGAAGGCGATCCGCCGCTCGTGACCCGTCAGCCAGGGGGCGAGGGACACGACGCGGCCGGTCTCGTAGACCGACGGCGACACCTGCCCCCAGGGCGAGGTGACGAGACTGTCGACGAGCGCGGCGGCCGCGGACATCGTCCCCGCCGTCCCCGTCGCCGTCCGCGGGCGGATGGTCGCCGTGCCGGACGAGGACAGCGTCGTCGTGCGCGACTGCTCCGTGTCCGTGAAGGTTGGGCGAACGTAAGTGTGCGGAGCGTCGTTCACAGGTCACCCCAGTGGTCGGCGCTGTGGAAGCCCATGTCGGAGCCGATCCGGCGTCCCGGGTCTGCGGCCTTGCGGGGAGAGGTGTCATGGAGCGGGCGAAGCAGCTTCCGGCAATGGTCCACGAGGTCACCGATCCTCTCGTTGATGGTGGCCCTGTCGGTGTCGAGCGGCCCTGTTGACGTAAGGACCCCGGTGGCGTGAGGGCACCGGTGGCATGAGGGCGTCGGCGGAGTCGAGAGCATCGTCGGCGTCGAACGGATCGCGGTCAGGGCGTCGGGCGGCCTGAGCGCGCGTTGGTGCTCTCGCCTCGCCTCCGGTGACTTGGCGAGGTGCGCGGGGACCGACGCGTCCGGGCGACGATCTCGTTCCCGGTGGTCGTTCGGCCGGACGGGGCGCTGCCGGGGAGGGACCGATGGAGCCGCGGCCGGGGGACCGGGTCGTGAGGACGATGACGGACATCGCGGGCTGCCCCTCAAGTGACCGCCCGGGGAAGGGACGGTGTGACGGTCGCTCGGTGCAACTCCGGTCCGCACCTCCGAGCCGGAGGGACGGACCGAAGGGCGGAATAAAGTTGCCCAAATCCGGACGAATGTGGTGAGAGTATTACACTCAGCCATCACGAGAGCAAGATCGTTAATGATCGATCAGCCGCACTGACGAGTGATATGTCTCACTCCGGTGGGTCTATTGCATTCCGGGCGTATCAGTGCCAGGGACTTGACGAATGGGAGATTGGGGGAACATTCCAGCCGCCTCTGCGGCGTGACCGGTTCGCGGAGGCGTCACCCCAGGCCATCGCCCGCGAGGACGGTCGGAAGGACGGCCCGCCAGGCGAATCCGCCGGAGACGCGGACCTGCCCGGAGACGTCCCGTCCCCCGCAGCGGACGACGACGGGGTACGTCCCGGACGCGACATCGGCGCCCACGGTCGCGGCGCCGCGGCCGCGTTCGAGCCGCACCGGCCCGGTGAACGCCGGAGACGTCGCCGAGCTCCGCCCGGCGGCGCAGGCGGGAACCGACACCTCCACCCGCTGCCCGGGCCGTACCGGTCCCGGCCGGACGGTCACCCCATCACGGCCGGAGGTCGCGGTATGCCCCGTCGGGACCGCCATTCCCGCCGCGACCACCACCGTTCCCCACACCGCGACGCTGAGCGGGCGCAACCGATGCTCCTCGAACGTGCCTTTGCCGAAGGGACGTCCGGCACTCTAGCGGGGCCGGAGCCGCCCGTTCCGGTGATCGCCCGAACCGCCGCGAAACCCCCGATCGCGCGCCGGAGCACGCCGGCTCCCGGCGGCTAACCTGGGAGGCATGTTCGGCTTTGCGAAGACCCAGATGGTCTCTCCGGAGAGGGCGCTCCCCGGCAGGGACGAGCCCATGCCGGTGCCGCCTCGCCACGAGGTCCTCGACGCCCCGCTGGCGCCGCCCTACCCCGACGGCGCCGAGATCGCCGAGTTCGCCCTCGGCTGTTTCTGGGGCGCCGAACGCACGTTCTGGCAGACCCCGGGCGTCATCTCCACGGCCGTCGGCTACGAGGGCGGCTACACCCCGAACCCCACCTACGAGGAGGTCTGCACCGGCCGGACGGGCCACACCGAGACCGTCCGCGTCGTCTACGACCCCACGAAGATCACCTACGAGGAGCTTCTCCGCGTCTTCTGGGAGGCCCACGACCCGACCCAGGGCATGCGCCAGGGCAACGACGTCGGCACCCAGTACCGCTCGGCCGTCTTCTACCGGACCGACGAGCAGAAGAAGGCCGCCGAAGCCTCCCGCGACGCCTACCAGCGGGTTCTCGCCAAGGCCGGCTACGGCCCCATCACCACGGAACTGACCGAGGCCACCGACTTCTACTTCGCAGAGGCGTACCACCAGCAGTACCTTCACAAGAACCCGAACGGCTACTGCGGCATCGGCGGCACCGGCGTCTCCTGCCCGGTCGGCGTCGCTCCTGCTGAGTGACCTTGCGCGGCGTCCTCTACCACTCGGCGTGTCACCTGGCCGGGAGGTCGTACTCGAACACGGGCTTGCCCTGCTCCTTGGCCATGGCGGTCTCGGTGTGAGCCTGCTTGCCGCCGCCGACGCGGATCAGAACGTTGATGTTCTCGATGAAGGCGCGACTTTCCTCGCCCCATTCCTTTCCGATGAGCACGGGCTCCTCGTCGACGGGGTAGCAGTTGTACTGGGCGGCCCTGGCGCAGGCGACGCCTGCGGTCCGCCAGCCGCGCCGGGCGGCCTCGGCGTAGGCGATCGCGGGGATGCCCACGTTGGTCAGGCCCGACACGACCGTCACGTCGTGCTGCGGATACCGGTCGGTGATGGTGTCGAAGGCGGTCCGGACGAGGTCCAGAGCCTGGTCCTCGTCGAAACTCTGCCCGCTGTAGCCGACCACGATCGTCAGGCGGAGTCTATGTGCGCTCGGTGACGGTCTTCGGGGGTCTTGGGACACCGTGGTCATGATGACCGGCCGTTGCCGGAGCTTTACGCTCGTGGCGCGGAGGTGATGCGGGTGGAGCCCTATGAGGTTCGCTACGGGCCTACGGTGGGAAGCGTGGTGTCGCTGGCCGGGACCCTCGCTCTCACGGTTGCCTGTTCGCTCGCGGGCTTGCCGCCGGCTCTGCGCGTGGTCGGCGTTGTTCTGTTCGGAAGCATCAGCCTGGTGATGGCCGTCGTGATGGTGCGTCGGCAGGTCGCGTTCCGTGTTGACTCCGCCGGGATCACGGTGGCCGGGAGTCCGTTGCGGTATCAGGCGGGCCTTCTGCACGTCCCGTGGAACGAGGTGCGGGCGATCGTGCTGTGGAAACAGCACACCGCGGCGAACAACCCTCACGTGGGGGTTCAGCGGTACGAGGGCGGCCCTCCCCGGCAGGTCGGCCGTGTGCAGCGGCGTATTCTGCGGGCTGCCGTTCCCCATGTCCCCGCGGAGGTCGTCGAGTGCAGCCGGCCGATCATCGGGTGGCGGCTGGACCGGGACCGGCTCGCCTCCGCGGTCGCGCACTTCGCGCCGCACGTTGAGATCGTTGACGCGGGATGACGAACGACCGGGTGAGAAAGGGACTGCGCGGCGAGGTGTCCGTCGTGGTCGGCGACGAGGACACCGCCGTCCGGGTCGGCAGCGGCGACGTGCCGGTGCTCGCGACTCCGCGGCTGCTCGCGCTGGCGGAGGCCGCGACGGTCGAGGCGCTCCGCGGGCACCTCGGCCCCGGCGAGACCTCGGTGGGATCCCGTGTCGAGCTGCGGCATCTGGCCCCCAGCGCGGTCGGCGTGCAGGTCACGGTCGAGGCCGGACTCGACGAGGTGGACGGGCCGCGGCTCGTGTTCGGTGTCGTGGCGAGGGACGAGCGCGGCGTCGTGGTCGGCAGGGGCCGTGTCGAACGGGTCGTGGTGGATCGGGAGCGGTTCCTCCGTCAGTAGGGCAGGAGACGGCCGGACGGGGTGCGCAGGTCGAGCGGGCTCGGTTGACGCGGGGGTTTGGGACGCTTGATGAGCTGCTGCCGTGCCATGTTGATCAACTC
>DATCLF010000118.1:0-2389 GCA_036564055.1 Spirillospora sp.
AGCGCACGTCGCGCGCGACGCACACGCACGGCGCGAAGATCCACTGCGGCCCGGTCGCCCGGGTCTCCTTCGCGGTGATCTCCTGCATCTTGCGGACGAGGTCCGGGTTGCGGGTGGCGCCCATCCCGATGTTGTGCGGGAAGACGGTCGCGCCGACGAGGTTGCCGTGCCCGTGCACCGAGTCGATGCCGTACAGCAGCGGGATCTTCAGCCGCGTGGCGAGCGCCTTCTCCTGGTAGGCGTCCACCATGTCCGCCCACCCCTCGGGGGTGTTGTCGGCGGGCACCGAGCCGCCGCCCGACAGCACCGAGCCGAGCTTCAGCTCCGTGATCTGGTCGCGGTCCTCGTCGATGGCGCCGCGCTCCGCCTGCGCCATCTGGCCGACCTTCTCCTCCAGGGTCATGCGGCTGAGGAGGTCGTCGACCCGCTTGGCGACGGGAAGCCGCGCGTCGAGGTACGGGGCGTTCGCCGGGACGGCGGGCGGGGCGGCCGGCGCGGCGAGCGCGGGGGCGGCGATGACCGAAGGCAGGGCGGTGACGGTCGCGAGCGCGACGAGTGTCCGTCCTATCCGGGTACTGACGCGTCTGTGGGGGTGTCGCAAGTCGTCCCTCCTGGGGTCGCTTCCATGACGCCGTCGCGGCCCGGCGGACCGCGTCCCGGACCCGGGGTCACGGCTCGCCCGGACGGCCGTGACCCCTGCGCCGGTGACGTCGTCACCCAGGAACCTCCACCGCCGTCCTCTATTTGTCAAGAAACCTTCCTATTTCGAAGTGATCTCCTTCCCGTGGCGGCCCGCCGCGCGGTTGACACTGGTCACCGGCGCACGCTATGCGCCGTGTTCCGCGGCTGGTCGGGCGGACGACCGGCTCCGTCCGCACGGGACGGTCGCGAACACCCCCCGCCCGGCGGCCTCGCCCCACCCGGCACAGTGACCACATACGGCCACTTCGTACCGGTTTGTGCGTACGTACCGACTTGTGCCGGTTCGTACGTGCCGGCTCGCGTCCGCCGGCTCGCCGCCGTCCCCGGCTCTGCGGCGGGCGCCCGGCCGGCCCGCGGGTGAGAGACGCGGCCGGACGCGTCGTCGTCCAGGCACCCCTGGATTCCGGACTGACGGGCTCAGGCCGGTGAACGGCCGCGCTCACCGTCCGCGGCGGACCGCCCGGCGCGCTTTCCCTCGCCGCCGTCCCCGTGTGCCGTCTCGCCCCGTGCCGTCTCGCCGCGCGTGTCGTGACGAGAAATCTCGTCACGCGTGACCTCGACGCGTTCCTTGCGCACCTCGCCGCGCACCGTCTGCTCGTCCCGCACCCGGTCGGTGCGGATCCGGATGCGCTCGACCGGGACGGCCTCCGTGGTGACGACCGGGCGCTCCTCGTAGAGGATGATCTCTTGCTCGTCCTCGGAGAGGGACGCGCCGGGGCTCGGCTCGCCGCCCACGATCGGCTCGCGGTCGATCCTGAGCTCCTCGTGCGAGACGGGGATCGTGTGCTCGACCATCTCGGTCTCGACCCACTTGCGCACGCGGACGCGGCCCGCCTCGTGCCGCTCGGTGGCGACGCGCATCTGCTCCTCCCACCGGGTGATCTCGGTCGTCGAAGCCTCCGCGCCGTCATCGACGAGGTGGTCGCCGCGCGGCGCCTGCGCCGGCGTGTCCCGCCGTTCCCTGCGTCCGGGGTGGATCGCCATTCCCGCGACGCCCGTCCCACCGGAGGCGGACCGCGTCCCCTGCGCCCCGGCCTCACCCGGCCCGGACCCGGACGCGCCCGTCCCGGCGGTGGGCTCATCGGCGGCGCCCTCGGCGCCGGTTTCCTCCCGGGGCTGCTCCTCGCCCGTCCGGCGTCCGCCCGGGGGGCGGACGCCGTAATGGCGGTACAGGTCCACGATCTGCGCGTGGGACAGATGCTCGTCCGCGTTCACATTGGGGGCGCCTTTGATCGTCTCCTTGGCATACGGGACGCGGAGCATGTCGTCCTCTTTGCGCGACCCGGTCAGGGGGACGAAGCTCTCCCGCATTCCGAACCAGCCGGTGTGGACGGTCACCCACTCCGGGACCCCGGTGTCGTCGCTGAGATAGACCTGCTTGATCGTGCCGACCTTCGCGCCGTTGACGTCGGTCACGCTCATGCCCATCAGTTCCCGCACCTCTGCCTGCGCCTGCACCTGCACCACCTCTGTTTCGGTGAACGCTCTTCTTCGGAGAACGCCGGACGGCGGGAGGTGAGGGGGCGGCGCCCGCCACTCCACGGATGGATCCCGGCCTCGGCGCCGGTCCCACCAGCGTTCCTGTTCGTCGATCCCAAGTGCCGGTTTGTTCGCTGCATTACCGAATGGATCTGAATTAAACCCGTTTACAGGACAATGGCGGATGATTTACAGGGACCTTACCCCG
>DATCLF010000119.1:0-2810 GCA_036564055.1 Spirillospora sp.
GGTTGGGGGGTTCGGTTCTCCTTCCGTACAATTCCCTTGTCGTTCCCCGCGATCCTTACCCTCGACTCCCTCGCATGCGCGTCCGCACCCTCGGTATCGTCGGCGTCGGCCTGATCGGCGGCTCCATCGGCTTGGCCGCCCGGCAACGGAAGGTCGCCGGGCGCGTCGTCGGCGTCGGCCGGCGGCGCGAGTCGCTGGAGCAGGCGAAAGCCCTCGGTGCGATCGACGAGCCCGCGCTCGACCTCGTCGGCGGCGTGAGCCGCTGCGACCTGGCCGTCTTCTGCACGCCGGTCGATCGCATCGCGGCCCAGGTCAAGCAGGTCGCGCCGCACTGCCGCGAAGGAACGCTCCTGACCGACGCCGGCAGCACCAAGGCGCTGATCGTCGAGGCGCTCGACGGCGGCCTGCCCGACGGCGTCACGTTCGTCGGCAGCCACCCGCTGGCCGGCTCCGAGAAGCGCGGGCCGGAGCACGCCCGCGCCGACCTGTTCGAGGGCCGCGTCGTCGTCGTCACGCCGACGGAGGAGACCGACCCGGCCGCGGTGGAGGCGGTCTCGGAGTTCTGGCGGGCGCTGGGGGCGCGGGTGGAGCAGCTCGACCCGGTGACGCACGACCGCGCCCTGGCGGTGACGAGCCACCTGCCGCACCTGGTCGCCTCGGCGCTGGCGGGCATCCTGCCGGAGTCGTACCAGGTGCTGGCCGCGACCGGCTTCCGCGACACGACCCGCGTCGCCGCGGGCGACCCGTCGCTGTGGGCGGCGATCTTCCGCCACAACCGCGACGCGCTGCTGGCGGCGCTGTCCCGGCTGGAGGACAACTTCGCCGAGATCCGCCACGCGCTGGAGAACGACAACGTCAAGAAGATCGTGGACTGGCTGGCGAAAGCGAAACAGGTGCGCGATGCTCTGGGAAGTTGAGATCCGCCCGCGGGGCCGGGACGCCGAGGCCGAGCGCGTCCGCGAGGAGTTCGACCTGCTGACGCACACCGGCCGCGGCGGCGAGTTGGTCGCCTCCAGCGCCCGCGGTTTTCTGCTGGAGGGCGCCCTCGACCGCGACGGCGCCGAGCGCCTCACGCGCGAGCTGCTCGTGGACCCCGTGGTGGAGGAGGGGACGATCACTCCCCTCTCCCCTCACGCCTCCGCCTCCCCCATGCCCCCGCTTACCAACGGGGGGCCGGGGGGGAGGGGTGAAGCCCCCGGCGTCGTCACCGTCCTGCCCAAGCCCGGGGTGATGGACCCGGTGGCACAGAGCGTGCTCGACGCCGCCCGCGACCTGGGCTTGCGCCTCGACGCGGTACGGACCTTCCGCCGCTACTTCGGCAACGTCCCGGCCGAGGGCCCGGAGCGCGAGGTCCTCTTCCGCAAGGTGCTTGCTAACGACGCCATCGAGCAGGTCGTCGCCGGCCCGCTCTCGGCGGAGCACCTGACGGTCGGCTCGCCGTACCAGTTCCGCAAGATCACCGTCCCCCTGCGCGACCTCGACGACGCCGGGCTGGAGAAGCTAAGCCGCGACGGGCAGCTCGCCCTGAGCCTCGAGGAGATGCGCGCGATCCAGGCGCACTTCCGCGAGCTGGGCCGCGACCCGACCGACGCGGAGCTGGAGACGTTGGCGCAGACCTGGTCGGAGCACTGCTCGCACAAGACGCTCAAGGGGACCATCGACTACACCGAGATCATCAACGGGCAGAAGCGCACCCGCCGCTACGGCAACCTCCTCAAGGAGACGATCTTCGCCGCGACGCAGGAGATCCGGCGGCGGCTGGGGGAAGACGACTGGTGCGTCAGCGTCTTCGAGGACAACGCGGGGGTGGTGAAGTTCAACGACCGCTACCACGTCTGCTTCAAGGTCGAGACGCACAACCACCCCTCCGCGATCGAGCCGTACGGCGGCGCGAACACCGGCATCGGCGGCGTCATCCGCGACCCGCTCGGCACCGGCCTGGGCGCCCGGCCGCTGTGCAACACCGACGTCTTCTGCTTCGCCCCGCCGGACACCCCGCCCGAGTCGCTCCCGCCGGGCGTGCTGCACCCGCGCCGGGTGATGCAGGGCGTCGTGGCCGGGGTGCGCGACTACGGCAACCGGATGGGCATCCCGACGGTCAACGGGGCGCTGGTCTTCGACGAGCGCTACCTGGGCAACCCGTTGGTCTTCTGCGGCACGGTCGGGCTGATCCCGGCGGACCGGGCCCGCAAGCAGCCGCGGGCGGGGGATTTGATCGTCGCCGTCGGCGGCCGCACCGGGCGCGACGGCATCCACGGGGCGACGTTCTCGTCGCTTGAGCTGACGGCGGAGTCGGAGGCGGTCAGCGGCGGGGCGGTGCAGATCGGCAACGCGATCACGGAGAAGAAGCTGCTCGACGTGGTGCTGCAGGCGCGCGACCGCGGGCTCTACACCGCCATCACCGACTGCGGCGCCGGCGGCTTCAGCAGCGCCGTCGGCGAGATGGGGGCCGACATCGGGGCGCGCGTGGACCTGGAGAAGGCGCCGCTGAAGTACGAAGGATTATCGTACACAGAAATCTGGATCTCGGAGTCGCAGGAGCGGATGGTGCTGGCGGTGCCGCCGGAGCACTGGCCGGAGCTGTACGCGCTCTGCCGCGGCGAGGACGTCGAGGCGGCGGTGATCGGCGAGTTCGAGGCGACCGGCCGGCTGCGGCTGTTCTACGAGGGCGAGCCGGTCGCGGACCTGTCGATGGCGTTTTTGCACGAGGGGCGCCCCGCGGTGGTGCGGGAGGCGGTGTGGACCTCTTCCCCCTCTCCACTCGGAGCAGAGGAGCAGGGGGATTCTTCCCCCCTCTCCCCTCGGGGGAG
>DATCLF010000120.1:0-2754 GCA_036564055.1 Spirillospora sp.
GCTGGGCCGCAACCAGCTCCGCATCGGCATGTTCCCGGCGATCGACCCCGATGACGTGGAGGCCCTGACGGCCTGCATCGACTACGTGGTCGAGCGTCTCTAGGCCTCACGCGGCCGCCGCCGCGGCCGGCGGAGTCAGGCGACGATCGGGACGGCGCCGGTGCCCGTGCCGGATCCCCGGCCGGTGCCGGTGCCGCCCGCACGCCGCACCACGCGGTGGCGGAGGTTGGCGCGGTCGATCCGCTCGTCGTCCGGGACGAAGCCCATCCAGACGCGGTCGTCGAGGTCGCTGTCGCGGGCCGTGGGCACGAACGTCGCCGTGTCCAGCACGTCCGGCCGGTCACGGCGCCCGGGACGCTGCTCCATGCCGATCTTCACGTACGTGCCCTCGTCGAGCAGGACGACGGTCACGAACTCCACCCGCGTGTGGCGCTGCACGTCGCGGAACCACCGCGGGTTGGACGCCCAGTAGATGTTCTGCTCGGTGTCGACCGCGACGGCCAGGGGGCTCAGCGCGGCGCGTGCGAGGTGGACCTCGGTGGGGCGGTCCCGGTGGACCCAGGCCAGCGCGGCCCGTCCCACCACGGATTCGAGGACGGCGGTCACCTCCGCCGGGTTCGCGCACCCGGCGAGGAGCTGGAAGAGGGGCTCGCTGTCGGTCGTCCCCGCCGCGGGCGGAAGCGCGTACTTCGACCGCAGGTCGTCGAGGTCGATGTCGCCGTTGTGCGTGGCGACCACCGCGGCGCCCGGCCGCCCCGGCACCGGGACGGTCATCGGGCTGGCGTTCTCCGGGTCGGCGGGCGAGCCCTGCGTCGCCCAGCGGGTGTGGCCGACGACGACGGGCGCGCGGTCGAGTTCGGGCAGCAGCTCCGGCCGCCAGACCGCCGAGAAGCGGCCCCGGCCGCGCAGCACGCGGCAGCCCTCCTTGTAGGGGCCGCGGCCGTCCGGTCCCGTGCCGGCGAGTCCCGGCCATCCGCCGACGAGGGCGAGGCCCGCCGAGTCCGTGCCGCGCTCCTCCGCGAGCATGCCCAGCGTGATGATCACGTCCGACGCCACCGCCGCCTCGGCGGCGAACGGCGAGCGCACCATCCCGAACAAACCGCACATGCCTCATCTGATGCGTTCCGGGGGCGCAGGGTTCGCGTCGCGCGCGGGGGCGAATAAGCTCGACGGCGTGAACCGCGCTCCCCGATGGCTGCTCCCGGCCGTGCTGACCGCGCTCGTGCTGACCGTGGTCGCCGGCGCGCTGCTGAACTGACGGCGCGGCGGAACCGATGACGCGGGGGAGCCGATGACGGGGGCCGAGCGGGACGACACGGGTCCGATGGGCGACGGGGCGCGGATCGGGGATGATCGGGTCATGTCCGTGCACCGCGCCCGATCCTCGCGCGCCCGGCGGCGTGCCCGCCTCCTCACCGCGCTCGGGCTCGTGGGCGGGTTCGTCTGGGCGCCGTCCCCCGCCCATGCGGCGGCCGGTGAAGCGGCCGAGGACCAGGTCGCCTTCAGGATCCGGGACGAGCGCATCGCCGAGTCCAGCGGGCTCGCGGTCAGCCGCCGGCACGAGGGCGTCGTCTACACCCACAACGACTCCGGCGACGTTCCGACGATCTTCGCGCTCGGCATGGACGGGCGCGTGCTGGCCGTGCTGACGCTCGCCGGCGCGAACGCCCGCGACTGGGAGGACATCGCGATCGGCGAGGACGAGCGCGGCCGTCCGGCGATCTTCGTGGCGGACATCGGCGACAACCTGGGCGGCGCGTGGCCGTACGTGACCGTGTATCGCGTGCCGGAGCCGTCCCGCCTGCGCAGCCAGACCCTCCGCGCCACCGCCTTCAAGATCAAGTACGAGGACGGGCCGCGCAACGCCGAGACCCTCATGATCAACCCGAGGACCAACCGGCTCTACCTGGCCAGCAAGCTGTTCGGCGGCAAGATCTACCAGGCCCCGGCGCGGCTGCGGACGCGGGGCTTCAACATCGTCCGCAAGGTCGGGGACGCGCCGCCCATCGCGACCGGCGGCGCGTTCTCCCCCGACGGGCGCACCTGCGTCATCCGGACCTACCTCGGGGCCCGTCTGTACTCGGTGAACCCGGACGGCAGTCCGGGCAGGACGCTCACGTCGATCGACCTGCCCGTGCAGAAGCAGGGCGAGTCGGTGACCTACACCGCCGACGGCACGGCGCTCCTGGTCGGCTCGGAGGGGGTGGCGCAGCCGGTGTACCGGGTACCGCTGCCGAAGGAGGCGCTGCCGTCGTCCGCGCCGTCGCCGGACGGCGCCGGCACCACGGCGGACACGAAGGGAGAGCCCAAGAGCGCCGCCGGCACCAGGACGGGCCTGTTCCTCGCGCTCGCCATCGCCGCCGCCGTCGCCTACGGGTTGCTGCGCAGGCGGGGTTCGTAGCGGCGGGGCCGGGCGGCCGGCGAGAAGGCGGCACGACAGAACAGCAGGCAGAACAGAACAGCAGGCAAACAAACAGGAGTGCAGACACGACAAACAGGAGGGACGGACAGGAGGACGCGGGTGACGGCAGCGGAGGCGTGACCTGACCGGCGCGATGGAAGTCGGTGTCGGCGGGTCGGCAAGATGCCGGAAGGCGGCGACGGTCCCGCGGGGACACGTGTGAGGATGCGGACTGTGGAGCATGAGCTTGTGGGCCTCGCGGGTCCACCCGACCGGTGGCGTCCCGTCGCCGCGGGCCCGTTCGCTCTCCTGGCGGTGGTGCTGGCGCTGCTGCCGATCCGCCCGGTGTGGCT
>DATCLF010000121.1:0-7600 GCA_036564055.1 Spirillospora sp.
AGGGTGTCGGCGCCGGTGGCGTCGAGCTGCTCCTCGATGCGGGCCAGCGCGTCGATGTGACCGGCTCCCCCGCGCTTTTCGGCGCCGATGCTGCTCAGCAGGACGACGCGGGCGACGTCGCCGGCGCGGGCGGCGTCGACCACGCCGGAGGCCGTCCGCACCGACGTCTCGATCGGGTCGTCGTCGGTGTGCGGGGTGGGGTCGACCCAGAACACCGTCCGCGCCCCGGAGATCGCCGTGCGGACGAAGGCGGCGTCGGTCAGGTCGCCGCGTCGCACGTCGACGCGCTCGCGGGTCTGCGCGTCGAGCCGCGCCGGGTCGCGGACCAGCACCCGCGGCCGCACGCCGGCCTGCAGCAGCAGCCGCACGACGCGCGAGCCGACGTTGCCGGTCGGAGTGGTCACGACGATGGACATGTGCCCCCTCAAGCGTGTGCCGGTGCACAGGCCATGCTACGCACCGGCACCGACAAAACCGACACAGACAGAACCGACACTGACAAAGCCGGTGCGCCGGCGGAGGAGGGGGAAACGAACGCCGGTTCCCCGGGACGAGGCCCGGAGAACCGGCGCGAAGCGGGGTGGGTCAGCCCATGACGGCGCGCAGCCGCTCCTCGCGCAGGCGGCCCGCCCACGAGTCGTCCAGCGGGGGCAGCTCGGTGCCGAGGGCCCAGCGGAGCAGAAGGTCGGCGAGTGCCGGGTTGCGGACGAGCGCCGGGCCGTGCATGTAGGTGCCGAGGACCCGTCCGCAGTAGGCGCCCTCGTAGCCGTTGCCGTTGCCGACGCCGTGCAGGACCTGCGCGAACGGCCGGGCGTTCGGGCCGAGCTCCGTCACGCCCTGGTGGTTCTCGAACCCGGTGATGCGGGGGACGTTCAGCTCCGTCGCGACGTCGCCGACGAGCTCGCCCACGGCGCGCTTCTCGCCGCGGCCCGAGCGGATGTCGAGCAGGCCGAGACCGGGAAGGGGCTGGCCCTCCTCGCCGCCGAACTCCACTCCGAGGATCTGGTAGCCGGCGCAGACGCCGAAGACCACGGCGCCGGACTCCACGGCCCGCGCGAGGCCCCCGTCGGCGGCCAGGCGCCGGGCGGCGAGGATCTGCGGGCGGTCCTCGCCGCCGCCGAGCAGGTAGATGTCGCCGTCGGCGGGGACGGGCTCGTCCGAACGCAGGTGCACGGTCTCGGTCGGGATGCCGCGCAGGGCGGCGCGGCGCTCCAGGATGATCGTGTTGCCCTGGTCGCCGTAGGTGCTGAGGAGGTCCGGGTAGATCCAGACGATCTTGATCCGGTCGGGGGCGTTGGGGCTAGACGACACGGCCGTACCTCGTTCGGATGTGCTGGAAGGCGGTGTAGTTGGCGATCACGTCGAGGTGCCCCGGCGGGACGGCCATGACCGCCTGGTCGATGTCGTCCACGACGGTGAAGGGCACGTCGGCGGCCTCCAGGCGCACGGCGAGGTCGATGCGGCGCTCTCCGGTGACCCACACGGGACGCCCCTGGAGGATGCGGTAGTCGACGTCCCACAGCCACGACGTGTCGCGGCCGTCGGGACCCTGCGCGTTGATCGACAGGACGACGGGGCCGGGCTTGGGCTGCAGGACGTCGAAGGCCTCCAGCCAGCCGGCGGGGTTCTTCGACAGCAGCAGCCGGATCCGCCGGCCCTCGTGCTCGACCGTGGTGTAGCGCCCGGCGACCGACGTGACCTGCGCCAGCAGCGGCAGGGCCTGTTCGGGCGTGACGCCGAACTGGGCGACGACCGCGAGCGCGATCAGGGCGTTCGAGCGGTTCGCGCGGCCCGGCAGGGACAGGCCGCTGAGCGAGTACGTCCGGCCGTCGGGGGCGGTGGCCGTGTCGCCCTTGAGCGTCCACTCGGGGCGGGGGCGGGCGAAGGCGCACTGGCGGCAGCGCCAGTCGCTGTCCTCGTCGGTGTCCTGGCGGTCGAGGGGCCCGCCGCACTCGGGGCAGCACCAGGAGTCCTCGCGCCAGTGCTGGCCCGCCGCGACCCACGTGACGCTCTTGGCGCCGGACGCGCCCCAGGTGACCAGCGGGTCGTCGCAGTTGGCGACGACGTGGCTCTGCGGGGACGCCTCCAGCGCGCGGCGCCACTTGCCGGCCAGCAGCCAGATCTCGGCCGCGCGGTCCATCTGGTCGCGGCTCAGGTTCATCAGCGCGACGACGTTGGCGCCGGTCTCGGCGAGGACGAGCGGCACGTATTTCTCGTCACATTCGAGGACGCCGTACCGGGCGGTCGGGGCCGCGGCGAGAGCGGACACGTGGCCGGTCGGCATGTTCGCGCCGAAGGCGTTGGTGGCGACCTCGCCGAGCGGCGTCATCGCCGAGGTGATCAGGCGGGTCGTCGTCGTCTTGCCGTTGGTGGCGCTGACGAGGACGAGCTTGCGGTCCTTGGCGAGCCTGGTCAGGAGCTCGGGGTCGAGGCGAAGACCGACCCGTCCGCCGATCACCGAGCCGTCCCCGCGGCCCGCCATTCGGGACATCTTGGCGGCCGTTCGACCGAGTGCGACGGCCAGCTGCGAACGCAGCGGTAGATCGCTCATGGACTCCGTCTTCTCTGGATGCGCCGGGAAACCGCTCCGAGCCTAGCCGCTCGGCGCGTCCCCCACGGCTGATCCGCGGCGGTGCATCGTCCCGGTCCGCGAAGTCGCGCGCAGAGGCCCGCCCGTGTGACAAGGCTCACAGCCGGTCGGGGTGAACCGGCATGGACAATCTTGACCGGTACAGACATGTCGTGATTCGGTGCGACCTCCGATTATGGTGTGCCAGATTGCCATCCGCGCGTCCTAGAACGGCGGCACCCATTACTTTTGTCTGTGCCCTGCTGGTTCGCGGGGGGATGGTCCGCGGGCGCGAGGCCCGCCCGGCCCGGCGGACCCGGACGCAAGCGTGGGCAGAGCGGCGACAAGGCGAGGTCTGAGCGATGCAGTGTCCGACGTGCGGCAAAGACACGCCCGGGACCCTCGGGACGTGCTCGCACTGTGAGGCACCGATCGACGTGTACTCGGTCGGGCCGGTCGGCCCTCTCGCGGCCCCGGTCGCGGACACCTCCGCGACGGGCGCCGCGTCCGGTGCCGCGACCGGTTCGACCTCCACCGGAACGCAGCCGTTCGTGCCGCCGGACGTCGCGCCGCACGCGCAGGCCGAGTCCGCGGCCGCGGCCGACCCTTCCTCCTCGTCGGGAACGGGCGGCATGCCCACGGTCTCGACGGGCGGCATGCCCGCGGTCTCGACGGGCGGCATGCCCGTGGTCGGGTCCCCGTCCGAGCGGCCGGTGCTGCGGCTCTCCGTGGAGCCGCCCGACTCGCCCGCCGAGCCCTCCGCCCAGTCCCCGGGCACGCACCAGTCCTCGGGCACACACCCCGCGGGCCCGCCGTCCGCGGGGTCGGAATCGACGGGCCCGGGGCCGGCGGTTCCCGGCTCCACAGGGCCGAGCCCCACGGTTCCTGAGGCCCCGGGGCAGAGCTCCATGGTTCCGGAGTCCGCGCCGGCGTCCACCGGGTCGGGTTCCACGCAGACGTCGCCGTCCGTGCAGCCGCCGGCCGACCCGGAGGACACCGCGGCCTGGACGTTCAACCCCGACGAGGACGACGACGAGCCCGCGGCCTCCGCTCCCTCCGGCGGCGCGTCCGCGGAGCCCGGTCCCGTGCCGAACGCGTTCGGGGCGGCGCCGCAGCCGGAACCGCGGGAGCCGATCGTCCCCGAGTCGTGGTTCGCGCGGCCCCGCAAGCCCGACCCGCAGGACGTGGAGCCGACGCAGACGTGGGGAGCGCAGCAGCCCGGTGCGGAGGGGCAGCAGTCGCCCGACTCGGGGGCGACGCAGATCGCCCCGCCGATGCCGGACGCCGGCGCGCCCGGCGGTCCGCCCTCGCCCATGGGGTACCCGGGCGACCTGGAGCAGACCCGGATGGATCAGGGCTCTCCCATGGGCGGCCCTCCCATGGGCGCTCCGATGGAGCAGGGCGCCCCGATGGGGCAGGGCATGCCGATGGGGCCGATGGGCGGCCCGGGGCAGGGCCCGGGCGACCCCGCGTTCGGCGTCCCCCCGCAGGGCGCGAGCTCCGGCGGCGGGACCAGCAAGCCGCTCCTCGCGGCCGTCGCCGCGCTGGTGACGGTCGCGGTGGGCAGTGTGGTGTTCGTCCTGTGGCCGTCGGGTGACAACCCGTCCGCGAGCGCGCAGCCCACCGCCTCGTCGTCGCCGTCCAACAAGCAGGTCGCGCAGAAGAACCAGATCCCGACCGAGACCAAGCGGCAGGCCGCGGTCCTGAACAAGATCCTGGACGACAGCGTCGCGACCCGCCGCGTCCTCGCCGGTGCGCTCAGCCGGGCCGGCAAGTGCAAGACGCTGCCGCAGGCGATCAAGGGATTCGAGCAGGTCGCGCAGCGCCGCCGCAACCAGATCGCCCGGACGCGGAACCTCGAGGTCGACAAGCTCGCCAACGGCGAACGGCTGCGCGCCTCGCTCACCGAGGCGCTGACGGCGTCGCTGCAGGTGGACCAGGTGCTCCTGCAGTGGGCGCGCAAGAACCGGCGCAACTGCAAGGGCAGGCCGAAGCCGTCCGCCGCGCAGGTCCCCGGACGCGCGGCCATCGAACGGCGCGCGACGACGGCCAAGCAGAGGTTCGTCGTCCTGTGGAACCCGGTCGCGAAGAAGACCGGGCAGCCGCAGCGCAGCTGGAAGCGGGTCTGAGCGCCCACGGTCGCAGGCCGGTCGTGATCAAGGAAGGGTCCGCGCTTCTTCCGATGCGGAGTATCTTGTCAACGTTCAGGTAGCTCGGGGTAGGGGGCGTGATGCGGTGTCCGACCTGCGGAAGCGACACCTCCGCGGCATTGCCCCGGTGCACGCACTGCGACGCCCCCCTCGGCACCCCGCCGGGCGAGGAGGCCACGGTTCCCGACCCGCCCTCGCCTCCCGACCGGCCGTCGCAGTTCGGCCGGCCCGCGGGCGGCGACCGGTCCGGTGAGGACGAGACCGTCCGGGATCCGGTGGACGGCACGCCCGGCTCGGGCGAACCGCTGCGGCCGTCGTGGGAGCCGTCCGGTCCGCCGCCGCGCCAGTTCGGAGCCTCGGCCGAACCGCCGCCCGACTCGACCTCCCTCTACGAGACGAACTACGACCCGGCGTACGGGTCGCCCACGGACCACACCGTTCCCGCGGCTCCTCCCGGCGACGACGCGCCCAAGCCGGCCGTGGAGGAGACGCACACGGTGCTGTCCCCCGAACCGTGGGCGCAGCAGATATGGCAGCCGCCACCGCCGCCGAAGAAGAGCAAGCTCCCCTACTTCCTGGCCGCGGCCGGAGGGGTGCTGCTGATCGGGCTGGCCCTCGCCATCGTGTTCTGGCCGAGCGGCTCGCCGCAGTCGCAGTCGGCGCAGCCCGCGGGCGAGGCCCCGTCCGTGCAGCAGGAGTCGCCCGCGCCGGAGCAGACGCCCGGCGCCGCCCAGACCGACGCCGGGGACGCCGAAGGGCAGGCCAAGGCCGTGGACGCCCTGCTGAACGAGATGGCCACCGCCCGCTCCGAACTCGGCTCGATCGTCGCGGCGGGCTGCCCCACGCCCGGTATGCGACGCATCCTGAGCATGCGCGAGGAGCAGCTCGCCAAGGCCCGCAATCTCGAGGTGAGCGCCCTCGACAACGGTGCTCGGCTGAAGGACGCGCTCGTCCGCGCGCTGGAGGCGTCGGCCGAGTCGAACCGGCGGTACCTGGCGGCCGCGCCCGGCTGCCCGCCCGAGACCCGGGTCGCGGACGTCAACCAGCGCGCGAGCGCCGCCAAGAACGAGTTCCTCGGCCTCTGGGCCCCCATCGCCGAACAGGCCGGGCTCATCGCCCGCTCGGAAAGCGACATCTGACCGGCGGGGCGCCGGGGCGTCACTGCGCGTCCGGCGCCGGTTCGAGGAACGGCAACCCCTTGGAAGGGTCCTCGAACGGTGCGATGAAGCGGTCGTACCAGTTCAGGACCGGGTCCAGCCAGTCGGTGACCAGCATCGTCCCGGCGACGTGGTCGATCTGCTCGTCGACGCTGTCGAAGCCCACGGCGACGAGGGCGAGGTCCTCGTAGAAGCCGGCCTGCTCGTCGTCGCCGTAGAGCGCGGTGACGGCGAGGGGACGGTTGCGCTGCAGCTCCATGGACAGCGGATGACGCCGCAGGGCGCGCAGCCGGTGCCCGAGCTTGGGGTCGGGCGGCTGCTTCAGGCCGGGCAGGTGGTAGTCGAGCGCCGGCGCGGGAGCGTGCTTGTCGGGGACGCCCTGCCCCTGCGGGAACAGGCGGTCCAGCTCGTGCAGCCACCTGACCTGCGGGATGACCCACGACGGGCCGGGGGCCGTGCCGGGCCGCCCGCCGCCGAGGAGGTCCCCCGCGACCTTCGCGACCGCCGCGGTGAGGTCGGACGGCGGGTACGCCGTGCGCAGCGCCCGCGACCGCCGCGACACGGCCCGCTCCAGGACGGTCGCCAGCGCGCACTCCCGCAGCCGCGGCGTCAAACGGGACCAGGCCCGCGCCAGCTCCGGCGGAACCGCCGGCATCGGCCGGTTCACCACGTGCGACAGGACGAGGGTGTCGCCCCACAGCCGCAGCCACGCCCAGTCCGGGTGACCGGCGATGAGGTCGGCCTCGCGCAGCTCGTAGAGGGTGCAGGCCCGTCCCGACCGGCACTCGCAGCCGCAGGCGGCCGAGCGGCGGCCGTCGACGGGCGGCGGCGGGCCGGGCATCTCGGCCTCGCGGCCCTCCCCCAGCGGGATGCGGACCCGCAGCGGACGGTCCATGCCGTCGGCGAACACCGCCGCCACCCCGGGCCGCAGCGACACCACCTCGCGGGACTGGTCCTCGTCCAGGTTCATGGCCGCGCCGACCTGGAACCGGTCGTCGTGGGCGGGCAACCGGTGCACGACCTTCAGCGCCGTGTTCTTGATCACGTCGGGGACGAGCTTGGTCGGGATCTGCTCGGCGACGATGATCCCCTCGCCGTACGCGCGGATCTCGGCGAGCATCCCGGCGAACAGCTCGACGGCGTGCGAGCTGGTGCGCTCCGGGCCGCGGTTGCGCAGGAGGCGGTGCGCCTCTTCGATGACGATGACGTGGCGGAGTGCGGGGCCGTCCGCGCGGTCGCGCCGCCGCTCCCGCATCCGCAGGTGCTCGACGATCCGGATGATGAGCGTTCCCATGAGAAACGCCTTGTCCTCGTCGTTCGCGACGTCCTCGATGGCGAGGACGATGTTGTCGCGGAGCATGCCGCCGATGTCGGCCGGGTGGCCGCCTTCGAAGAAACGTCCGGCCGACCCGATGCGCAGGGAGCGGAGCCGGACGTCCACGAAGCCCTGCACGTCGGCCATCAGCTCGCGGCCGTAGCCGACGTCCTGGATGACCTGGAGCGCCGCGTTCTGCAGCTGCTCCAGCGTCGGGACGGCCGGTTCGATGAGGGAGCCGGGCACCCCCGCCCCCGTGACGACGTCCCATCCGTTGTTCTCGTAGACCCGCTGGAGGGCCTGCGCCATGATCTGCGGGAACGGCTCCTCGGCGTCGAACGCGGCCTGGAACAGCGCCCGCACCATGTCGATGTGGGCCTGCACCGGGTAGCCGGGCTCGGGGGCGAGG
>DATCLF010000122.1:0-2326 GCA_036564055.1 Spirillospora sp.
CCTCACCGAGGCCGCCGGCACCGAGCTCGCGCTGCTGCCGCCCGACGTCCGGCTCCGCGCCGGGCTCGCCGCGGCCTGCGTCCACGAACCCGACCTGGTGCTCCTCGACGACCCGTTCGGCGAGCTGTGCGCCGCCGCCGAACCGTGGCCCACCGGCGCCGGCGGCCCCGGACGCCGGGCCCTCACCTCCGCCATGGCGGAACTGGTCCCGGTGCTGCGCGCCCTCGCCCCGACCGTCGTGGTCACCGCCGACGCCACCGAGACGCTCACGGGCTGGTGCGACCGCCTGCTCACCCTCGCCCGGGGACGGCTCACCGAACAGGCGACGGGATCGGCCACCGCCCGCCGCGGCCGCAGCGCCGCCGACCGCCGCTCCCGCGGATCCGCGGGCCGGACGCACACCGGCCCGGCGCCGACCGGTTCGGCCCCGGCCGGCCCGTCGCCCGCCGGCCCGTCGCCCGCGGCCCCCGTGTCCGGGCCCGAACCCGCGAAGCGCCGGCCCGCACGGCCGGCGCCGCCGCAGATGACACTGCCGGGCGTCCCGCTGCCACGGCTGACGGGCCTGCGGGTGCGACGACCGCCCGCCGGGAGCACCAGCGGTGTCTGACCTCGGGCGGGTGCTCCGGCTGGACGCCCGCCGCTCGGCACCGCTGGTCGCCGTGCCGGTCCTCACCGTCGTCGGGACGGCGGCGGCCGCCGCGTCGCTCCACCAGGCCGTCGCCTACTGGGACAACGCCGTCGTCGCACTGATCAACGCGATCCGCTTCGCCGGTCCCGTCGCCGCGGCGCTCGGGGCGTGGACGGCGGTACGGGAGCGTCCCCTCGACTACCTGCGCGACCTCACCGCGCGCTCCCCCGCCACCGGGGCCCTGTTCGACCTGATGCTGCTGTCCGCCGCGGCCCTCGTCTCCTACGCCACCGTCACGGCGCTCGTCGTCGCCGTCACGCTCGCGCAGAACGGCGCCGGGCGGTTCCACCTGGCCGGCGTGGCCGCGGGGGCGGGCTCCCTCGTCCTCCACGTCGTGGCGGGCTACCTGGCGGGACGGGTGATCCCCCACCGCGCCACGGCGGCGCTGGCCTTCGCGGTGACGTCCCTGTGGGCGATGCTGCGCGTCCCGGGCACCTCGTGGTGGAGCCTGCTCCCGCCCGCGGCGCTCGACCGCACCGCCCTGTACACGACGCTGCGCTCCCGAGTGCTCATCGACCAGCTCATCTGGACGACGGGGCTGACCACCGCGCTGGTCCTCGCCTACGTGACCTGGGTGACGCGTCGGCTGATCGTCGTCCTGCCCCTGCTGGTGGCGCTCGCCGCGACGGCCGTCGCCGCGCTCGGGCTGCGCGGCTCCGGCGGGACGGTCACGCCCGTGAACGCGGAGCCGGTGTGCCGGCGATGGCCGCTGACCGTGTGCGTCCACCCCGCGCTGCGCGACGCGCTGCCCGCGCTGACGGCGGCCGCCACCCCCCTGGCCGCGCGCCTCCACGGCACGCCCGGCGCGTTCACCCGCGTGGAGCAGCGTCCGGCGTGGACCCCCGTCTCCGTCTCCGGCGGCGTGGCCGTCGTCCACCTCGACGACCGGCTCACGCCCGGGTACGCGTCCCGTGCCGTCCGGCAGATCAGCAGGAGCCTCAGGGACGCCGCGGCGTGCGCCTCCTCACCGGACTCCCCCGACCACTACCGCGCGCTCGTCGACGCGTGGCTTCTCGACGAGGACCTTCCGAAGGTCCCCGACGCCCGCGCGGCGCGCAGCTTCGCGTCCTGGAGCGAGGCGCGGCGCCGCACCTGGCTGCGGCTCCACTTCACCGACTACCGCACCTGCGCGCTGAAGCCCGCCGACTTCCTGGCGGACGGGGACTTCCGCGGCTCCGCGGCCGCGAAGAAACGGAACGAGAACAAAGCGTCCAAGGCGTCCAAGAAGCGAAAGACCGCGGCGAGGCGCGCTCTTGGCGACCACGGAAACTGACACGGGCACCGGCCGCGCCGTTCTTTCCGGCGACCACATCTCTCCGGCGACCACACCGTCCTTCGATCACACCGTCCTCACCGCATCGTCAGGTAAGGGACGACCCTGCCGGGAATGTCCCGTACATGGCTCGCCCGGAATCCGAGAAACCCGAAACCCCCGGCCATGACACTCCCCGCGGCCCGTCCCGCCCCCGCCGGCCGCGCGGTCCGCTCGCCTCCGCACTGCTCGTCGTCGCGACCGTCGCGCTCGTCCTCGCCGCCCAGCAGGTGCTGCGGGGGCTGCCCGGATGGCCGAACCCCTTCGCCGAGGAGACGAAGGACCGCAGCGGGCCGGTCCTGCTGAAGTCGATCCGCGACCTGCAC
>DATCLF010000123.1:0-3916 GCA_036564055.1 Spirillospora sp.
GTCCACGGCGTCCCGCCCGGCGAGCGGCACGTCCGGGAGCACATCGTGCCCCTCATGATCGCGCCGACGGCGGACCGACCCGCCGCGGACCCGGGACGGGCGCGGACGAGCGCACACCGCACAGGGGGCTCATGATGATCACCATCGAGGGATACGAAGATCATCCACTGGTCGACGGGACGCCTTTCCTGGACGACGGCGCATTCTGGCCGGCCTATCTGGCGGCGACGACGGAGGTCCGCGACCACCGGTTCCTCTGCGAATCCTTCGACATCGACCAGAACGCACTGCACGAGTGTTACGGGCGCCTTGCCGACACGGCTCGCTGGCCCGTCTTCACCGTCGCGCTCAGTACGGGTGCGCAAATCGTCATCGTCTTCCGCAATGCCGAAGGCGACGCGGGTACCGACTTCGTCCTCCGGTCGGCCGACCGCGCCACCGCTCTCCGATGGGTCCGTCTTGACGGCCATTTTCTGGCGCCGGGGCTGAGCTGGCCCGAACTGGCCGCGATTTCCGCCCGTCCCGGCCCCGGCGGCGTCGCCGGACACCGCGCACGGATGCTTCTCCTCCTGCCCGCCACCGGGGACGCCGATCTCCCGGCGGCCGCCGTTCCCGCGGTCGCGTCCGCCCTGGCGGCGGCCGGCGCGGCCGAGCACGCGGCGGTCCCGCTCGCCGGCGAACTGCTCGGGCATCCGGTCGGCGGCACCGCGCGCTGGCGCCGGAGCAAGGACGGCTTCACGGTCTGCGACGCCCACAGCAGCCGCCGCAACCCCGCCTGCCCAGCCGCACTCAGCCCCGGCGAAATGCAGTTCCTCTCCGCAGCCATTGACGGCGAGAATATCTCCCCGGATACCTAACCTGGGAAAACGCGGGATCGGGTCAAGGAAGGCGGAGTGGCCGAAGAGGGAAACGACCGGCTTTTGATCGACATCGACGATCAGGGGCGAATGCCGATCTCAGTGTGGTGGCAACGGAGGTGATCACCCGTCGTCGTGCTCAGCGCCCGCCAGTCGGGCCGGATCGGGGCGCGGGCCGAGACCGCCGTGGCCACCTGCCTGATCAAGGACGGCACCGCCTCGGTGGTCGCGATGGCCTACAGTGTCCACGCCGTCGCCGCCGCCGAGTTCATGACCGCCTTCTACGAACGCCTCTTCGCCGGTGACCGCGTCGCCGACGCCGTCACCGCGGGCCGCCGGCGCCTCGCCCCGGCCGGCCTGCCTGTGCACATTCTCCGCCCCAGGGAGCGCGATCACTGCGGTGGCCATGGCGTCCGACGGCCGGCCCGCCGTCTCCGTCGACGCCGACGCGACCGCGCGCCGGTGGGACCTCACGACCGGCGACGCCGCGCCCTGGAGCTACAGCCGCCCGCGTTCCGCGGTCGACCTGGGCGCGCGGGCGGAGGCGTTCCGCGACCCGGCGCTCGCGGAACTGTGGCGGCGGGTCGGCACGGCCGCCGGCGCACCGCCGTCCTCGGCAGCCGGACGATCCGGCGCCCGGACGCGCCCGGCCCCCTCGCGAAGGCGGTGGCGATCACCTCCGACGCCCGGCACGTCCTGTCGGCGAGCGGCGGCGCGGTGTCGGCGTGGTGGGACCTGGCCGAGGGCCGCTGCGTCCACCAGGTAACACCTATGTCGCCGCTGCGGCGACGACCCCGGACGCCCACCACGTGATCTGCGGAACGGCGGACGGCTCCCTGCTGCTCTGGGAGCTCGACCGGGATTACGGGATCCGACCTGCACCGTCGGGCGGCCGGAGCGACAGGAGGTGCGCGGTGAAGGCCCGCAGGTTCGCGCGGATCTCGGCGTGGCCGCGCTTCTCCACGTCGGCCAGGTGTCGGAGGAGGTCCGCGCGCACCGCGGCCAGCAGCATGTGGGCGACCCATCCGGCGTGCCCGGGGCCGCCCGACGCGGAGATGAGGTCGGTGATGAGGTCGGTGAGGAGTTCGTGCACGGCAGCGTAGTCGGCTGACTCGTGCAGCCGGTGCGCGGGCGCGCCGCCGTCTTCGAGGGCGGTCATCAGGTGCGCGTTCTCGAGCTTGAACACCGCGATGGCGTCGATGATCGCGGCGATGCGCTCCCGCGGCGCGCCCGACGGCCCGAGCGGCGGGGGACCGTTCTCGATCCGGTCGCGCAACGGTGCCAGCCGTGCCGCGTAGACCTCCCTGATCAGGCCCGTCCGGTCGCCGAACCGGCGGAACAGGGTGCCCTTGCCCACGCCGGCGGCCGCCGCGATGTCGTCCATGGACACCCTGTGCGGGTCGGCCGAGTCGGCGAAGAGCCGATCGGCGGCGTCCAGGATGGCCTGCCGGTTGCGTGCCGCGTCGGCCCGCTCCTTGCCCGTCACGTCGTGCCTCCACCGCTTGCCAACCGGACCGTTGGTCCGTATGTTGCCGGATATCCGGACTGATGGTCCGGATGCTAGCCACGGTTCACCACATCCGGAAGGACGACTCACCCGTGAAAGACGACGAGATCCGGCAGGCCAACCTGGCCGTGATGCAGCGGTACCGGACGCTGCTGTTCGCCCAGCGGTTCGACGAGTGGATCGAGCTCTGGGCCGACGACGGGATCTGCGAGTTCCCCTTCGCCGCCGAGGACCGCCCGAAGCGGCTCGAAGGAAAGGCGGAAATCCTCGACTACATGACGCGGTTCCCGTCGAGGTTCTCGATCGAGGGCGTGGACCGGCTGCAGATCCACCCGTGCCTCGACCCGAACACCGTGGTCGCGGAGATGGCGATCCGCGGACGCGCGACCGGGACGGACAAGCCGTACAACCAGCAGTACGTCGTCGTGGCGGAGCTGCGCGACGGCAAGCTGGCCCGCTACCGGGAGTACTGGAATCCCCTCGTCTCGGCGGAGGCCCTGACATGAGCGGGCCGGTGCTGGTGACCGGCGCGACCGGCAAGACGGGGCGCCGGCTGCTCGCGGCACTGCGCGCACGTGGTGTGCCGGCGCGCGCGGCGTCGCGTCGGCCGGGGGAGGGCCGCGTCCACTTCGACTGGACGGACCGCGGCACGTGGAACGCCGCCGTCGACGGGGCGGGCTCGGCGTATCTCGTGTCGCCGAGCGGGGTCGCCGATCCGGCCTCGCTGGTGATCGAGTTCGTCGAGGCGGCGATGGCGAGGGGCGTGGCCCGGTTCGTCCTGCTCAGCGCGTCGCTGCTGGAAGCGGGCGGCCCGGCCATGGGGCGGGTTCATCAGTGGCTCGCCGGGTCGGCCTCCGAGTGGGCGGTCCTGCGGCCGTCGTGGTTCATGCAGAACTTCTCGGAGGGGCCGCACCGCGCCACCATCCGCGAGGAGCACGCGATCTACAGCGCCACCGGCGCCGGACGCGTCCCGTTCATCAGCGCCGACGACATCGCCGAGGCGGCCGCCGCGGTGCTGACGGCCGGCCGGGCGCCCAACACGGACTTCGTGCTCACCGGCCCCGAGCCGCTCGACTACGCCCAGGTGGCCGCGCGGATCGGCGAGGCGGCCGGGTTCACCGTCGCGCACAAGCGGGTGGGCGCCGAGGAACTGGTCGCCCGCCTCACCGCCGGGGGCCTCGGCGAGGCCCACGCGCAAGCCCTCGCGGCCATGGACGTGGCGATCGCCGCAGGCGCCGAGGACCGGACGACCCCGGATCTCCGGGAACTCATCGGCCGCCCGCCGACCGGGTTCTCGACCTTCGTGACCGACAACGTCGCGGCGTGGACGGATCGGGCGTGGACTGATCGCCGGCCCGTCACCGGCAGATGATCACTGCGGGCCGGGGGCGGCTCGGCCCGCGGCCGCCGCCCTGCCGTCCCGAGCCCGCAGTTCCCTGCGCGAAATCTCGCCCGACGCCACTCGGGGACGTACCGCCCCCGAAAACGAGAAGTGGAAGCCAGGGCGTCCCCGGCTTCCACATGTGCGAAAGGTTCGTGTCCGAGGGGGGAC
>DATCLF010000124.1:0-10571 GCA_036564055.1 Spirillospora sp.
GGTGTGGCTGCGGCGACAGCGGAGCACCGGCGGCGATCTCGGCGGACCCGCGCGGCGGGCGACGTTCGAGACGCTGCACACCGCCTCCCGCGCCGCGCCCGCGTTCCGGGCCGGACTGACCGAGGCGGGCGCGCAGAAGGCCGCCCGGCACCTGCGCGTCCTGCTGGACTGCCCCGCGCTGGCGATCACCGACGGGGAACGGCTGCTGGCCTGGGACGGCGAGCACGCGCACCACGCCGAGGAGGTCCCGCGCCACGCCGAGGTCACGCTGGAGAACGGGCGGACCCAGGTGCACGACGTGTCGTGCGACATGCTGGACTGCCCGATCCGCCGGGTCGTGGTCGTGCCGCTCGCCACCGACGACCGGGTGGTCGGGTCGCTCGCCGCCTACGGAGAGGACACCCCGGCCGGGCTGATCCGCGCCGCCGAGGAGGTGGCCCGGTGGGTGGACGCGCAGCTCGAACTCGCCGAGCTCGACCACTCGCGGACGCTGCTGATGGAGGCGGAGATGCGGGCGCTGCGGGCGCAGATCTCCCCGCACTTCATCTACAACTCGCTGACCACCATCGCCTCGTTCGTCCGGTCCGACCCCGAGCGAGCGCGGGAGCTGCTGCTGGAGTTCGCCGGGTTCACCCGCTACTCGTTCCGGCGGCACGGCGACTTCACCACCCTCGCCGAGGAGCTGCGCTCCATCGACCGGTACCTGCTGCTCCAGCGGGCGCGATTCGGGGAGGAGCTGCGGGTGACGCTGCGGATCGCGCCGGAGGTGCTGCCGGTCGCCGTGCCGTTCCTGTGCCTGCAGCCGCTGGTGGAGAACGCCGTCCGGCACGGGCTGCAGGACCGGTCCGAACCCGGGTCCATCACGATCGTCGCCGAGGACGCCGGGTCCGACTGCGTGATCAGCGTGGAGGACGACGGGATCGGCATGGACCCCGACCACGTGCGGCGGCTGCTGTCGGGCGAGGTGCGTCCGTCCGCCGACGACGGCGACGCCGCCGGGATCGGCCTCGCCAATGTCGACCAGCGGCTGCGACAGGTCTACGGTCCCGAGTACGGACTCGTCGTGGAGACCGGCCCGGGCGCGGGGACGAAGGTGACGGTGCGCGTGCCCAAGTACCGGCCCGGAGTGACCGCATCCTGACGGAGCCTGACGGAGCTTGACGGGCGGGCCGCCCTTTGACTGGAATGTCCGTGCGACCTGGGAAAGGACGATGCGGTGGGCCTACGAGTCCTGGCTGTGGACGACGAAGCGCCCGCGCTGGACGACCTCGTCCATCTGCTGAGCGCCCATCCGCGGATCGGCGAGATCCAGACGGCGCGGGACGGCGCTGCCGCGCTGCGCAAGCTCGACCGCGCGCTCGCCGAGAACCGTCCCATCGCCGCGGTCTTCCTCGACATCCGGATGCCCGGCCTGGACGGCACCGTCCTCGGCCGCGTGCTGGCGCAGTTCGCGCGCAGGCCGCAGATCGTGTTCGTCACCGCCTACGAGGACCACGCCGTCGACGCGTTCGAGATCAAGGCGACCGACTACATCCTCAAGCCGGTGCGGCCCGAGCGGCTCAACGAGGCGATCAGGCGGGTGATCGAGGCGTCCGACGAGCCCCTGGACGAGGAGTCCGAGCCGGCCGAGCCGGAGCCGATGCCGGTCGAGCTCGGCGGGGTCACCCGGTTCGTCTCGCCGTCCGAGGTGCAGTACGTCGAGGCGCAGGGCGACTACGCGCGGCTGCACACCTCGTCCGGCAGCCACCTGGTGCGCATCCCGCTGGCCGCGCTGAGCGAGCGCTGGACCGGCGCCGGGTTCGTGCGGGTGCACCGCAGCCATCTCGTCGCGCTGTCGGCGATCAAGGAGCTGCGGATCGACTCGGGCCGGTGCACCGTGCTGGTCGGCGACGCGGAGCTGCCGGTGAGCCGCAGGCACGTGCGTGAGCTGCGCGACCTGCTCGTGCGCAGGGCGAGGCGGTCGCACTGAGCCCCGAGGAGCGGCCGCGCGGCGTCGCGCCCGGCAGGGTCGTGGTGACCGGGCCGCGCACCCGTGTCGTGCGGCGTCCCCGCTACCCCGTCACCCGGGAGATCGACGAGCAGACCCGGCTCGGCGAGGCGTACATGCGGTCGCTGCTGCGCGCCCAGCTCCGGCTGGCGGGGGGCCTGTGCCTGCTGCTGGGCGTGGTGGTGGCCGGGCTGCCGCTGCTGTTCGCGGTCGTGCCCGAGGTCAGCGAGACGGCGGTGCTGGGGGTGCCGCTGCCGTGGCTGGTGCTGGGCGGGCTCATCTACCCGTGGTTCGTCGCCTGCGGCTGGTGGTACGTGCGGCAGGCCGAACGCAACGAGGACGACTTCGCCGAGCTGGTCGAGCGGTCCACCTCCTCCGAGACGGGCGGTGAAACCTCGTGAACCGAGCCTCATGAACGGAGCCTCATGAACACCGCCTACGGGCTCGCCGGGGTTCTGCTGGTCGTCGTCGCGACCATCCTCATCGGCGTCCTCGGCCGCTTCTCGCGCACCACCTCCGACTTCTACGTGGCGTCCCGGACGGTCACGCCGCTGCGCAACGCGTCGGCGATCGGCGGGGAGTACCTGTCGGCCGCGTCGTTCCTCGGCATCGCCGGGCTGATCCTGGCCTACGGGGCCGACATGCTGTGGCTGCCCGTCGGCTGGACGGGCGGGTACCTGATCCTGCTGGTCCTGGTGTCGGCGCCGCTGCGCCGTTCCGGCGCCTACACGCTGCCCGACTTCGCCGAGGCGCGCCTGGAGTCCATGACCGTGCGGCGGGTGGCGAGCGTCCTGGTCGTGCTGATCAGCTGGCTGTACCTGTTGCCGCAGTTCCAGTCCGCCGGGCTGGTGCTGCGGACCGTGACGGGCGCGCCGGTCTGGACGGGGGCCGTCCTCGTCGCCGTCGTCGTCGCCGTGAACGTCCTGGCCGGCGGGATGCGCAGCGTCACCCTGGTTCAGGCGTTCCAGTACTGGCTGAAGCTCACCGCGCTCGCCGTCCCGCTGGTGTTCCTGCTTCTGGCGTGGCGGCACGACGGCGCGCCGGGCCTGACGCAGGACACGCCGCCGCAGTTCTCCGAGCGCACCACCGTGTCGGTCAGCCTGGCCGTCACCGTCGACGTCGTCGAACCCGTCCAGGTCGTCGTCGACGGCCGGGTGGACGGCCGGGAGTACGACGACGCCGCGGTCGCCCTGCAACCGGGGCGTCACCACATCGCGGAGAACACGACGGTCACCTTCCCCGAAGGCGCCGACGTGCCGCACGTCAGTGACAGGCCCGCCACCACCGACCGCGACTGGGTGATGCCGCTCGACGGCCGTCCCCATTCCCTGTACGCGACGTACTCGCTGATCCTGGCCACTTTCCTGGGGACGATGGGGCTGCCGCACGTCCTCGTGCGCTTCTACACCAACCCCGACGGGCGGGCGGCGCGCCGCACCACCGTGATGGTGCTGTCGCTGCTGGGCGTCTTCTACACGCTTCCCGCCGCCTACGGGGCGCTCGGACGGCTCTACACCCCCGAGCTGCTGATGACGGGGCGGGCCGACGCCGTCGTGCTCACCCTGCCCGGGCGGCTCATCGGCGGGCTCGGCGGCGACCTGCTCGGCGCGCTGGTCACCGGCGGCGCCGTCGCGGCGTTCCTGTCCACGTCCTCGGGGATCACCGTGACGGTCGCCGGGGTGATCGCGCAGGACATCCTGCGCGGCGGGGTGCGGTCGTTCCGCGCGGGCACGCTGCTGGCCCTGGTGGTCCCGGTGGCGCTGTCGATCGCGGCGCGCTCGCTGCCGGTCGCCGACGTGGTGGGGCTGGCGTTCGCCGTCGCCGCGTCGACGTTCTGCCCGCTGCTCGTGCTCGGTGTGTGGTGGCGGCGCCTGACGGTCCCGGGCGCGCTCGCCGGTCTGATGGTGGGCGGCGTCCTCGCCGGGACGTCGGTGGTGGTGACGATCGGGGCCGGGCCGCCGGGCGGGCTGGCCGGTGCGCTGCTCGCCGAGCCGGCCGCGTGGACGGTGCCCGTCGCGTTCGCCACGATGATCATCGTGTCGCTGTGCACGCCGAAGCGGGTTCCGCCCGGGGTGGCGCGGATGATGGTGCGGCTGCACACCCCCGAGTCGCTCGCCGTCGACCGGGGGACGTGGCGCCCCAAGCGCGTCTGATCGCACACCGGGCCCAAGCAAGCGATCGACCGTTCGTCGCGCCAGACCGACCGTTCGTCGACGGAGACCACAGACCGGCGACGATGAACGGCATCTGACCGCACTTTTCCGCCTGTCCCCTCGCACGTCGGCCGAGACGTCCCTACCGTGACGCGTGACCAGCGTCACACAAACAGGAGGGGCGGCCGTGTCCACCGAGAAGAACCCCTCGGGCACCGTTTACCAACGGTTCCAGGGCACACCGGAGTTCCAGGAGCTCCGCAGGAAGGTCCGCAGGTTCGCGTTCCCGATGACCGCCGCGTTCCTCGCCTGGTACCTGCTCTACGTGGTGCTGTCGGGCTGGGCGCGCGGATTCATGGGCACCGAGCTGTTCGGAGCCATCAACGTCGCGCTCGTGTTCGGGTTGCTGCAGTTCGTCAGCACGTTCGGCATCGCGTACCTGTACTCGCGGCACGCCGGACGGACCCTCGACCCCCTCGCCGACAAGATCCGCGCCGACATTGAGGCCGAGCAGGCGCAGGGCGCCGGAACCGCGAAGGACGCGCGATGAGCAACGAGACACTCTCCATCCTGCTGTTTCTCGCCTTCGTGGCGGCCACCCTGGTCGTCACGGTGTGGGCGAGCCGGCACACCAGGGACGCCACGGACTTCTACGCCGGAGGCCGGTCCTTCTCCGGCCTGCAGAACGGCCTCGCGATCGGCGGCGACTACATGTCCGCCGCCTCGTTCCTCGGCATCGCCGGGCTGATCGCGCTGAACGGCTACGACGGCTTCCTGTACTCCATCGGGTTCCTCGTCGCCTGGCTCGTGGCGCTGCTGCTGGTCGCCGAGCTGCTGAGGAACTCGGGCCGGTTCACGATGGCGGACGTGCTGGCGTTCCGGATGAGCCCCCTCCCGGTCCGCACCGCCGCCGGCGTCTCCACCATCTGCGTGTCGATCTTCTACCTGCTGGCGCAGATGGTCGGCGCGGGCGCCCTGGTGTCGCTGCTGTTCGGCTTCACCAGCGAGTTCGCCAAGGGCGCCACGATTGCGCTGGTCGGGGTCCTGATGATCGTGTACGTGGTGTTCGGCGGCATGAAGGGCACCACCTGGGTGCAGATCATCAAGGCCGTGCTGCTGATGACCGGTGCGGCCCTGGTGACGCTGCTGGTGCTGGGCAAGTTCGGCTTCAACCTGTCGAGCCTGCTGAGCGACGCCGCCGAGCAGAGCGGCAAAGGCGAGAAGTTCCTGGAGCCCGGCCTGCGCTACGGCACCGAGGAGAGCGGCCTTGCCGGCAAGCTCGACCTGGTCAGCCTGGGGCTCGCACTCGTCCTCGGCACCGCGGGCCTGCCGCACATCCTGATCCGCTTCTACACCGTCCCCACCGCCAAGGACGCCCGCAAGTCCGTGATGTGGGGCATCGGTCTCATCGGAGTCTTCTACCTGTTCACCCTGATCCTCGGCTTCGGTGCCGCCGCCCTGGTGGGCAGCGAGGAGATCGCCAAGACCAACGCGGCGGGCAACACCGCCGCGCCGCAGCTCGCCGAACGCATCGGGGAGATCGTCCTGGGCGACGCGGGCGGGACGATCCTGCTGGCGGTGATCGCCGCGGTCGCGTTCGCCACCATCCTGGCGGTCGTGGCGGGCCTCACGCTGGCGTCGTCCTCGTCGTTCGCCCACGACCTGTACGCGCACGTGTTCCGCAAGGGCACGGCCAGCGAGCGGGACGAGGTCCGCGTCGCCCGCATCGCGGCCCTGGTCATCGGCGCCATCTCGATCGTCCTCGGCATCTACGCCCAGCGGCTCAACGTCGCGTTCCTGGTCGCCCTGGCGTTCGCGGTCGCCGCGTCCGGCAACCTGCCCGCGCTCCTGTACAGCCTGTTCTGGAAGCGGTTCAACACCGCGGGCGCCGTCTCGGCGATCTACGGCGGTCTCGGCTCGGCGATCTTCCTGGTCGTCTTCTCGCCGGTGGTCTCCGGTTCCGAGAAGGCCCTGTTCACCGACCACGACTGGAGCTGGTTCCCGCTGGAGAACCCGGGGATCGTCTCCATTCCGTTCGGGTTCCTGTGCGGCTACCTCGGCACCGTCCTGAGCAAGGAGTACAACGACGAGAAGTACGCCGAGATCGAGGTCCGCTCCCTCACCGGCGCGGGCGCCGAGGGGGCGGTGAGGCACTGACCGATCGTCCGTCCCCGGCAGGCCCCCCGCGCCGGGGACGGCTCCTCCTCCCTCCCACGCCCGCCGTGCGGGTGACCGTCGCCCGGTCCCGCGCGGCCCGCGGCCCCGCCCCCCGCCCCGGGGCGGGGCCGCCCCTTTTTTTTCGGAAGCGCGACGGGCCGTGGTCTTCGTTACAGTGAGCGTCCATGACCCCCCGACCGGCCCGCCGATGGGCCCGGCAGCCGACCCGTGCCCGTGACATCGCGCGTTGCGCGGCCGGGCTGCTGCGGTTCGCCACGCCGGGCGAGATGGACGCGTTGCTCGGCGTCCTGCCCGACGCCTGGGTCCGTGCCGCGTTGGACAGCCACGGGATGGGCAACCGGGTCGTGGTCGAGGCCCTGCTGCGGCGTGGAAGCCGGGCCGACCTCGACCTCCTCGTCCGCCGCGCCCTGCTGGCCGGTGACCCGCCGTTTCTGCTCGGCAGGCTCCTGGACCTGGACGATCCCGAGGTCAACGCGGCGCTGCTGACCGCCGACGCGACCCTGGCCCGCGTGCCGCGCAACCTGCGCCGCCAGCTCGCCCATCAGACCTCCCGCCGGGACGGGGTCACGCCGGTTCCGCTGCCCGCCGGGGTCAGGCGGTTCCTGCTGTCCGCGGACGTGCCGGACTCCCTTCGGCATGCGCTGCTGTACGCGCCCGATCCCGACCTCGCCGGCAGTGCGCTGCGGTCGCTCGGTGCGGGCGCGTCCCCGCACGGCGCCGCCTGGGCGTGCCGGACGCTGCTGGACGCCGGCCGCGCCGACGAGATCCGGAGGCTGGCCGACCAGGGGCGGCTGCCCGCCTACCGGTGGGGGCCGCAGGAGTCGGAGCCGAGCATCTTCGCCTACGCGCGGGCCGCACTGAGCACCGAGGAGGGGGCGCGGCGGCTGCGGGAGCTGTGCGGGCGGGTGCGGCTTCCCGAGTTCCTGCGGTCGGTCGCCGAGATCGTCGACGAGGCCGGGTGCGAACCGTGGCGGGGCGCCCCGCTGGTGCGGTCGGTGGTGCACCGCCGCAGTCCCGGCATCCCGCGCGTCGGCTGGGACGCGGTGCTGGCGGACGAGCCGCGCAGGCGCGCCGAACAGGGACCGCTGCCGCGGCGGGCCGCCCGGTTCATGGCGGTCCGCACCGACGTCCCGCTCGATCTGCTGCGCATGGTGGTGGCCGACCACCCGGACCTGTCCGTCCTTCTTGACAACCCTGTCCCCGAGGTGCTCGCCGACCTGTGCGCGCAACGTCCGCGCCCGGCCGCGGACGTGATCGTCAAGGTCGTCGGGAACGGTTTCGTCGCGGGCACCCTCACGGCCGACGACGTGGTCGCGACCGTCCCCGAGGAGGTGCTGCGGGTGGCGGCCGACGCGCTGTGGCTGCCGGGTCTGCGCGGCACCGCGCGGCTCAGGAGGCTGATGGGGGTGGACGGAGACGTCCCCCTGACCCCCGCCTTCGTCGACGAGACCGGCCACGGTCGCACGCGCCGCCTGCGTCAGCCGGGCCGCGAGGCGCACTGGGACCCCGAGCTCTCCTACGGCCCGGCCGCGGCGCGGCTGTTCCGCGAACGGCGGGTCGTCACGGCCGACGAGGTGCTCGCGGAGGCCGACGCCGACGCTCTGCTGGCACCGTCCGGCGGGGCCATGCCCGACCTGCGGGTGCTGCGGCGGCTGGCCGAGCACGTGGACCGGTGTCTCGGCGGCCGTCCCGACGCCTGGGCTGTGGCGCTGAAGCTGCTGCAGGACGGTTTCGTCGGCTCTCTGCCCGACCTCCTCGAAAGCGCCGGGGCCGTCACCAGCTGACGACCTTGTAGTCCTTCAGCAGGCAGCCGTGGGGCGGGTCCCCGTCGCGCTCGCCGCGCACGATCGGGTCGTAGATGCGGGCCGCGGCGTCGACCACGTCGAGCGGCGGGCGGAACCCGGCGGCGGCGCGCCGCACCCGGTCCGGTTCGGGCCGCTGGTCGGTGAACCAGCCCGGGTCGACGCTCGTCACGTACACGCCGCGCTCGGCCAGCTCGGACGCGGTCGTGAGGGTCAGCATGTTCAGCGCAGCCTTCGCCATGTTGGTGTGCGGGTGCTCGGGCCCCTTGTAGGCGCGGGTGAACTGGCCTTCGGCGGCCGAGACGTTCACCACGTACCGGCGCGGGTGCGGTGACCGCTCCAGCAGCGGCCGCAGCCGCCCGAGCAGCAGGAACGGCGCCGTCACGTTGACGAGCTGCACCTCCAGCAGCTCGACGGGGTCGATCTCGTGCACCCGCCGCGTCCAGGAGTTGACCGGGGACGGGTCGGGAAGCAGCCCCGCGACGTCCACCTGCCCGGATCCGGTCGGCACCGGCGGTGTGACGGGCGCGGGGAGCGCCGGGCGGTCCTCGCCCGCCAGCAGCTCCGCGTACGCCTCCGGCGGGTGCCGCAGCGTCTGCGCCGCGTGGTTGACCAGGATGTCCAGCGGCCTTCCCTCGGCGACCAGCGCGTCACACCAGCGGACCAGGGCCGGGACGTCGCGCAGGTCCAGCCCGACGATCGTGAGCCGGTCGCGCCAGTCGTCGTGGTCGGGCAGCCCCGCGAACCGGCGGCGGGCGTCGGCCGGGAACCGGGTCACGGCCGTCACCTCCGCGCCGTCGCGCAGCAGTTTGCACACCAGCTCGAACCCGGCCTTCACCCGTCCGCCGGTGACGATCGCGCGCCGTCCGGTCAGGTCGGCGCGGGCGTCGCGGCGGCGGCGGTTCTCGTCCGCGCAGAGCGGGCACAGCTGCCGGTAGAACGCGTCGATCTCGCGGTAGCGCGCCTTGCAGATGTAGCAGGGGCGCAGCTCACCGGCCGGCGTCCCGGCCGGGACGACCTGGTGCGGTGACGGTGCGGGCTCATCCGCCCGCCGGTCCGCTCGCCGGGGTTCGGCGGCGCGGGACCGGACGGCGGGCGCCGTCCCGGCCAGAACCTCGGCGTCGGCCGCGGCGTGTCGCAGGCGGCGCGCCACGCGTTCGCGTTCGCGGGACCTGCGAAGGAACAGACCGGCCGCGGCCCGTACCCGCTCCGCGTCGGGGTGTCCGTCGGGCGTCTCGGCGAGTTCCGCCAGCACCCGCAGGCAGGTCTGCACATCCTCGTCCCGCATGCCCGCCATTAAACACCGCCGATGAAAGGGGCCGCCCCCGAAGCGCATGGACGGCGTTCTCCCGTCCGCGGGCCGCAAGTAACGTGGACGCCGGGGGTGGTCCGCGGGCGGCGTCATCGGGGGAGGACGCATGGGGTATCGAAGGCACGCCACGCGCGGTGCGCTGGCCGTCGTCGGCGGGTTCGTGCTCATGGTCGGCGTCGCGTTGCTGGTGCTGCCCGGTCCCGGACTGCTCCTGGTCCTGGCGGGGCTGCTCATCCTCGCCCGTGCCCTGCCCGCCGTGGAACGGTTCGTCGAGCCGGTGCGGGTGCGGGCGATCCAGGCGGCCGAGGAGAGCGTCACCTCGTGGTGGCGGTTCACCGGATCGGTGCTGACGGGGGTCGCGCTGATCGGCGCGGGCGTGCTGTGGGCCCTGGAGCCGCGGCTGCCGTTCAGCGGGTGGAGCACCGGCGCCGGGCTGGTCCTGTCCGGTCTGATCTTGTTCGCTCTCATGATCTGGAGCCACCGGCGCGTCCGGAACCGGCGGCGTGGCTGAAACCGGTCCGGAAAAGTTCCGCGGAGTTTGATCCCCGGAGCGGGTATGGCCGTGCCATGGGTATGGGCATTGTTCTTCGACTCCTCGTCGCCGCGGGCCTCGCGGTGGACGCCGTCATCCACTGGCGTTTCGCGCCCGAGATGGCGCCGGGACCCAACACCCCGAGCGACACGATCCCCGGGGACGACCTGTTCTACGCGCAGGCGATCGCCGCGGCGGTCGCGGGCGTCCTGGTCCTGGTGTGGGCGCGCCGATGGACGTATGCGATCGCGTTCCTCGTCGCGGCCAGCGCCGCGGGCGCCGTCCTGCTGTACTACTTCGTCGACGTGGGGCAGCTCGGGCCGATCCCGAACATGCACGACCCGTCGTGGTACAGCGACAAGACGATCAGTCTGGCGGGTGAGGCGGTCGCCACGATCGCGTCGGTGATCGGGTTCTTCACCGTCGCACGGGAACGCGACCGCGAGTACGAGGCGACGGGCACGGGATTCTGACGGTCCGCGGGACGCGCGGCGGGCGTCCGGCACGGGCGTTCGGCACGGGCGTTCGGCGCGTTCCCGGCTCTGACCGGCGGGCCGGGAACGTCCGCATGGGCGCGCGGGGGCGGGGTAGCCCCGCGGTATGGACA
>DATCLF010000125.1:0-5915 GCA_036564055.1 Spirillospora sp.
GCTCTGGGCGGTGCTGATCGGCGCCGTCGCGGCCGTGCCGTGGTTGCTGGGCGCGGTGCCGGAGGTGCGGCGGAGGCGTCCACGGCCGTACTGGCGGCTGTCCTCGTACGGTCTGGAGCGGATCGGGCCGGACGGGGAGACTCTGGTGTCCTACGAGCGGTCCCGGATCGACGCCCTCGCCATGACCACGGGCGACGGCATGCTGACGGTGTTCCACCGGTTCGGGCGGACCGTGGTCGGCGGGATGACCGCGATGGGCCTGGAGCCGCTGACCGTGTTCGTGACCGCGCGCCGGCTCGGCATCCCCGTCCACGTGCTGGACGGCGAGGCCACCGACCTGGTCGACCCGGCGCTGGACACGGGCCTGCGCGTCCCGGGTCTGGAGCATGACGACGCCGGGGTGGGCGTCCTGCCCCGCGACCACGCCGCCGAGAAGCGCCTGCTGGACCAGGAGGCGGCCCTTCTCGCGGCCGCCCACGAGCCGTCCGGCGGCGGGGACGGCGGGGGCGACCGGTCCGCGGAGGCGGGGACGGCGGGGGCCCGCGCCGCGGTGCCCGAGCAGCGGCTGGCCACGCCCGAGCCGCTGCCGAGCCGCCGCCGCATCGTGCTGCTCGGCACGCTGACCGCCCTGCTCGCGGCCGTCATGATCGTGCGCATCGCGCTGGACGGGACGAGCGAGTTCGGCGCGCGGCTCGCGGCGGGCTGCTGGGCGCTGGCCGCGATCGCGGCCGTGCTCACGGCGCGCCGCCGGTTGCTGCGCGCCGTCCAGATCAGCTGGACGATCACGGCGGAACGGCTGTTGGTGCGGGTGCGTCCCGGCCGCCGCCGCGAGACGCAGACCCTCCCGGCCGGGGACATCGCCGCGGTCGTCGTCGGGCCCGGGCTGCGGCTTGATCCGGTGAGCGGCGAGCCCCGCCGCACCGACCTCGCCGCCCTGGCGTTCGGGCACCGGATGGAGCTCGTCGCCCGGCTGCCCGCGCACGGCCTCGACGGTTTCCAGCTCGCGCACGCCCTCGACGACCACGGGTACCGGGTCATCACGCCGGAGGCGCGGGCGCCGCGCCGTCCCGAGTACGGGCTGGAGGGCCTGCCCGAGATCTTCGCGCAGGTGCCGGGAGGCCGGCTCGTCGTCACCGACGGCGGGCTCGGCTGGGCGGACGCCGCCGGGGACGTCGTGCTGAAGATGCCCGAGGACCGCATCGGCGGCATCGAGCTGCTGACCATCGCCGGGCACGCGTGGGTCCGGCTGTACGACACCGACGGCGACGAGTTCTTCGCCGCGCCCCTGTCGGCGCTGCGCATCTCCCGCACCGACCTGCGCGAGTCGGCGCGCCGCGCGGGCCTGCCCGTCAACGACGCGGAGTACGACGCCTACATGAGCGCCGCGTTCCATTCGGCCGTGTCCGCGTTCGCCGTCACCGACGCCGAGACCGAACGGGCGACGGCGGCGCTGCCCTCGCAGAGCGCCGGGCAGGAGGGCGGCGTGTCGCGGCCCGGACCGTCCGGCGAGGAGGACGTGCCGGTGCCCGTCGCGTCACCGGCCGGCCCGGTGACCGCGCCGGGCGCGCTGCTGGACGCGACCCGGCGGTCCCGGATCGGGACGTACGCGATGAGCGTGCTGCTGTGCGAGGCGGTGGCGGTGCTCGGCGCGGTGTGGCTCGGCCCCGAGCTCGGCGGGTTCAACGCCACGGCGTCGTGGTCGATGCCCATGGGGCTCGTCATCGGTCTGGTCGGTTACTGGTTCCACGACCGCGACCGCTCCCAGCTTCGCGTGTCGCCCGCGGGCCTCGCCGTCGTGACCAGGCGCGGCAGGACCGAGTGGGAGCTGCCGCGGGGCCGCATCGGCGGCGTCGGGGTCGACGAGGCGCGTGAACGGATGCCGCGCCTGGTGGTGTGGGGTCCGTCCGGGCGGGTGCTGCGCCAGATCACGTTCCCGCCGGACCTGGACGAGCTGCGCAGGGCGTGCGAGCGCTACGGCATTCCCTGGGGGCCGCCGGACGCGGACCGTCCCGCGCCTCCGCCGCCCGAGCTGTGACGAAGCGCCCACGACTTCAGCGACTCGTACCGCAGCCGGTCGTCGCCCTTGCCGGGCAGGTGGCTGCGCATCAGGTGGACGGAGTCGACCGTCCAGGGGGTGCCCGCGAACGCCGCCATCTCCTCCAGGAAGGGCCGGACGTCCACGGGTTTGCGCGACCGCGCGAGCGTCATGTGGGGACGGAACGCGCGGTGCTTGTCGGGCAGCGTCCCGACGCGGCGGCCGGCGGCGGTGGTGGACGCCGCGAGCCGTGCGACGGCGCGGCGGTCGCCGTACAGGCCCGTCCACAGGACGCGTGCGTGCGCGCCGTTGCCGGGGAAGGCGCCCGCGCCCGCCAGCGACAGCAGCATCCGCTCGTGTCTGCCGACGGCGCGCTCGAGCCGCGGGACGAGCCGGTCCAGGGTGCGGTCGTCCACCTCACCGAGGAACGTCAGCGTCACGTGCAGCAGCTCGCGCCGAACCCACCGCAATCCCGGGACAATGTCCCGGTGGGGAAGGACGGCCTCTTCGAGCTCGTCCAGAATGTCCGGTGGCGGCACGAGTGCCACGAAAAGCCTCATGGGAACGTCCGGAGGGCCACCCGGCCAGCATTTCAGCAGATGGCACCCGTTGTCACGCCGATCTGCCGTCTCGGTGCTCTCCTTGTGACTTCACGTCCCCCCGACTGCCCGCCCATACCACCTCAAACGGAGCGCGGGCGGAGAATCCGGGCGAGCGCGGGGCGCAGCGAGCCGCGGGCGGCCAGCGCGCCCACGGCGAGCGCGGCCAGAGCGGAGATCAGCCCGCCGAGGACGATGGCCGTCCGGGCCCCCAGGTGTTCGGCGAGCCAGCCGACCGTGGGGGCGCCGATCGGGTTCGTGCCGAGGAACACGAGCATGTAGAGGGCCATCACGCGTCCGCGCATCTCCGGCGCGACACTGAGCTGGACGGTGGAGTTGGCCGCCGTGGTGATCGTCATCATCGCGATACCGGTCGGGACCAGCAGCACGAGGAACGACCAGTACGTCGGCATCAGGCCGGTGACGACCTCCAGCAGACCGAACAGCACGGCCGCCCCCACCAGCATCCGCAGCCTCGGCCTGGAGACGCGACGCGCGGCGAGCAGCGCGCCGGTGAAGGCTCCGAGCGCGAGCATGCTGGACGCGAGCCCGAACGCGGAGGCGCCGGTGTTGAAGACCTCCTTGGCGATCAACGCCACCGTGGTCGAGAAGTTCATGCCGAACATGGCGACGAACCCGACCAGCACCAGAACCAGCACGAGGTCACGGTGGGCCCGTACGTAGCGCAGGCCCTCGCGGAGCTGGCCCTTAGCGCGTTTCACCGGCTCGGCCGGGTAGAGCTCGCCGGTCCGCATCGCGGCGAGGCCGAACAGGACGGCGCCGAAGGACGCGGCGTTCACCAGGAACACCGGGCCGGTGCCGATCATCGAGATCAGCACGCCCGCGACGGCCGGGCCGAGCAGACGGGCGCCGTTGAAGATGGCGCTGTTCAGCGCGATCGCGTTCGGCAGGTCGCGCTTGCCGACCATCTCGATCACGAACGACTGGCGGGTCGGGGTGTCGACGACGGTCGCGAGCCCGAGCCCGAAGGCCAGCAGGTAGACGTGCCACACCTGCGCGAGACCCGTCACGGCGAGCAGGCCGAGGATGAGCGCGAGCACGCCCATCGACATCTGCGTCAGCAGCAGGAGGCGGCGCTTGGGGTAGCGGTCGGCGATGACACCGCCCCACAGGCCGAACAGGAGCATGGGCAGGAACTGCAGGCCGGTGGTGATGCCGAGCGCGGTCCCGCTGCCGTGGGTGAGTTCGAGGACGAGCCAGTCCTGCGCGACCCGCTGCATCCACGTCCCGGTGTTGGAGACGACCTGACCGGCGGCGAACAGCCGGTAGTTGCGGATGCGCAGGGAACGGAACATGCCCCCGGCACGGCGTTCGCCGCTCTCGGCTTCGTCGTCGGCGGATCGGTCCCCGGCGATCTCGTCCGCGGAGGTCTCGGGGTCGACGCGCACACTGCGCCCGTCGAGCCCCGTGGGTCCGGCGGGTTCGTCGGGGTCGTCCGGTTCGCCGAGGTCGCCGGACGGCTCGGACGGCGCGGGACCGGCGGCGTCCGCGGACGTCGCGGGTGCGGCGCGGTCCGGGCCGAGGAGCGTTCCACTCGTCCCGCTCGTCTCGGCGGCCGCGGCGTCGGGCACGTGCCGCTCGTCCGTGCGCGGGGGCGCGACGGCGGCCTCGGAGAGCCCGGCCACCGGACGGGACGCGCGGCGGGATTCCTTCATCGCGGGTGCGGTGCGGCGGCGGGTGCGCCCGGCCGCGGGCGGCGCGGCGGGGGCGGCGCGGACGGAGTGCACGGGCCGCCCCCGGCGGGCGCCGCGCCCCGCGGCACCGCCGGTTCCACCGTGGTCATCGTTAGCATGAGTCATTAACACTGCTAACGATAAGTGGTCCGTCCTCATTCCGCCAGACGGGGCGATCTCGTCGGCCCCGCCGGCGGATCCGACCCGGGCAGGGCGTGATCATCCGGGTGCCCGTGCGCGGCGGGCGGGCGCTCAGGAACGGCTGAGCTTGTCGATGATCGGAGCGGCCTGTCGCAGGATCTCCCGCTCCTCCTCGGTCAGCTCGCTGAGCCTCATCGCCAGCCACGCCTCCTTGCGGCGCCGCTCGTCGGCCAGCAGGGCGGCGCCCTCCTCGGTCGCGTTCAGCACGACCTGGCGCCCGTCGGTCGGATGGGGCCGGCGCGCGACAAGCCCCCGCTCTTCCAGGTAGGCGATGACGCGGGTCATCGACGGCGGCTGCACCTTCTCGTGGTCGGCCAGCTCGCGCGGGGTCATCGACCCGTGCCGCTCGATCGCCGCGAGCGCGGCGAACTGGGTGAGCGACAGGGGCGCGCGGTCGCCGTCGCCCGGCACCGGGGGACGGAGCGTGCGCAGTCGGCGCGACAGCCGCGCGATCGAGATGCGCAGCTCCTCGGCGAGGCCCGGCACGGAAGGCGGGCGTCCCCGGGTCGGTTGCGTGGTCATCGTCATACGTCTCCTGTGCCGCCCATGCTGCCACGCCGCACGGACGGGCCGCACTCGGGGCGCCGCACGAACGCGACGTAACCTGATCCCATGACCCGAGCGCGCCGTCCCGACCCGCCTCCGCTGGAGGTCAACGAAATCAAGATCGCCGCTGTGGGCACGGTCGCCTGGGCGGTGGCGCTGGCGGTCCTGTTCCTGGTCGGGCTGCCGCCCGAGAACCGGTGGTGGCTGTGGGTGTGCGTCGCCGGCATCGTCATCGGCGCGAACTCCCTATGGTTCATCCCGTGGCTCCACACGAGCCAGGCCCGCAAGGAGGCGATCCGCGCCGCCCAGCGCCGGGCGGCGCTCCAGGACGGAGCACAGGGCGACGAGACACCGGACAATGAGACACGGGCCACGGCACAGGACGCTGAACGGGACACGCGCGCCGGCGCGAACGAGAACGGGGACCGGCAGGACGCGAGCCGACGCGACGCGGCCGGTTAAGGCTCGCGTTTCAGGGTTCCGGGTCTAGGATTCCAGGTCGGTCTCGGCGAGAAGGCGCGGCAGACCCTCCGGCTCGCGCAGGACGGCCTCCACGACGAGCCGGTCGGTCCAGTGCCCCGTGAACCACGCAAGTGCCCGCGCGAGCCCTCCGATGTCGCTCGCGTGGACGTCACCGTCTCCCGTCCACCACGAGATCTCCTGCCCGTCCACGACCAGGCGGTCGTGGACGATGTAGTGGGAGGGGGCGTCGGGCAGGACCGTGCCGACCACGTCCGGGACCGCGCGCTTCTCCCCCTCCGACTGGACGGCACCGGGAACCTCCTCGGACGCCAGGGGCAGGTCGAGCAGCTCGGCGAGGCGTTCGGCCCGTCCCTGCGC
>DATCLF010000126.1:0-13338 GCA_036564055.1 Spirillospora sp.
AGACCGTACGCCGAGGACCTGATGCCGACGTGGAAGCGCTCGTTGATGTAGGTCGTCACCACGCCGAAGACGGACACGGTCAGGACGACCACGAGCGCGACGAGCGCGAGCGTCCACGCGTAGCCGAGCGCGGTGCCGGAGACGAGGACGCCGTAGGCGGCGGGCACCGCCGTCGCGATCGCGGCGCCGGCCGCCAGGAGGAACGGCCGCCGTCCGTAACGCTGGCCGATCACCCCCGCGACGAGGTAGGCGCCGGCGAGCAGCGCATAGGAGGTGATCATCGAGGTCGTGACCTGGACGTCGCTCAGCCCCGTCCGGCTCTTCAGCAGGCCCGGCAGCACGGCGCCGACCATGTTGAACGACAGCCAGATCCCGCTCATCAGCGTGAACACCTGCAGGAAGCTCTTCAGGTTGGGGCCCTGGAACAGCTCGGCGAGCGGGGACCTGCGCGACTTCGGCGCGGCCTTCCACGCCTCCGACTCGCGCACCGAGCGCAGGTACCACAGGGCGAACCCGAGGGCGAGCAGCCCGCCGATGACGAAGGGGATGCGCCAGCCCCACCGGGCGTACGGCGCATCGGGGCCACCCGCCGGGACGACCTTGAGCAGGACGAAGGTGATCAGCGCGATCGAGCAGTAGGCGAGCGGGAATCCGGTCATGATGAACGCGCCGTAGAGGCCGCGCTTGGCCTTGGGACACTGCTCGAACGCCGAGGGGATCGCGGACGTGTACTGCCCGCCGAGGAAGATTCCGTCGACGAAGCGGAGCAGGATGAGCAGGGCGACCGCGGTGAGGCCCAGGCTCTCGTATCCGGGCAGCGCCGCGATGGCGAGCGTCGTCGCGCCGAACCCCACCACCGCCGCGACGGTCGTCCGCTTCCGTCCCGTCCTGTCGCTGAGATGGCCGAAGACCAGCGCGCCGATCGGCCGGCCGAGCAGCGTCGCCGCGAACACCATGGCGGTGATGACGCTCCGGGTCCCCTCGGACAGGCTTTCGGGCTGGAAGTACGCGGTCGCGGGCGCCAGCACGATGATGGGCAGGTAGACGTCGAACATGTCGACGAAGAGTCCGATCCAGGCGCCGAGCACGGCCTTGCGTCCGCTTCCGGAGTCCCTGGTCGGGGTCGCCGATGATGCCGCCGAGTACGTCATGGTTCACTCCTCGGTTGAGCCGGGCGGCTAAGCGCTGTAGAGCCAGTCGATGTGGGTGAAGTCGTCGGGGCGCCGGGTGGTGAGGAGCTCGTTGCGGACGAGCCGGGCCGTGCCGTCCAGATGCCAGATCTCGCCCCAGGTCCGGGCGACGCTCTGCACCCGGCCGGCGCGCGACCGCCGGGCGTTCTGGTAGCCGTCGAGGGCCGCCTCCCAGTCCACGCGGACCGTGTCGTCCTGCTGGATCGTCGTGTTCTTGGAGACCTCGGCCGCCATGGCGTGGGCGTCCTCGATCGCCTGGCAGGCGCCTTGGGCCAGGTACTGCAGCATCGGGTGGGCCGCGTCGCCCAGCAGCGCCAGCCGTCCGCGGACCCATCGGTCGGCCGGGAGCCGGTCGTACATCGGCCAGCGCCGGTCGCGCCAGAGCCCGGAGAGCGCGGACCGCACCGTCGCGCAGCACCGTGAGAAGGCGGCGTCCAGCTCCTCGGGAAGGCCCCATTCGGGTTCCCCGCGCTCGAAGGCCGGGCTGCGGAAGACGGCGACCTGGTTGACGAGGTCGCCGTGGCGCAGCGGGTACTGAACAAGGTGACAATCTGGACCGATCCAGGCCACTACTTCGTCCATGCTCACGTCTGACGCGACCGTATCCGCTGGAAGAGTGCCGCGGTAGGCCACGTGTCCAGAGGTGACGACGTCGTCGTCGACGATGCTGCCGCGCAGGGTCGAGTGGAGCCCGTCCGCGGCGATGACCGCGCGGCTCCGGTAGGTCCTTCCGTCGGCGCAGTGGACGGCGGCGAAATGCTCATGACCGTCGACCCGCCGCACGTGGCTGCCGGTCGTCAGGTCGACGCCCGCCCGCGCGCAGGCCTCCAGCAGGATCGTGTGGAGATCGCTGCGATGCATCACCACGTACGGCGCGCCGTACCGTTCCCGGAAGCCGTCGCCGAGATCGAGGTGGGTCAGCTCCGCGCCGCTGATCGCGTCGCGGAGCACGAGCCGGCGCGGCAGGACGCCGCCGGCGCCGATCACCGCGTCCAGCAGCTCCCACTCCGCGAGGATGCGGGTCGCGTTGGGCGCCAGCTGCAGCCCGGCCCCCACCTCGCCGAACTCCGGGGCCTGTTCCAGGAGGCGGACCGAGTGTCCCGCCCTTGCGAGGGCGAGGGCGGCGGCGAGCCCCCCGATTCCTCCCCCCACGACGAGGGCGTCCGACATTTCCTGATCGATCATCGTGCTCTCTCCGCAAGATCGAAGGGCCGGGTCGTCAGGGGGATCGTAGAGGCGCGATTCTTGAGAGAGATACACAATTCTTCTCTGAGGAACACTGCTCCGTCCCAGGTGGAGGGCAGGATGTTCCTCAGTGATGGACTAGCATTCTGCTATGAAGAACATGAAGGAGAAGCCGACCTATGCGCTGGGGTCCGTCGACAACGCCCTGCTGATCCTTCACATGCTGCGCGACCAGGGCAGCCTCACGGTCAGCGACGTGGCCCGCGAGCTCGGCATCGCGCGCTCGACCGCGCACCGGCTCCTCGCCATGCTCGTCTACCGCGACTTCGCGATCAAAGACGAGAAGCACTCCTACCTGCCGGGCCCGTTCCTGACCTCGGCCCCGGCCGGCATGAACGGCTCGACGCTGCGGGAGCTGAGGAGGCTCGCCACCCCGCACATGGAGACCCTGTGCGGACGCGTCCAGGAGACCGTCAACCTCGTCGTGCGGACCGGCGCCGAGGTGCGTTTCCTGTCGAGCGTCGAGTCGTCGCAGATCCTGCACGTGGGGGACCGCCGCGGCACGATCCTGCCCGCGCACCTGGCCTCGGGCGGAAAGGCGATGCTGGCGGAGCTTCCGGCCGACCAGCTGCGGGAGCTGTACCCCGACATGCCGGACCAGGAGTGGACGAAGCTGACGCGCGAACTCGCCAACATCCGCGCGCACGGTCATGCGCTCAACATCGAGGGCACCGAGCGCGGCGTCGCCGCCATCGGAGCCGCCCTGCACGACGGGAGCGGCACCACGGTCGGCGCCCTGTCGATCTCCGTGCCGATGGCCCGCTTCGGTCCCGAACAGATCGACGTCCTCGCCAGGGAACTCCACCGCACCGTCAGAGAGGTCGAACAAGACCTGACGCACTTCCCCGACGTCTGACGGCCGGGCGGCCCGTGCCAGGGGCCGTGGAAGGATGGACGCCGATCTCGTAGGTGGCAGGACGTTTCAGGCGGGGCGGAGCACGTGCGTTCCTTGCAGATCACAGGTTGCGCGTGGCTGAGAGGGGTGCGAGGCCGTGCGCCGCGAGGACCCGGCACGCGGCTGAGAGCGTCCGCCCTCCGCCCGGCGTGCGTCCTCGCGGCGCCCGGCTCAGCCCATGAGCAGGTCGACGACGCCCGTGGTGCCCTCGTCGGCGTGACCGTCGGCCAGGCGGCCCTCCATCAGCGTCATGAACGGGGTGAGCAGCTCGGGGCTGACGCCCTGCTCCTCGGCCGTGCGCAGCAGCGTCTTGTTGGCCTCCACCATCATGGCGAGGTTCGAGGTCACCCCGAGGGTGTAGTCGCCGGCCTCCAGATGCTCGGCGACCTCGTGCGCGTAGTGCGTCATGGCGGTGAGCCACTCGGCGAGAAGGGGCGCGAACTCCTTCGGCGGGGTCTCCGTCCGGCGCATGAGCGCGAAGGCGTGCGCGACGCCCGCGAACAGGCCGGTCATCGCGCTCAGCAGCGCCACGTCGTGAAGGGCGGCCGACCCGGCGTCCTCGCCGACGTACCTGGCGTCGGCCAGGACGGCCAGCGCGTCACGGCGGGCGGTGAACAGCTCGGACGATCCGCTGTAGAGGACGAATGCCCCGGACCCCGGCTTCCCGATCATCGGCGGCACGGCCATGATCCCGCCGTCGAGGTAGCGCGCGCCGCGCCCGGCCGCCCACGCGGCGCGGTCCCGCGCCTGGCCGGGGGTGCCGGTGGTGAGGTTGACCAGGTCCTTGCCGGTCAGGTCGGTGCCGGCGAGGACGTCGCCGACGGAGGCGTCGTCGAGCAGGCAGGCGACCACGAGGTCGGACGCGGCCACCGCCTCGGCGGCCGTCGCGGCGACCGTCACGCCCTCGGCGGCGAGCGGTTCGGCGCGGCGTGCGGTGCGGTTCCAGACGGTCGTCTCGTATCCGGCGGCGAGCCAGGCGCGGGCGATCGCGGAGCCCATCGCGCCCAGGCCCAGCAGGCTGACGTGCTTGTCCATGCCGTCCACCCTGGGCGCCGCCGCTCTGCATGATCAAGTACGTACTTTGAAGTGCGTGGTTACCTGAACGTCAGTGAGGGGACGGGGTGAGGCCATGCGGATCACCGGGACGCAGGGCACGGAGGGACGCGCCGGAGCGACGCGGACGCCGCGCCGAGCGGGCGCGTACGTGTGCGGAATCGACGCGGCGATGGACGTGATCGGCGGCAAGTGGAAGGGGCTGATCCTCTGGGCGCTCAACGAGCGGCCCCACCGGTTCGGCGAACTGCGCAGGGAACTGCCCGGGGTGACCGAGAAGGTCCTCGCCGCCCAGCTCCGGGAACTGGAGGAGGACGGCATCGTGAACCGTGAAGTCCATGACGAGGTGCCGCCCCGGGTCGTCTATTCCCTGACGCCGCTCGGCGTCTCCCTCAACGAGGCGCTGGAACCCCTCGGAGAATGGGGGCGCAAAAACCTCCTCGGCGGCGACCCCGCTCACTGATCCGAACGGAGAAGCGCGTTATCAGGATGGTCGCGTCCGGAATTAGAGGCGTGCGAGTTCGGCGGTCCTCTGAGACATGTCAGGTGCGGTGAACTGCTGGAACATCGGAAGGCCCGTACGAGTTTCCGGTTCTGCACCGGTCAATGCCCGGTGATCAGAAAGACGGGTCGGACGATCGGCCTCGGGTGACGACGAGTCGTTCTTCCTGCGTCGCAGGAAGCCCACCGCCACCTTCGTATTCTCGACGACTCTGTAGTGCCGGACGAGGACTCTGCCGTCCTTTTCCGGCTTCACGTCCAGAAGCCCAGGATTGCAGCGCTCCGGCTTGTCGAACTCGGGTTTCAGCGTCACCGTCTTGCGATTGCGGTCGATCGGCACCGCTTTGCCGATGCAGCGGCCCTTGTGGTAGCGGACCTCGCCGATCTTCTTGCCGCTCTTCAGGGTCAGCTGCACGTCCCAGTGCTTCTTGCCGAGCTTCCTGCCGTCCTGTTCTCTGAGCGTCCCGACCCACGTGCCCGCCAGTTCCTCCGGCACTTCGACCTCGGTGGGCGGCGGGGACGGCCGCAGGGAGTCCGCGATGAAGGAGATGACGGAGGACCCGACGAGCACGACTCCGTACAACACGGCGAAGACGGCCAGGCGGCCGAGTCCGAGCCTCGCCGCGGTCCCGAACCATCGTCGAAGCCCGCCCGCCTGGCCGGGCGGGGGAGGAGCATGCGTTCCCGGACGGGGACCCGGCGGACGCGGTGGCGGCGGAGGGGGCGGTGGAGGCGGTGGCGTCGTGGTACGCGGCCGGCCCGCCGTGGCGTCCGCCCAGGGGTCGTCGACGATCTCCTCCGCCTCCTGCGCGGTTTCGCTCCGCAGCAACGCCTCACGGTGGGCGTCGTAGGCGGCCCGGTCGGAGATCAGGATGTCGCGGGCGGCGTTGAGGAGCCGGATGCGCTTCTCCGCGCGGGTCTTGGCGCGGGGGTCGGTGACGCGGTCGGGGTGCTCGGCGGCCGCCAGCCCGCGCCACGCTCGCCGGATCTCGTCCTCCGACGCCCCCGGGGAGATGCCGAGCAGTTCGTAGGCGTCCTCGCCCTCAAGCTCGGCGAACCTCCTCACCGGCCGATCCTGCGGGCCACCGACGCACGGTAACAGGTGAGGGTCCAGTGGGCGGTCGCGTCGGTGTGCCCGGCCGGGATGACCTTGGAGCCGATCGCGGCCGTCACGTCCTTGCGTCCCGCGAGGAAGAACAGGAACACGTTCAGGTTGTGCTCGTGGCCCTCGTAGTACCAGAGGTTGCGGAGCACCTTCTGCCCCTGCAGGAACGGCGTCTGGAGGAGTTCCTGCGCCCGGGGCGGCAGGTTGCCGAGCACGTCGCGGGCCGCCTGCTCGATACCGAGGTCCGGCGGCGCGCCGTACGAGGCCCCGGCCGAGGCCGCCGGCGGGGGCATGGTCGGCGGCGGGCGGTGGTCGACCTGGATGTGGCGCAGCGATCCCGGCGCGAACTGGAACGACGAGATGACGTACACCGGACGGTGCTCGGTGTTGATCCGGGGTTCGGCGATGGACAGGCCCGACTCGCCGAACGTCACGGCGTAGGCGCGGCCGTCGTCGCTGGAGGGGTCGGTGTGGGCGAACCAGTCGATCGGGGGACCGGACAGCTCGGCGAGCCGGTCCCGGGTGCGCTGCCCGATCGAGTTCCAGCACTCGGCGCGGAGCCGGCCGTCGTCGAGCCGCATCTCGCCCGGCCGGTGCAGGGGGAATCCGCCGGACCGGCGGGCGGGCGGACCGGGCCGCCGCACGTCGGGACCGGCGGCCGGGCCCGACGGCTCCAGAGGAAACGATGAACCCACGAGTGACGCCTTCATGACCGCTCTTTGACGAAACCCAGATCAGAGTAATCGGGCGAGGGCCGCAATGGGCAGGCGTGACCGGCCGTTGACAGGGCCGCACCGGGGCATCGGCGGCCGGCGTCACCGGGCGGCGTCGATGGTCTCGGGGGCGAGGATGCGGTCCAGGACCATCGCGGCGCAGCCGGTGAGCCCCGCGGCCTCGCCGAGGCGGCTCGGCTCGATGCGCAGGTTGCGGGTCGCGAGGGCGGTGCAGCGCTGGTAGACGACCTCGCGGACACCGGCGATCAGAGGCTCGTCGGCGCCGATCAGGTCGCCGCCGAGCACGACGACGGCCGGGTTGAGCAGGGTGACCGCGGTGGAGACGACCTCGCCGATGCGGCGGCCCGCCTCCCGCAGCAGGGCGACGGTCGCGGGGTCGCCGGAGCGGGCGAGGGCGGCCAGGCCGGGCAGGTCGTCGGCCGGGGAGCGTGCGAGAAGGGCGGCGCCGCCGGCGATCGCCTCGACGCAGTTGACGTTGCCGCACCGGCAGGGCGCCTCCCCTTCGGACGGGACGGGCACGTGCCCGATCTCCCCGGCGGCGCCGAGCGCCCCGCGCTGCAGCCGGCCGCCCGCGATGACGCCCGCGCCGATGCCCGTCGAGACCTTCACGAACAGCAGGTCGTCGACGCCCGGGTGGGCCTGGTGCTCGCCGAGCGCCGCGGCGTTCACCTCGTTGTCGAGGTAGGCGGGCACGCCGAAGCGCGCGGTGATCGGCGGGCCGACCTGCGTGGCGTCCCAGCGTCCGGCGACGTGCTCGACGGCGTCGGGCACGCCGAGGCCGACCCCGCGGACGGTGGCCGGGTCGATCCCGGACGACTCCAGCAGCGACGCCCACTCGTCGAGCAGGCGGGGGATCGTCTTGCCGGGCGTGACGTCGGCCGGGGGTCCGTCGGCGCGGGCGAGGATCGCGCCGGCGAGGTCGCAGACGGCGAGCTGTCCCCGGGACTGGCCGAGGTTGGCCACGAGGACGGTCCCGCCGGCGGCGTTGAACTCCAGGCGGGCCGGGGGACGGCCGCCGGTGGACGGGCCGTCGGCGCGTTCGACGACGAGGCCGCGGGCGACGAGGTCGGCGACGCGGGAGGCCACGGCGGGACGCGACAGGCCGGTGATGCGCCCGATCTCGGCGCGGGTGGAGACGCCGTTCTCGCGGATCAGGCGCAGCACGTCGCCGCTCGTGGACGGGCGGGTGACGGGGCGCGGCATCCGGTCAGTCAAGCACGCCCCCCTTCGGTACGTCCACTTATCTCAAGTATCGAGACTTTTGTCAGAAAAGCTGCATAAGTCGGTTGTGCTGCTGCTTATGTCCCGCTACCTTGCTGATCTCGGTGACCTTCTGTTTGGAGCGTTCCTGATGGCTGTGCAACCGGTTGTGGCGGAAGTGACCCGGCGCGTCGCCGAGCGTAGCGCCGAGACGCGCGGCGCGTACCTGGAGCGGATCCGGGCCGCCAGGTCCGAGCGCCCCGCCCGCGTCGGCCTGGGGTGCGCGAACCTGGCCCACGGCTTCGCCGCCTGCGGCGTCCAGGACAAGCTGTGGCTCAAGGGCGACGCCACGCCGAACGTCGCCATCGTGTCGGCGTACAACGACATGCTGTCCGCGCATCAGCCGCTGCAGGACTACCCCGGCCTGCTCAAGAAGGCGATCCGGGCGGCCGGGGGCACGGCCCAGTTCGCCGGGGGCGTGCCCGCGATGTGCGACGGCGTCACCCAGGGACGCGCCGGCATGGAGCTCTCGCTGTTCAGCCGCGACGTGGTGGCGATGGCGACGGCGGTGGCGCTGTCCCACGACATGTTCGACGGCGTGCTGTTGCTCGGCGTCTGCGACAAGATCGTCCCGGGCCTGGTGATCGGGGCGCTGTCGTTCGGCCACCTGCCCGCGATCCTCGTGCCCGCGGGGCCGATGGCCTCCGGGCTGCCGAACGCCGAGAAGGCCAAGGTCCGCAAGCGGTTCGCCGCCGGGGAGATCGGACGCGAGGAGCTGCTCGCCGCAGAGGCCGCCTCCTACCACTCGCCCGGGACGTGCACCTTCTACGGCACGGCCAACTCCAACCAGCTCCTCATGGAGGTCATGGGCCTGCACCTGCCCGGCGCGAGCTTCGTCCCGCCCGGCACCAAGCTGCGCGACGCCCTCACCGAGGCGGCGGGACGCCGCGTCCTGGAGCTGACCGCGCTCACCGGGAACCACACCCCCGTGGGCGAGATGCTGGACGAGCGCGCGTTCGTGAACGGGATCGTCGCGCTGCTCGCCACCGGCGGGTCGACGAACCACACGCTGCACCTCGTCGCCATGGCCTCCGCCGCGGGCATCGAGATGACCTGGGACGACTTCGACGAGCTGTCCAAGGTCACGCCGCTGCTCACCCGCCTCTACCCGAACGGCACCGCCGACGTGAACCACTTCCACGCCGCCGGCGGCACCGCGTTCCTCATCGGCGAACTGCTCGACGCCGGGCTCCTGCACGAGGACGTCAAGACGGTCGGCGGCGACTCCCTCGCCGACTACAGGCGCGTCCCCGAATACAGCGACGGCACGGTGCAGTGGCGGGAGACCGTCACCGAGTCGGGGGACACGAACGTCCTGCGTCCCGTCGCCGACCCGTTCGACGCGCACGGCGGCCTGCACACCGTCCGCGGCAACCTCGGCCGCGCCGTCATCAAGGTGTCGGCGGTGAAGCCCGAGCACCGGCTGATCGAGGCCCCGGCGCGCGTGTTCGAGTCGCAGGAGGCCCTCCAGGAGGCGTTCGCCGCCGGGGAGCTCGACCGGGACGTGGTCGTGGTCGTCCGCAACCAGGGGCCCCGCGCCAACGGGATGCCGGAGCTGCACCGCCTCACCCCGCCGCTGTCGGTCCTGCAGGACCGGGGGCACCGGGTCGCGCTGGTCACCGACGGCCGCATGTCGGGCGCGTCCGGCGCCGTGCCCGCCGCGATCCACGTGTCGCCCGAGGCCGCCGCGGGCGGGCCGCTCGCCCGCGTCCGCGACGGCGACGTCATCCGGCTTGACGCGGACGGGGGAGTGCTGGAGGTCCTCGTCCCGGACGAGGAGTTCGCCGCCCGCGAGCCCGTCTCCGCCGCCGACACGCCCGTGTGGGGGACCGGACGCGAGCTGTTCCGGGCGTTCCGGCAGGCCGTGGGCCCGGCCGAACGCGGCGCCGGGATCTTCTCGGCCGGGGCCGTCTCGTGAGCACCGCGGACCCTGGGACCTGCGGCACCGTCCCCGCGCCGCAGGCGCGCCGGGACGGGCCGTGGCTGGTCGCCGACGTCGGCGGGACGAACGCCCGGTTCGCGCTGGTCGACGGTCCGGACGGCGAGCCGGCGCGCGTCCGCTGCCTGCCGACCCGCGAGCACGCCGGGCTCGCCGAGGCCGCGGCCGCCTACCTGCGCCGGCACGCCCCGGACGTCAGCCCGTCGGCCGCCTGCCTCGCGGTGGCGGGCCCGGTCACCGACGGGACGTTCCACCTGACCAACGCCGGGTGGCCGCGGGGAACGTTCGAGGAGGTCCGCGCCCGTCTCGGGCTGCCCCGCCTCGACGTCATCAACGATTTCGAGGCACTCGCCCTCGCCCTGCCGCGGCTGCGAGACGAGGACCTGGTCCCCATCGGCGGGGAACTCCCGTCCGCCCGGCACACCGTCGCGGTCGTCGGCCCCGGCACCGGCCTCGGCGTCGCCGGGCTCGTGCCCACCCCGGCCGGGTGGGTCCAGCTTCCCGGCGAGGGCGGACAGGTCGACCTTCCCGCCGGAACCGACCGCGAGATCGAGGTTGTGCGGCTGCTGCGCGCCGAGCACGGCGCCGCCACCGCCGAGCTCCTGCTGTCCGGGGACGGGCTGACCCGCCTCCACCGGTACCTCGCGATGCTCGACGGCGACCGTCCCGCCGCGCTCACCGCCAAGGAGATCTGCGAACGCCGCGACGAGCCGCGGTGCCGCGAGACCCTGCACATGTTCTGCGCGCTGCTCGGGTCCCTCGCCGGGAACGTCGCCCTGACGCTCGGCGCCCGGGGCGGCGTGTACCTCGCCGGCGGCATCCTGCCCCGCATCGCGGACGTGCTGCGCGACAGCCCGTTCCGCGCCCGGTTCGAGGCCAAGCCCCCCGTCGAGGACTACGTGCGCGGCATCCCCACCGCGCTGATCGTCCATCCCGGACCCGCCCTCATCGGCGCCGCGATGCGGATCGCGCGCAGCCTGCCCGCCACGGAGTCCCTGGAGCCTGCATGAACGCCGAAGACCTGTTCGACCTCGCGCCCGTGATCCCCGTCGTGGTGCTCGACGACGCCGTCGCCGCCGTCCCGCTGGCGCGCGCCCTCGTCGAGGGCGGCCTCCCGGCGATCGAGGTGACGCTGCGCACCCCCGCCGCGCTGGAGGCGATCGAGCGGATCGCCGCCGAGGTGCCGGACGCCGTGGTCGGCGCGGGAACCGTCGTCCGCCCCGAGGACGCCGAACGCTCGGCGGCGGCGGGCGCGAAGTTCCTCGTCAGCCCCGGCAGCACGCCCCGGCTCCGGTCCGCGATGGGCGCGACCGGGCTGCCGTTCCTGCCGGGCGTCGCCACCGCGTCCGAGGCGATGGCGCTGCTGGAGACGGGGATCACCGCGATGAAGTTCTTCCCCGCCGAGGCGTCCGGCGGCGCCGCCTGCCTCAAGGCGCTCGCCGGGCCGCTGCCGCAGATCCGGTTCTGCCCGACCGGCGGGATCGGCCCGAAGAACGCCGCCGACTACCTCGCGCTCGCCAACGTCGGGTGCGTCGGCGGTTCCTGGCTGACCCCGGCGGACGCCGTGGCGGCCGGCGACTGGGACCGCATCCGCGCGCTCGCCGCCGAGGCGGCGGCCCTGCGCGCCCGCTGACGCCCGCGGGCTCACGCCCGCTCGTGCCCGTGCCGGCCCGCGCCGCCGTGGCAGTGGACGCAGGGACCCGCGGTGAGGGGCGCGGCGCCCGCGGTCGGGTGGAAGTCCATCCTGAGCCTCCCGCAGGAGCACCGGCTCCAGACGACGACGCCGTCACTGGTGAGGTGGCGGGAGAGTGGTGTGAGTCGCTCGCTCATGCCTCCAGTCTGGTGACCCCGAACGTTGGCGTCTATTTCTGATTTTCGTAGCGAATCGTGCAAGATGATTGCATGATTGATCTGCGGCGCCTGCACATGCTCCGGCTCGTCCACCAGTACGGGACGGTCACCGCCGCGGCGGAGGCGCTGCGCCTCACGCCGTCGGCGGTCTCCCACCAGCTGCGCGAACTGTCGCGCGAGCTGAAGGTGCCGCTGCTGGAGCCGCAGGGCCGCAAGGTGCGGCTGACGCCCGCCGCGCACCTGCTGATCGAGCACACCGACGAGCTGCTCGCCAAGTGGGAGGAGACCCTCGCCGATCTGGAGTCGCACCGGGCGGGCGCCGCGGGCCCGCTGCGCATGTGCGGGTTCACCACGGCGATCGGCGGGCTGGTCGCCCCGGCCGCCGGCGCCCTGCGGCGCGAGGACCCGGACCTCGCGATCGAGATCCGCGAGTGCGACACCGACGTGGCCGTGGGCCTGCTGGCCGCGGGGGAGACCGACATCGCCGTCATCGAGCCGACGCCCGACGCGCCGCCGCCGGGCGACCCGCGCTTCGACCGGGAACCGCTCCTGGAGGAGCCGTACGACCTGCTCGTCCCGGTCGGCCACCCGCTCGCGGGCCGCACCGGCGTCCGGCTCGAGGACGCCGCGGACGAGGCGTGGATCAGCGTCGACCCCGACGTCTGCGCCCACCGCCAGCAGGTCATGACCTACTGCGCCGCCGCCGGGTTCACCCCCCGCTTCGTGCATCGGGCCAACTCGTTCGCGGTGATCTGGGCGCTGGTCGGCAACGGGCTCGGGGTGTCGCTCGTCCCTCGGCTGGCCGGGTGGCCCTCCGGAGACGTGGTCAGGGTGCCGCTCACCGGCGCGACGCTCCCGATGCGGCGGGTGCTGACCTGCGTGCGGCGCGGGAGCCGCGGCAACCCGCTGATCGCCCGCGGACTGCGCGCCCTCAGGGACGCCGTCCCCGACCGCTGCACCCGCGCCGCCGCCTGACCCTCGCCGGCGCTCCCGCCGCGGCCCATGCCCTCGCCTCGGGCCTCGCTTCGGACCTCGCCTTGACTACGCCGAGCCGCGGGAACGGCGCGCGCCGAGCGCGAGCGTCGCCGCGCGGACGATCCACACCACCAGCGCGAGCTGCAGGACGGCGAGGACCCCCGCGCCCGGCCCGACCGTGAACGTCACCGCGAGGAACACCACGAGCATCAGCGGGAACACCGCGGTCCGCCTGTGCGGACCCCGGACCAGGTGCCCGTGGCGGCCGCGGTGCAGGTGCCCGTGGTGGTGCCACGCCGGGTGCCCCGGCCCGCCGAACATGACCGCCGCGCCCGGACCCCACGCCCGCGGAGGCGCGGCGGGCGTCGCCGGTCCGGGCCGTGCGGCGGGCTCGGCCGGTTCGGGCAGGCCGGTGGGCTCGGGCAGGTCGCGGACGAGCGCGCGCAGGTCGCCGCGCGTCCTGGCCGACAGGACGGCGTCCAGGCGCTCGTCCAGCTCGTGGCGTTCGAGACGCCCGGCCGCGAAGTGGTCGTGCAGGGCCACCATGACGGCGTCCCGTTCGGCGTCGCCGATGCGCATCTCGTCGGGGC
>DATCLF010000127.1:0-6186 GCA_036564055.1 Spirillospora sp.
AGCCAGTACTCCCCCGGGAAACATAAGCTGTACCTCGGCTTTGATCACTCTTGGGGAGAAATCGTTGCGGCTGCCGGAACATCTGGAGCTCCTGCTCACCGACGAACCGGTGCTCGACGTCTACCTGTACGGTCCGTGGCGGGTTCCGGACGGACTGTACGAGGAGATCGCGGCGCGGATCGACGGGCTGGCGGCCGACCCGCGCGCCGCGGATCTCACGACCGACGAGCACAAGCTGCTGACCCTGCCCGCGACGCTGGTCACCGCCGAGATCTTCGGGATCCTGGCCTTCCTGCCGGGCGGCGGCGCGATCAAGGCGGGTTCGTTCTCGCAGCTCCCCGAGCGGCTGCTGTACCGCCACCTGGTCAACCCCGGCCCGCTGAGCACCCGCATGACCCGCTGGGACGCGCCCGGCGGACGGTGGCGCCCGCCGGTCGACTGGCTGATCGAGGCGCCCGACCGGGAGCTCGCCATCGAGCTGGCGCGCGAGTGCCTGGCGGTCCTGGAGGGCATCGAGCCGCTGGAGGCGCGTCGCAAGGCGCTGCTGCGGCTGTACGACAACGTGCCCCCGTGCGACCTGAACCTGCCGAAGATGGAGCTGCGGGAGCACTGGCACTCGCACGCCGACGACGACATCCTCGCGGTGGTGCCCGAGCTGCTCGGCCCCGTCGGCTACCTCGAATGGGTCTGCGCCGGGCTGCGCGCCTCCTTCGACGTCCTGATGGAGGCGGCGCCGCGCGACGAGAGCTTCGAGACCCACCTGATCCACGTGCTCCTGCAGGGCAGCATGGAGCACGTCCCGCCGGAGCTGGCCGTCGCGCTGGGCGAGGACGTCTACCACGAGCTGCGCGACCGCTTCCCCGTCGAGGCGCGCGGGTTCAAGCCGGGCGCCTGGCAGGAGCGGACGCGGACGTGGCTCGTCCAGGCGCTGGTGGAGGGCGCGGCGGACGCCTGCCGGGGCTGGCTCGACATGGCGATGCGATTCGTCGCGATCGTCCAGGGCCTGCCAGGCGACCCGTGGTTCCCGAAGGCCGAGTGGATCCCGGTCGGGCAGTTCCAGACCGACCTGCGGCGCATCTACGCACCGCGCCGCCGCGTGGTCAACCCGCTCACCGAGACGCTGAAGAGCGTCCGGAAGCGGAACGAGACCCCGCGGTCACGGCCGGACGAGCAGGGGGCCCGCCGGACGGAGATCGCGACCACGCTGGTCGAGCAGCCCGAGCTCGTCGCGGCTCTGGAGGACCTCTCGCGCGGCGACGAGCCCGTCCGGCTGCTCATCGCCGGGCCCGACGCCACCGGCAAACGCGACGCCGCGCAGGAGCTCGGCCGGTCCCTGCCCCTCGCGCGCGACCCGCACTGGGTGACCGACAACCTCTTCACGGGCCTGCGGCTCTCCGACGCGGTCGCCAAGCTCCACGCCGACGTCCGGGACTGCGCCGGAGACCGGCTCCTCATCATCGAGGGCCTCGACGGGATCGTCACCGACCCCGGCAACGGGGAGGCCCTCGCCGACGAGCTGCACCGGCTGCTCGCCGTCCATCCCGACCTGCACCTGGTCGCGTTGTGCGACGAGGACGGCGTGGAGCGGATCCGCGAGATCAACCCCGTCCTGCCGCAGCGGTTCCGGATCGCGCGGACCCGGCCGTTCACCGCGCGGGGTCACGCCGAGCTGTTCCGCCGCGCCCTGCACGCCCGCGGCGCCCGCGGCACCCGGCAGGCGATCGAGGCGGCGGGGGCGCTGCTGGCCACGACCCCGCCGATGCAGACGCTCCGCAACGCCCGTCTCGCGCCCTACCTCGCCGACCTGGTCGTCGACAACGCCCGCGCCCGGGCGGCCGGCAAGGCCGGCACCCCCGCAGAGGCGGCGTCCGCCGCAGGGAACGCGGGCGACGCCGCGCAGGACGACGCGACGAAGCCGGGTCCCGAGCTCGTCATCCGCAAGCGGGACATCCCCGCCGCCCTGGACACCTCGCAGACGAACGGGGACGCTCTCGCCGAGCTGAACAGCCTCACCGGCCTGGACACCGTCAAACACGAGATCTCACTGCTCGTCGCGGGAACGAAGGCGGCGCGGCTGCGCGGCGAGTCCGGGCTGACGGTCACCCCGCCGACCCGGCACATGGTGTTCACCGGCAACCCGGGGACCGGCAAGACGATGGTGGCGCGGCTGCTCGGCCGCATCTACAAGCAGCTCGGCGTCCTGTCGTCCGGGCACCTGGTCGAGGCGTCCCGCGCCCACCTGGTCGGCGAGTACATCGGGCAGACCGCGCCCCGGACCCGGAGGCTCGTCGAGCGCGCGCTCGGCGGCGTCCTGTTCATCGACGAGGCGTACACGCTCACCCAGTCGCCGCTGAAGGGCGACTACGGGTACGAGGCGATCGCCGAGCTGGTGAAGCTGATGGAGGACCACCGGGACGACCTCGTGGTGATCGTGGCCGGGTACCAGCAGGAGATGGCCGAGTTCCTCGCCGCCAACCCGGGCCTGGACTCCCGCTTCCCCAAGCAGATCCACTTCCCCGACTACACCGACGACGAGCTGATCACCCTGTTCCGGCGGCTCGCCGCCGCGGACGGGTTCCGGCTCGCCCCCGGCACCGAGGACGTCCTGCGCGCGATGCTGCGCCGCGCGCCGCGGGGGCCGTCCTTCGGCAACGGACGCCTGATGCGCAACATGCTCGACGTCGCGGTCGCGAACCAGGCGAACCGCGTCGCCTCCGCCGCCGAGGAGGACGAGGGCCAGACCGGAGGCAAGGGCAAAGGCAAGGGACGCGGGACCGGCAAGGCGCGCAGGACACCCACCAAGAAGGAGCTGTGCACGCTCACGCCCGACGACCTGCCGCCCCTCCTCGACCACCCCGAGGAGTTCTTCGGCCTGTACCTGTGACGAGCGCCGGGCCGGGTCTCGGCCGCGGCGTCAGTTCGCGGCGAGGCGCTCGGCGACGTCGAACAGCAGGGACTCGGCGCCCCGGCGGGAGACGAGCTGGGCGCCGACCGGCAGGCCGTGGACGGTCCCGGCCGGGACGCTCAGCGCGGGAAGCCCGAGCACGTTCCACGGGCAGGTGAGGCTCACCAGGGTCTGCACGTGCGGGCCGAGCGGCCCCTCCTTCTCGCCGATCTTCGGCGCGGTGATCGGTACGGTCGGCGACGCGAGCAGGTCATAGCGGTCGAAGAGCCCCTCGACCTGCTCCCGGAACCACTCCCTCTCGCGGAGGGCGCGCAGGTAACGCCAGCCGGGAGTGCGGCTCGCGCGCTCCAGGCGTTCCAGTGTCGGCGGCAGGAACTTCTCCGGCTCCCGCGCGACCCGCTCGGCGTGCACGTCGTAGACCTCGGCGTCCTGGATGGCGCGGTAGACGCTGCGGATCTCGTCCACGTCGATCCGCTCGGACGGCGCGTCCGGGAACAGGGCCCGGACGGTCCGCTCGACGTCCGGGTCGATCGTCTCCGGCCGGATCCACGCGATCTTGATCTCTGCGACGCCGCCCTGCCGCGCGTCCGCGTCCGCCGGCGACGCGTCGGCCAAAGCCTCATAGGCGATCCGGCAGTCGGCGGCGGACGCGGCGAGGACCCCGACGTGATCGAGCGACACCGCCAGCGGGAACACGCCGCCGGTCGGGACGGACCCGTACGCGGGCTTGAACCCGGCGATCCCGCAGAGCGCGGCGGGGATCCGCACCGAGCCGCCCGTGTCGGTGCCGAGCGCGAGCGGGACCGCCCCGGAGGCGACGGCGGCGGCGCTGCCGCTGCTGGAGCCGCCCGACATCCGCTCACGGTCGTGAGGGTTGCGGACCGGCCCCGTCACCGACACGTCGCCGGTGCCGCCGTACGCGAACTCGTGCGTGCCGGTCTTGCCGACGATCACCGCGCCTGCGTCGCGGAGCCTCGTCACGCAGGCCGCGTCGGATTCGGCCACGTTGCCCGCGAAATGCGCCGACCCCATGCCCGTCGGCAGCCCGGCCACGTCGATGATGTCCTTCACCGCGACGGGGACGCCGTGCAGCGGGCCGCGGTCGACGCCGGCCGCGAGCTCCTCGCCCGCCTTCCTCGCGGCGGCCTCGGCGCCCTCCGGGTCGAGGGTCACGAAGGCGTTCAGGTCGGGGTCGACCGACTCCAGGGCTCCGGCCAGCAGCCCGGCGGGCGTCACGTTCCCGGAACGCAGGTCACGTGCGATGTCCGCCAATGACCGTCCGGTGAAGAACCCGCCCATGCCGCCCCTTTCGCTCACTTCGCGGCCCCCGCTCGCCTCGTCCTTCCCGGCGGGGAAAGCGTCCGCCAGGCCTCTGAGTACCACGACCGGCGCCCGGTGTCGAAGGATCGGCGACACATCATCCCACGGGGTTCGTCCGCGGGTTCGCGCGCCCCGACCGGCGGCCCGCTCGTCGCGGAACACCGACCTTTCGCCGCAGATGCCGGACCGCCCGCCGATGATCTCACCGGACGCCCGAACCTACGCGCCGGTAGGAGGCAGGCTTCCACCCGCACCCAATGGAGACGCTCCCGCCGGTTCGCTGGGGGGCGGGGCGGAGACCGCGCGGGCGCGCCCGGAGACCGGTGCCTCCGGTGCCGTGCCCCGGCGGGGTCGCCGCCCCTGTAACCGGTGACGTCACATCCAAGTGGGGGGGACAGGGCCACGGCGGCGCGCACCCCGCCGCCGTGGCCCTGCCATGCCCGGTCACGGCCGGGCTCGGGATCGAGGGTTGAGGAAGGCCATCGAGGGGACATCTCGCCGGGATCCTCCTGGGACGGCACCGGCCTCCCAGCCCCCCCGAGCGGAAAGGACGGGCACCCGCCATGACCGAGTCCGACGCCGCGAACCCCGCCGTGACGTCCGTCACCGACGACGACGTGCGGCGGATCGACGCGTACTGGAGAGCGGCCAACTACCTGTCCGTGGGGCAGATCTACCTGCTGGACAACCCGCTCCTGCGCGAGCCGCTCGAACGGCACCACATCAAGCCGCGGCTGCTCGGCCACTGGGGCACCACGCCCGGCCTGAACTTCTGCTACGCCCACCTCAACCGGGTGATCAAGGCCCGTGACCTCGACATGATCTACGTCATGGGCCCGGGGCACGGCGGCCCCGCGGCCGTCGCCAACGCCTGGCTGGAGGGCACCTACAGCGAGGTGTACCCGGACGTACCGCAGGACGAGCGGGGCATGCGACGGCTGTTCCGCCAGTTCTCCTTCCCCGGCGGCGTCCCCAGCCACGTCGCCCCGGAGACGCCGGGCTCGATCCACGAGGGCGGTGAGCTCGGATACTCGCTGGCCCACGCCTACGGGGCGGCGTTCGACAACCCGGACCTCGTCGTCGCCTGCATCATCGGGGACGGGGAGGCGGAGACGGGGCCGCTCGCGGCGAGCTGGCACTCCAACAAGTTCCTCGACCCGGTGCGGGACGGGGCCGTCCTGCCCATCCTCCACCTGAACGGCTACAAGATCGCCAACCCGTCGCTGCTCGCGCGGATCCCCGACGAGGAGCTCGTCCAGCTCCTCGACGGCTACGGCCACGACCCGTATCTCGTGAGCGGAGACGAGCCCGCGTCCATGCACCGGAAGATGGCCTCGGCGCTCGACCAGGCGCTCACGGAGATCGCTCAGATCCAGCGGGGCGCCCGCGAGGCGGGGACCACTCGGCGACGGCGCTGGCCGATGATCGTCCTGCGGTCCCCCAAGGGCTGGACGGGTCCCCGGGAGGTCGACGGGCTGCCGGTCGAGAACACGTGGCGCTCCCATCAGGTCCCGCTCGCCGGGGTGCGCGACAACGCCGAACATCGCGCGCAACTGGAGCAGTGGCTGCGTTCGTACCGCCCGGAGGAGCTGTTCGACGACGCGGGCCGGCCCGTCCCGGAGCTGCCGGCCGCGGCCCCCACCGGCGGGCGCCGGATGAGCGCCAACCCGCACGCCAACGGCGGGCTGCTGCTGAAACCGCTGATCCTGCCCGACTTCCGTGACTACGCGGTTCCCGTCGACAAGCCCGGCACGACGACCACCGAGCCCACCCGGACGTTCGGGACGTTCCTGCGCGACGTGGTGAAGGCCAACCCGTCCAACTTCCGCATCATGGGCGCCGACGAGACCGCGTCCAACCGCCTGGGGGACGTCTTCCAGGCCACCGACCGGGTGTTCCGGGGCGACCTGCTCCCCACGGACGAGCACCAAGGCCCGTCCGGTCAGGTCATGGAGGTGCTG
>DATCLF010000128.1:0-4231 GCA_036564055.1 Spirillospora sp.
GTCGGTGGTGTAGTCGTTCACCTTCAGGTCCACAGATCCTCCACGCGCCGTGCAGCACTATCCGATCCCGATCGCCGGACGCCGGGGGCGAGTCGGCCATCGAGACTTCGCCGTGATTCAACCACGCTCCGGCGTCGAGCACGCACGTTATCGCCCACACGGGCGAAAGTTCGCGCCGTCCCGTCTGACCTGCTGATCTGGTGACGAGGGCAGGGGGACGCCCCCGCCGGCGCCGGGCGTTCCAGTTGTTCTGCCCCGGCTGGCAAACTGAAAACCTGATGGGCGTCCAAAGATCTTCATCTCCCCTGGACAGGCTGCTGGCCGACCCGGCGCGGCGGGAACGCATCACCCACGTGGAGAACGTTCCCGCGCGTCCGGGACGCCGCGCCGCCTGGCCGGACTGGTCGCCGCCGCTGCTGGTCGAACGCCTGGCCGCGTCCGGGATCGAGGCGCCCTGGGAGCACCAGGCCGCGGCCGCCGAGCACGCCCACGCGGGACGCTCCGTGATCGTCGCCACGGGGACGGCGTCCGGCAAGTCCCTCGCCTACCTGCTGCCCGCCGTCGAGGCGATCTACGCGGGCGACGAGAATCCCCGCCACGAGGGGACGGTCCTCTACCTGGCGCCGACCAAGGCCCTCGCCGCCGACCAGCTCCGCACGCTGCGCTCCCTGCGCCTGACGCGCGTGCGCGCGGCGACGTACGACGGCGACACCCCACGGGACGAGCGCACGTGGGTCAGGCAGCACGCGAACTACGTCCTGACCAACCCGGACATGCTGCACCGCTCGATCCTCCCGGGTCACTCCCGCTGGTCGTCGTTCCTGCGGCGCCTCCGCTACGTGATCGTCGATGAGGCGCACGGGTACCGGGGCGTGTTCGGATCGCACGTCGCGCAGGTGCTGCGCCGGCTGCGCAGGCTGTGCGCCCGCTACCGCTCGGACCCGACCTTCATCCTCGCGTCGGCGACCGCGTCCGAGCCCGCCACCACCGCGTCCCGCCTCACCGGGCTGGACGTCGTCGCCGTCGACGACGACGCCTCACCACGCGGCCCGGCGACGTTCGCGCTCTGGGAGCCGCCCCTCACCGAGCTACGCGGCGAACAAGGCGCCCCTATACGCCGCACAGCCACCGCCGAAGCAGGGGGCCTCCTCGCGGACCTCGTGGTAGAGGACGTCCAGACCCTCGCATTCGTCCGCTCCAGGCGCGGTGCAGAGTCGGTGGCTCTCAGCGCCAAGCGCGCTCTGCAGGACGTCGAACCCGCCTTGGCGGACCAGGTCGCCGCCTACCGCGCGGGCTACCTCCCCGAGGAACGACGCGCCCTGGAGGCCGCTCTGCGCTCCCGCTCGATCATCGGGCTGGCCAGCACCAACGCTCTGGAACTGGGGGTGGACGTCTCCGGGCTCGACGCCGTCCTCATCTGCGGCTGGCCCGGCACCCGTGCGTCCCTCTGGCAGCAGGCGGGCCGCGCCGGTCGTTCCGGCCAGCCCGCGCTGTCGGTGCTCGTCGCCCGGGACGACCCTCTCGACACCTACCTCGTCCACCACCCCGAGGCGATCTTCGGGACGCCCGTCGAGGCGACGGTGCTCGACCCCGACAACCCGTACGTCCTCGAACCCCACCTCTGCGCGGCGGCGTCCGAGATGCCGCTCACCGAGGACGACCTGCCGCTGTTCGGCCCCTCGACCGCCGACCTGCTGCCCGATCTCGTCCGCCGCGGCCTGCTGCGCCGCCGCCCCGCCGGCTGGTATTGGACGCGCCGGGAGAAGGCCGCCGACCTGGCCGACATCCGCGGCGCCGGCGGCGCCCCCGTCCAGGTCGTCGAGCTCGGCACCGGACGTCTCCTCGGCACGGTCGACGAGGCGTCGGCCCACACCACCGTCCACGAGGGCGCCGTCTACATCCACCAGGGCGAGTCGTTCATCGTCCAGACCCTCGACCTGGACGACTCCGTGGCGCTCGTCGAACCCGCCGACCCCGACTACTCCACGACCGCCCGCGACGTCACGGACATCACCATCGTCGACCGGCTCCGCTCCACCTCGTGGGGCGAGGCCGCCCTCTGCTTCGGGACGGTCGACGTCACCCGGCAGGTCGTCGCCTACCAGATGCGCCGCATGCAGACGGGCGAGATGCTCGGCGAGAAGCCACTCGACCTGCCGTCCCGCACCCTGCGCACCCGCGCCGTCTGGTGGACGCTCTCAGACGCGCAGGTCTCCTCCCTCAACGACCTCGACCTCGCCGGCTCCGCCCACGCCGCCGAGCACGCGTCGATCGGTCTTCTTCCCCTTTTCGCCACGTGCGACCGCTGGGACATCGGCGGCGTCTCCACGGCCGCCCACCCCGACACGGGCCTGCTCACCGTCTTCGTCTACGACGGCCACGAGGGCGGGGCGGGCTTCGCCGAACGCGGCTACGCGAACGCCGCCGAATGGCTCCACGCCACCCGCGACGCGATCGCGTCCTGCGAATGCGACTCCGGCTGCCCGTCCTGCATCCAGTCCCCCAAGTGCGGCAACGGCAACGACCCCTTGGACAAACAAGGCGCCCTAACCCTCCTGGACACCCTCCTCACCCGCCCCTAGACAAGCCGACCTACGGCACGACCGTTCCGCCCCGCAATCCGCTCGGCGGCGTGCAGCAGCGACCCTCGGGCCCGGGTGGTCACACGAAAGCGCCAGATGCCGTGTGGGCCGCTCTCCGGCGTGACGGCGTTCGGCTCGACGGTGTCCATCTGGCCTGGGCGGCGCCTATTCGGCCTCGGTCTCTTTGACCTCGGTCTATTGGTCTCGGTCTACTGGTCTCGGCGGTGTCTATTTGGTCTATTTGGCGCGGCGGCGGCGCTTGTGTCGGGCCTTCGACCTGGGGTTGGCGAGGGTGACGCGCACACCCCCGGCGGGGGTTCCGAGGGTTGCGGGCCTCCGGGCGGGGCGCTTTCCGGCGGACGACGTGGTGCCGGACCGTGTGGTACCCGGGCGAGCGCCCTTGGCGGACTTGCCCTTGTCCTTTGACCTGGTGTTCGCCAGCACCGGGGCGGCCTTGGCGAGGGCCTCGGCTCGCGCGATCTGCTCGCGTGCTTTGGTGACCCGCTTGCGGCCGGTTCCGCTTCGGGCGATGCGGGCGGCCATCCCCTTGCTGCTCACTCCCGCCTGGGCGACGCGCAGGCGACGCGTCCAGGTGGCGAGGTGCCCGGCGATGACGAGGAGGACCATCGCGATGCCGATGCTCTTGCCCCACTGCATCCGGTCGGTGGACGCGACGCTCTGGGCCTTCGGCGCGTCGGAGGCGATCTGGGGGGTGGGGTAGATGAGGCCGGGCGTCGCGCCGTCGGGCTGGACGGAGGGGAGGGTCACGGGCGACTCGCTGTTGAACGGCGTCAGCGGCGTGCCCGCGCTGGGGAGCGCCCCGCCCGGGGACGCGCCCGAGGGAAGCGAGGGCGCCGAACCGCTCGGGAGGGGCGAGGAGCCGACGCCGCCCACCATGGCGCTCGCGGTGGAGGCGTTCGAGAGCAGCGAGCCGCCGGTCCCCGTGGGGCGTTGCGCCCGGACGCCGACGGAGACCGTACCGCTCGACCTGGTCAGCGGCAGCGTGGCGGAACAGGTCGTCCCGCGGCAGAACGAGCTCACCGACCCGGACTTGGACCCGACCCCCGAACCCGACAGCACGTAGCCGCTGAGATCGTCCTCAAGGCCGCGGTTCCACTTCACGACCAGGTTCCGGCCGGAGACGCGCGCGGACACCCCGGTGGGCGCGGCCGGCGCGATACGCACGGTAATGGTGTTCGAGTCGTAGATGTGGCCGGTCTGCTTGCCCTTCAGATAGATCTTGTAGAGGCCGTTCTGCCGGATCGGGAAAGTGCCGGAGAGGTCACCGGCGAGGCCCTTCTCCTGCAGGAACAGGTTTCCCGTCCCCGGGCCGTCGACCCAGAGCTGCATGGTGATCGCGAAGTCGAAGTGGGCCCTGGCGGTCACCTGGCTTCCGCTGGTGATGACCGCGCCGTCCTCGGGGGTGATGACGCTCGTCTCAGCGGCCTGGACGGGGGTCGCGGCGAGTACCGGGAAACCGATCGCAAGGGGTGCCGCGAGCGCGACTGCACCGATCCTGCGAGTGATGGTCACGGCCTCATTCCCTTCGACGACGTCCTGCTCGCCTCATCCCACCGAGGGGCCTCGCGGGGCGCACGTGCCGGGTGATAACTACGCACTTACATGCAGCGTAACGCACCAACGCGTGG
>DATCLF010000129.1:0-39632 GCA_036564055.1 Spirillospora sp.
AAGCGGATCTGCTCGCCGCCCGGGGTGCGCGACGGGCTGATGCCCGACACGACCCGGATGGCCTCCAGCATCCGCAGCACGCCCATGCCGGTCACCTCGGCCGTCAGCTCGGCCTGCTGCCACGACATCGGCACGTAGGAGATGGCCCCGAGGTTGTAGACCTCGTCGGGCTGGACCCGTTCCACCGCCGAGATCAGGCTGCCCTGGTCGAGCAGGTCCCCGGTGGTGATGCGCACGTCGCCGACGTGTTCGCGCAGCCGCGACACGTGAGGGTTGGCCTGGCCGCGCACCAGGCCCCAGACCTCGTATCCCAGCTCAAGCAGATGCTCGGCCAGATACGAGCCGTCCTGTCCGGTGATGCCGGTGATGAGTGCTCGCCTGGTCAGCGGATCCTCCATGGCTGAGTCAAGGTCCGATGCGGGCCCACCACGGGAGAATCCCGCAACGAGCGTGACATAGGAGATTACCGACCACGACAGGCGGGTGACGAGGGAGGGCGCCGTTTGAACCGAATTGATTTCTGGTTCGCCCGCCGGAGGCGGCGCCGGACGCTCGCGCGACCCCCGGGCTCTGCTCCGGTCCGGGCCCGTCGCGCCCGGCGGCGTCGCGGCGGCCGGGCGGGTCAGCGGGCGGCGGAGGCCGTGCCGGAGGCGGCCGCGCCGGGGGCGGACGCCCCGCGCCGGCGGGCCCGGTAGGCGGCCACGTGCATGCGGTTGCCGCAGGTCCTGCTGTCGCAGTAGCGGCGGCAGCGGTTGCGGGACAGGTCCACCAGGACGCGGGAGCAGTTCGAGGCCTCGCAGGTGCGCAGCCGCTCCAGCTCGCCCGCCGCGACCACGTACGCCAGGGCCATCCCGCAGTCGGCCGCCAGATGCTCGCCCAGCGGCGCGCCGGGGGCGAAGAAGTGCACGTGCCAGTCGTGGCCGTCGTGATCGGTCAGGTGCGGGGTCGTGCGGACCTCGCCGACGATCTCGTTGATGCGCCGTACGGCGTCCTCGACGTCTCCGGCGCGGAACACCGCGTGGAACCGGGCGCGCAGATCCAGGACGCGCGCCAGGTCGTCCTCGGTGAGCGGGCCGACGTCGCTGAAGGCGTTGCGCTCCACGAACGAGCGCAGCTCGGGCAGCCCGCCGAGGCTCTCGGCGCCGGACGCCGCAGGGCCGGTGTTGACGAGGTCGACGACGACGGCGAGCGCGTGCTCGGTGTCATGGGTGAAGATCACGATGACTCCAGTCTCCGGGACCGGGGCGGGCGCGTGCCCGGCGGCGCCGCCGGGGCCCGGAAGCGGCCCTTGGATCTTCAACGATAGGACGGGAGCGGCGCCCGTCTGCGAACCTTCGCGGGGATCCGCCGGAGGACTGGGGCGCCTGGGGTCGGCCGGAACGTTCCACGCGGCGCATGCCGCGCCGCGCGGTGTTCAGCGCTCGTAGTGGGGGTCGGCGACGACCGGGTAGTAGGCGTCGGTGTGCTGGACCCGCATGGTGACGGTCGTCGCCTCCAGGGTGTAGTCGGCCTTGACCGGGCGGAACATCGAGTCGCTCGCCCACGGGTTGTAGAGGCGGCCCACGGTCGCGCCGTAGCGCAGGTGGACGACGTCGTAGCCGCCCGAGGGCATCGCTTCCAGGGCGAGACCGTCGGCGAGGGACACCGGGAACCGGAACTCGGTGGGGGCGTCCGGGCCGTGGATCACCGTCAGCAGCCGCACCCCGCTGGCGGTGGTCTGCGCGACGATGTCGGTGTCGACGTCGACGCCCACGAACACCCGCAGGCTGGGCCGCACGACCTGCGCGACGGTGTCGGCCGCCGCCACGTCGAGGCCGAGGTGGATGCGCTGGCCGTCCCTGGTCGGGACCCACACGCCGTCACGGGCGCGCTGGCCCCACGCGACGTCCGGGTTCTCCAGCTCCTGAGGCTCGTTCTTCCCCCGTGCGACGAGGATTCTTGAGGCGGCGTTCATCGCCGCGGCAGCCCCGTCCCGTGCGTGCCTCATGGCGGGCCCCCTCGCGTTCTTTCATCACTTGCGTGACTTCGTGCTCATCTGGGTTTATCACGGGCGACACCGGCGGGCCCTCCCGCGGCCCGGACCGGTCGATTCGCAACGTTCGCCTTGGTGCGTCGTTGGACCTTACACCACGCTTATACGCGCCGGTCGGGCCGGGCGGGGCAAGGTTCGTGCGGCCGCACCCGGACAGCGATGACGGTGCGCATCCGAACCGATACGCAGAAAATCCTTTGAGCTCCGGTGCGGGCGCGGCGCACCATTGATCACAACGCACGCGAAAGCGCGAAGGGGCGAGCCACCGGTTGGGCGGCCGGCCTCCAAAGCCGGAGAAAAGCGGGTTCGACTCCTACCGCCCCTGCTGCGGACGCGACGGGCTTGTGGTGCAACGGAAGCACACTTCCCTTGCAAGGAAGAGATCAGGGTTCGACTCCCTGCGGGTCCACCGGAGCCGGCGGGGCGGGCCGTCCGGTCGAATCGGACGGCCCGCCCCGCCGCCGGGAGGGTTGGCCGAACGGTAAGGCAGCAGTTTCGAAAACTGACGTCGAGGTGACACTCGAAGGGGTTCGACTCCCTTACCCTCCGCAACTTTCGTACCTTTTGCGCCTGAAACTCCGTAGATCGCTCTTCGCGGCTTCCGGCCGGCTCCGGTCGGCTTCCGGTCAGACCGCGGCCGCCGCCACCGGGGCCGACAGATCGGCCAGGACCTCCTCCAGGCGGTCCAGGGCGTTCGCGATCCAGGGGAGCGACACCGGGTCCGGTGAGGACAGCGCCTCGAGGCGCTGCTCGTCGGTCTCGCCGTAGAGCAGGCTCGGCGCCACCCGCATGCGCAGCGCCGCGGGCGCGTCCCCGAACGAGCTGCCGGGCAGGACCCCGACGCCGTAGCGCTCCAGCAGCAGGTGCGTCAGGTCGGCGGCGGTCCGGACGCCGTGGGCGTCCTGCAGCGTCTCCCGGACGGGGTCGAAGTCGGGGTAGACGTAGAAGGCCGCTTCCGGCCGGGTGACCCGGGCACCGGCGGCGGCGAACCGGTCGGCGACCGCGCGGGTGACCGCGGCGTGCAGCCGGCGGCTGCGATCCACGCGCTCGACGAGCTCGGGCGGTTCGGCGAACGCGTACGCGGCCGCGTGCTGCATCGGGGCCGGGGCGCTGGACCACAGCTCGCTCGCCACCCCGAGCAGGCTGTCGCGCAGGTCGCGTCCGAACGGGCCGTCGGGAAGCCGCGCGACGCCGAGCCGCCACCCGCCCGCCGCGAGGCTCTTGCTCAGCGCGGTCGTCACCACGGTCCGCTCCGGCGCGTACCGGGCCGGGCTCGGCACCGTGCGTCCCGGCTCGTGCACCAGGTCCCGGTAGATCTCGTCGGAGATCACGACGAGGCCGTGCTCGCGGGCCACCGAGCACACCCGCCGCACGCTGTCCTCGGAGGCGATCGTCCCCGTCGGATTGTCGGGAAGCGTCACCACGACGGCGCGCACGTCGCGGCCGCGGGCGCGGGCCCGCACCACGGCGTCGGCGAGCAGCGCAGGGCTCGGCACGCCGCCCTCCCCGGGCGGGGTGGCGACGCGGATCGGCTCGAACCCCGTCAGCGCCGCCTGCGCGGCGTAGGTCACCCAGCTCGGCGCGGGCACGACGACGTCGCCGCCGAGCGCGGTGAGCAGCGCGTACAGCAGCGGCTTGCTGCCCGGGCCCGCCACCACGGCCGACGGGTCGGTGGGGAGCCCGCGGCGCGTCCAGTACCCGGCTGCGGCCGCGCGCAGCTCGGCCGACCCGGCGACCGGGCCGTAGGCGCCCCGGCCGGCGGCCGAGCCGAGTTCGCGCGTCAGGGCGGGATGGATGGGTATCCCGGCCTCCCCGAAACCGAGGGGCAGGACGCGGTGCCCCTCTCTGCGCTTGCGGGCGAGGGCTTCGTTGACGGCCAGCGTCGCCGACAGCGCGACGCGACGCGGGGCGAACGGTATCGGCCGGGCGGACTCGATCGTCGTCAGGGCAGGCATTGATCACTCCAGGGCATGGCAAAAGACGGGCATGGGAAAAGAGGTGAAGTAACGGTGGGTGACCGCGAAATCCCCCTGTGTGACCCCGGCCGGGTTCGGGTTTATCCTCGCCCGCTTTCAGCATCATCACAAGCGAATCTCATCGATGGCTACCGTAAGCTGTTCTTATGCTTGAGCTGCGTCGCCTCCGTCTTCTGGCCGAGTTCGCACGTCGCGGAAGCATCGCCGCGACCGCGTCCGCCCTGGGCTACACCCCGTCGGCGGTCTCCCAGCAGCTCGCGGCGCTCGAACGGGAGGCTCGCGTCCCGCTGCTGGACCGCACCGCCCGCAGCGCGGAGCTGACCGACGCCGGGCGCCGCCTGGCCGAGCGCGCCGAGGAGATCCTCAGCCTCGTGGAGGCGGCCGAGACGGAGTTGTCGGCGCACTCGGGCACGCCGATGGGCCGCGTGGTCATCACCGCGTTCCCCACGGCCGCCGTCGCCTACGCCCCGGCTCTCGCGGAGAGCCTCGGCGAGCATCCCGACATGACGTTCGTCCTGCGCCAGACCCGGCCGGGCGACGGCATACGCCAGGTCCAGAACGGCGAGGTCGACATCGCCCTCATCGACGACTGGACGGGCAAGGTCCCCGAGCAGTCGCCGGCCACGCTGAAGTTCTTCCACCTGCGCCGGGACCCGCTGGTGCTCGTCGTCCCCGAGTCGCACCCCATGTCGGACCCCTCGCGGCCCGTCGACTTGCAGAAGCTCCGTGACGAACCGTGGTTGGCGGCGCCGCTCGGCGAGCCCTCCCGGCAGGCCGCCGAACGGCTCCTGGACACCGTCGGCGGGGCGCGTCCCGTTCCCTGGGAGTTCGAGGGCCTGCACACGATCCTGAGCCTGGTCGCCCGGGGGATCGGCATCACCGTGGTGCCGCAGCTCGCCCTCGCCGCCGGCGACCGGGGCGTGGCGGTGCGCCGGATTCCCGACTGCACCCTGGCCCGCGAGGTCTACGCCGTCACCCGGACCGCGAGCGTCGGCAGGCCGTCGGTGGCGGTCACGCTGCGGGCCATCTTCGCCGCCGCTCCCGAGGTCCAGCCCGCCCTGCCGGAAAGCTGAGCCGTCCCCGCGGCGGCGGCAGGTCCCGCGGCGCCGGGAATCCCGGAGTCCGCGGGGACCGTTCACGAAGGCCGGGCCTGTTTCCGGCCGTCGCCCCGGGGAAAGCGAAGCCGAACCAACCCGGTCCCAGAGCCGAACTAACGAGAGAACGGCCGCATGACCCGATTTATCCCAAAACGGACGGACGGGTGCGGTTCATCACGTACCGTGGGGCGGAATCGTGAGTACATCCGAGGTCAAGCACACGTATCGGGGAGCCAAACGCTCGATGGAGCACTCGGCGATCACGCAGGCGCCGCGCACGGCGGCGGGGACCCGCACTCCCGGTGAGGACGAGCCGGGGGGCATCACGCTGGCGGCCGGGTCCGCGGAGGCCCACGGCCACATCCACTTCGAACTCCCGCGGATCACACAGCTGCTCATGCACGCGCTTCCGCGGTTCGTCGAAGGCGTCATCGCGCCCGTGCTGGTGTTCTACGTGGCGCTCATGCTCCTCGGGCTGACCGGCGCGCTCGTCGCCGCCGTCGCCTGGGTGTACGGCGGCATCGTCTACCGGTACGTGCGCGGGCACCCGGTGTCGGGGATGCTGCTGCTGGCGGCGATCGGCGTGACGGTCCGCGCCGTGCTCGCCGCCGCGACGCAGAGCGCGGTCGTGTACTTCCTGCAACCCACCCTCGGGACGCTGTGCGTGAGCATGGCCTTCCTCGCCTCGGTTCCCCTCGGCAAGCCCCTCGCGATGAAGCTCGCCAAGGACATGGCGCCGATCCCCGACGCGTTCTACAGCCACGCGAGGGTCCGCCGGTTCTTCCTGCGGATCTCGCTGCTGTGGTCGGCGGTCCTGATGGCGAACGCGGGCGTCAGCCTGTGGATGCTGTTCAGCCAGTCGATCGGCATGTACCTGTGGATCCGCACCGGTGTCGTCGCCGCGCTCGGCGCCGCCGGGATCGCCGCCTCGGTGTGGGGCTTCAAGCGTGTCGTCCGCCACATCAACCGCGAACCCGCCGCGCAGACCGCCCTGACGGGCTCCGAGGTCGTCGTCTGAGCGATCCGCACGGCGTCGAGCACCGATTTCCCGTCCGGCGGGCCGAACCTCCGAACCTCCGGCCCGCCGGAGTCGTCTCCAATGACAGATGGATGCCCGACACGGGGTGAGTTCACTGTCATGGGGGAGTCTGTGGTGACTGATGGCCGTTTCAGGCTGGCGCTGACCGGCGGCGCGGCCGTGCTGGCGATGCTCGTGGCCGGCTCGGCGGCGGGCTGCTCGATCGGCGGAGGCACGGGCAGCCTCGCCTCGGGAGAGTCGAACGAACCCGTGACGATCACTCCGGCCAACGGGACCGCGCAGGTCAAGCCGGACGGGACGATCGAGGTCAAGGCCGCCGACGGCAAGCTGCAGCAGGTGACCGTCCAGGGCGACGGCGCCACCGTCACCGGCGCGTTCGCCGACGGCCGCAAGGTCTGGCGCTCCAACCGGACGATGAGCCCCGGCGCCTCCTACACCGTCACGGCCCAGGTCCGTGACGACGGCAAGACCCGCACGGTGACCAGCTCGTTCACCACCCAGAAGGCGTCGCGGACGCTGTCGATCACGGACATCACGCCCAACGTCAAGGGGGAGAAGGTCGGCGTCGGGATGCCGATCATCGTCACCTTCAACCGGGCCGTCGGCGACAAGGCCGCCGTGGAGCGGGCGCTGCGCGTCACGCCCGACAAGCCGGTCGAGGGCGCCTGGCGGTGGGTCGAGCCCAACAAGGCGATCTACCGGACGAAGACGTTCTGGCAGCCGCACCAGAAGGTCCGCTTCCACGCGCAGCTCGCCGGCGTCAACGCGGGCGGCGGCGTCTACGGGGCGAAGGACGCGCAGGCGACGATCGAGATCGGCCCCGAGCAGATCACGACCGGCGACATCCGCAAACACCACATGACCGTCACGCGGGACGGCAAGAAGCTGCGGACCATTCCGTTCAGCGCCGGCAACGGGCAGACCCGCGAGTACACCACCACGAGCGGCGTCCACCTGCTGATGGAGAAGGGCAACCCGGTCACGATGGAGGCGCCCGGCCGCAAGCCCGGCGACCCCGGCTACTACAAGCAGGTCGTCAACCACGCCGTCCGCATCTCCAACAGCGGCGAGTACGTGCACTCGGCGCCCTGGTCGGTCGGCTCCCAGGGGTCGGCGAACGTCAGCCACGGCTGCATCAACGTCAGCCCCGCCAACGCGCGCTGGTACTACGGCATCATGCAGCGCGGCGACGTCATCAAGCTGACCGGCACCGACCGTGAGCTCGAGCCGTTCAACGGATGGGGCTTCTGGCAGATGTCGTTCGACAAGTGGCGTCAGGGCAGCGCCCTGAGCTGACCCCGGCCCGGCCGGACCGCGCCGACGGGTCCGTGCCGACGAGCCCGTGGTGTACGCCGCGCCCCCGTTCGGTAGCGCGGCGTACAACACTTTGATCTCGGAAGCACCGAAAACCCCGCGGTCCCGACATGATCGTCGACTTTTGTCGCTAATGTCTCCCTGAAGACGGCGGGGTTACTGGAGGTTTGAGGTGCAGCGGAGGCTATCCGCAGGAGTACGGGCGGGCACGGCGCTGGCGGGCGTCGTGCTACTCCTCACGACGGCCTGTAGCGGTGGCGAGAAGGACAACGGCGTCACGGTCGGGGAGAAGGCCGACGCCCACGCGCCCCAGGTCACCATCGACCCGGGCAACGGCAACACCAAGGCCCGTCCCGAGAAGGGCGTGACCGTCACGGCCGCGGGCGGCACCCTCGAACAGGTGACCGTCACCCTCAGGGGCAGGCCGGTCGAGGGCACCATGTCCCAGGACAAGACCTCCTGGAAGTCGCGCACGCTGCGCCCGGGGGCCAAGTACCAGGTGACCGCCGTCGCCAAGAGCCCCGAGGGCAAGACCACCACGGCCAACGCGACGTTCGCCACGCACCGGGCCCCGGTGCAGCTCGGCATCGCCGACGTGACCCCGATGAAGAACGAGAAGGTCGGGATCGGGATGCCGATCATCGTCACGTTCAACCGGCCCGTCGCCGACAAGAAGGCCGTCGAGAGCGCCCTGGAGGTCAAGTCGGAGAAGCCCGCCACCGGCGCGTGGCACTGGCAGAACGACACGACCGTGATCTTCCGCACGAAGAACGGCGAGTTCTGGCAGCCCAACCAGAAGGTGTCCTTCCGGGCGAAGCTGGCCGGGGTGAAGTCGGGCAGGAAGACCTACGGCGTGTCCGACTTCCGCCGCACCTTCCGCATCGGCGACGCCCACATCACCCACATCAGCACCAAGAAGAAGCGGGCCGTCGCCAAGGAGAACGGCAAGACGGTGAAGACCTGGCCGATCAGCGCGGGCCGGGGCGGCCGGGTGGTCAACGGGGTCGACACCTACCTCACCACGAGCGGCATGCACCTGACCATGGGCAAGGAGAATCCGGCGATCATGACGTCGGAGTGGATGGGCGTCGACCCGGACGACAAGGCGAACGGCGGCTACCGGGAAGTCATCCCCTGGGCCGTGCGGATCTCCAGCAGCGGCGAGTACGTCCACGCGATGGCCTCCACCGTGTGGGCGCAGGGCCGCCAGAACGTCAGCCACGGCTGCGTCAACTCGCCGCCCAAGGCCGCCCAATGGTTCTACAAGTGGTCCTACCGCGGCGACCCCGTGGACATCACCGGCAGCAAGCGCAAGCTCGACCCGTTCAACGGCTGGAGCTTCTACGAGATGTCCTGGAACCGGTGGGTCAAGGGAAGCGCCCTCGACCGCACCGTGACCACGGGGTGACGTTGACCGGGTCCTGAGGCGGGAAAAAGGGGGCGACACCGCCGCAGTCGAGGGGGACCCGGTGAACGACCCAAGGCCCAGGAGACCGAGACTGAAGCGCCGCGCCCGGCGGACGGCACACCGCGCCGTCCGCCGGGCGTTCCTGTGGGCCCTGCGCCCGATGCGATGGAGGCGGGTCCCGCCGCCGGGGGAGCGGCTGCGGGTCCGCGTCCTCCTCCAGAACGCGCACGGCACGGGCGGCACGATCCGCACGGTCCTCAACCTGTGCGGGTACCTGACCCGCGACCACGACATCGAGATCGTCAGCGTGCTGAGGCGGAGCAGGAGGCCGTTCTTCGCGATCCCGCCCGGCGCCGCGCTCACCTACGCCGACGACCGGTTCGCGCCGAAGAGCAGGACGGCCCGCCTCCTGTCGCGGCTCCCGAGCCTGCTGGTCCCGGCCGAGGAGGCGTCCTTCCGCCTCATGAGCCTGTGGTCGGACGTGTGCCTGCTGAGGGCCATGCACCGCTCGCCCTGCGACGTGCTCATCGCGACCCGCCCGTCCCTCGTGCTGATCGCCGCCGAGCTCGCGCCGCGCGGCACCGCCACGATCGGGCAGGACCACATGAGCCTGGAGTCCTACCGGCCGAGCCTTCGCCGGCAGATCGTCCGCGCCTACCCCCGGCTCACCGTCCTCAGCGTCCTGACCGAGCCCGCCCGCGCCGGGTACGAGAGGGCCCTCGCCGGTTCCGGCGTACGCATCGTCAAGATCCCCAACGCGCTGCCCGCGCTGCCCGCCCGGCCGTCGCGGCGCGACGACAAGGTCGTCCTCGCCGCCGGGCGGCTCGTCGCCAACAAGGGCTTCGACCTGCTGATCCGGGCGTTCGCGCCGATCGCGGCCGAGTTCCCCGACTGGAAACTGCGGATCTTCGGATCCGGGACGCGCCGCGACCGGCTCCGCGCGCTGATCGGCGAGCTCGGTCTCACCGGCCGCGCCGAGGTGTGCGGTCCCACCCGCGACCTGCACGGCGAGATGGCCCGCGCGTCGATCTTCGCGTTGACCTCGCGGCGCGAGGGCCTCCCGATGGTGATCATCGAGGCGATGGGGATGGGCCTCGCGGTGGTGTCGTTCGACTGTCCGTTCGGCCCGCCCGAGCTGATCGAGCACGGGCACGACGGTCTCCTCGTCCCCACCGGGAACGCGGAGGCGCTCACCGCCGCGCTCCGCGAGCTGATCGTGAACCCCGGTCTGCGGGACCGGCTCGGGGAGCAGGCCGTGCGGTCGGCCCGCGCCTACGACCTGGAGCGCATCGGCGCGCGGTGGTCCCGGCTCGTCTCCGGCCTGCGCCCGTCCGCGCCGCGGGCCCCCGCCGCCCCTCCCGGAGGCGGCGTCGAGGACCCGGGGCTGAGCATGTCGGGCAGCGACCGCTGACGGGACCCGGCCCCGCCCTCACCGGAGCCTTGTCACAGGAGCCCGCGGACGAACGCCGCCTGCCCGACGTGCTGCAGGTCGTCGGCGATCACGCTGACCAGCCGCACGGCCAACGTGACGGGCGGGTCCCAGGTGCGGTCGACGATCCGCGCGAGGTCGTCGTCGGTGAGCGAGCGGACGTACTCGACGGTCCGCTCGTGCACGGCGTCGTGGTAGCCGGTCAGCGGCTCCGGCGACGCGACCCGGACGGCGGCGACCTGGTCGGAGGAGTGGCCGTACCCCGTGTCGGACGGGGCGAGGGGCAGGCCGAAACGCTCCGCCCATCCGTCGTGCGTCCACACCTGCGGGGTGCCCGCGGCGTCGGCGATGTGATCGTCCTGGATGCGGGTGAGATGCCACAGGAGCCACGCGATCGAGTTGGCTCTGCCGTCGATGCGGTGGGCGAGCTGCTCGGCGGTGAGCCCGCCGGCCGTGTGGTGGACCGCCTCCTTGATGCGGCCGAACGCGTCGACGAGAAGCTGCGTGCTGGTCATTGGCGGGACGCTACCCCGGAACGCGCGATGTCATCCGGGCCGTCCCGCCCGGCTTCCGCGAGGAGGAGGCGGGAGCCCGTCCTGGGAGGCGGGGACGGGCTCCCGCGGGGGACACGGCGTCTAGGAGCGGACGCCGTAGAGGTATTCGAGGGCGAGCTGGTCGAGGCGTTCGAAGGCCGTGCGGCGGCTGCCGAGCGCCTCGGCGTCCACGGAGAAGTCGCGGACGGACCGCCAGTCCTCGCCGTCGGCCAGGGTGGGCTGCGCCAGCTCCTCCACCTTGGCCTCGCGCAGCGCGTCCTGGACCTCGGGATCCGCCCGGAACGCGCGCACCTTCTCCCGCAGGATCAGCCAGTTGCGCATGCAGGCGGCGGCCGACTCCCACACCCCCTGGTCGTCCTCGGTGCGGGGCGGCTTGAAGTCGAAGTGGATCGGCCCGTCGTAGCTGCTCTGGTCGATCAGGTCGACGACCCAGAACGCGCCGCGGGCGTTGCCCGCGCCGAACCGCAGGTCCTGGTCGTAGCGGGGGCCGTTCTGCCCGTTGAGGTCGATGTGGAACAGCTTGCCGTGCCAGAGCGCCTGCGCGAGGCCGTGGGCGTAGTTGAGCCCCGCCATCTCCTCGTGCCCGACCTCGGGGTTCAGGCCGACGATCTCGGGGCGCTCGAGGGTCTCGATGAAGGCGAGGGCGTGGCCGACGGTGGGCAGCAGGATGTCGCCGCGCGGCTCGTTCGGCTTCGGCTCGATCGCGAACCGCAGGTCGTAGCCCTGGTCGGTGACGTAGGCGCCGAGGATGTCGAACGCCTCCTTGTAGCGGTCGAGGGCCGCCCGGACGTCCTTGGCCGCGCCGCTCTCGGCGCCCTCGCGTCCGCCCCAGCAGACGTAGGTCTTCGCGCCCAGCTCGGCGGCGAGGTCGAGGTTGTCCATGACCTTGCGCAGCGCGAACCGGCGGACGTCGCGGTCGTTGGCGGTGAAGGCGCCGTCCTTGAACATGGGGTGGCCGAACAGGTTCGTGGTCGCGGTGGTCACGACCAGGCCCGTCTCGTCCAGGGCCTTGCGGAACGCGTCGATCCTCTCCTGCCGCTCGGCGGGGGTGGCGTCGAAGTCGAACACGTCGTTGTCGTGGAAGTTCACCCCGTAGGCGCCGAGCTCGGCGAGCTTGCGGACGGCGCGCTCGGCGGGCATCGGCGGGCGGGTGCCGGGACCGAACACGTCGACCCCCTGCCAGCCGACGGTCCAGATGCCGAACGAGAACCTGTCCTCCGGCGTCGGCGTGTACCGGTCGCTCATGGATCTCCTCCTCAGATCTGCGGGGCGCTGTCGCGCAGCGCGGCGTAGCGTTCGCGGATCCGCGCCGCGTCCCCGGTGTGCTCGCTGGTGTGCTCGGTCGCCGGCGGCGCCGGCCACGGCGGCGGCTCCGGCGTCCCGGCCAGGGCCCAGGCCGCCTGCCGGGCCGCCCCGAGCGCGACGTACTCGGCGGGCTCGGGAACGACCACCGGCGTCCCGAAGATCGCCGGGGCGAGGGCGCGGACGGCCGCGGAGCGGGCCCCGCCGCCGATGAGCAGGGTGCGGCGGGGCCGCACGCCCTGCGCGGCGAGGTGGTCGACCGCGTCGGCGAGGGAGCACAGCAGCGCCTCCACCGCGGCGCGCGCCACGTTCTCCCGCGTCGCGTTGGCGGTGGTGATGCCGGCGAGGACCCCGGTCGCGTCGGGACGGTTCGGGGTGCGCTCGCCGTCGAGGTAGGGCAGCAGCGTCACGCCGCCGGCGCCGGGCTCGGCGGCGAGGGCGAGCGCGGACAGCTCGTCCAGCGTCGCCCCGGTCATGGACGCGGCCGCCGACAGGATCTTCGCCGCGTTCAGCGTGCAGACGAGGGGCAGGAACCGGCCGGTGGCGTCGGCGAACCCGGCGACCAGGCCGGACGGGTCGGCGGCGGGCTCGTCGGTGACGGCGAACGCCGTGCCGGAGGTGCCGATCGAGACGACGACGTCGCCGGGGCCCAGCCCGAGGCCGAGTGCCGCGCCCATGTTGTCGCCGGTGCCGGGCCCGAGCGCCGCGCCCCAGGCGGTCTCGCCGACCCGCTCGCCCGGCGCCGCGACGCGCGGGACCTCGGCGTCGTGGCCGAGCGCGGCGCGCAGCAGGTCGGGCAGGTAGGCGCCGGCCGAGGGGGACCAGTAGCCGGTTCCGGACGCGTCGCCGCGGTCGGTGACCGGCTCGGCGGCGCCGAGCCGCAGCGTCAGCCAGTCGTGGGGGAGCATCACCCGCTCGGTGCGGCGCGCGTTGTCCGGCTCGTGCTCGGCCATCCAGCGCAGCTTGGTCACGGTGAAGGAGGCGAGCGGGACGCTTCCGGTCCGCTCCGCCCACGCCTTGGGGCCGCCCTGCTCCTCGACGAGGGCGTCCGCCTGCGGCGCCGAGCGGGTGTCGTTCCACAGCAGGGCGGGCCGCACGACGGTGCCGTCGCCGTCGAGGGCGACCATGCCGTGCTGCTGCGCGGCGACCGCGACCGCGTCGGCCCGTTCGAGCAGCTCCCGCATCTGCGACAGGGCATTCCACCAGTGGTCGGGGTGGATTTCGGTGCCGTCGGGATGCGGGGAGGACGCCTCGTCGACCACGGTGCCGTCCTCCGCGCGGCACAGGACGACCTTCGTCGACTGGGTCGAGGAGTCGACGCCCGCGACCAGGCTCTCGGCCATCCGTCCACCTTTCGTAAAGACTTTGGACTAATTAACGTAGCAGAGGAGATCAGCCCTGCCCATACACCTGTTTCACTTAGGGTTCATTCATGACGAAGTCCGCCAACGCCCCGGTGCGCCACGCGACGATGCGCGAGCGGAACCTCGCCGTCGTCCTGGAGCACATCGCCCGCCACCAGCCCGTGACCCGGGCTCGGCTCGCGGAGCTGACGGGCTTCACCAAGACGACCGTCTCCAACCTCGTCGCCCTGCTGGAGGGCGCCGGGCTGGTGCGGGGAGGCGAGCCCGTCCACGAGGGGGAGCGCGGCCGGCCGGGCGTGGCGGTGTCCCTGCGCGGTGACGGCGCGGCCGGGCTGGGACTGGAGGTCAACGTCGACTACCTCGCCGCCTGCGTGCTCGATCTCGGCAAACGGGTCCGTTACCGGCACGTGATCAGCGTCGACAACCGGGGCCGCGAGCCGGACGCCGTTCTCGCCGCCCTCGCCTCGCTCGCGGCCGAGGCCGTCTCCGCCGCCGCGGCGCAGGGCCTGTCGGTCGCCGGGGCGGCCGTCGCGCTGCCCGGCATGCTCGACCGCGAGGGCGGCGTCGTGCGCAACGCCCCCAATCTCGGCTGGACGGACGTCCCCGTCACCGGCGTTCCCGGCCTGGACCTGGCCCTGCCGACCGAGTACGACAACGAGGCCAACCTCGCCGCGCTCGGCGAGCTGTGGTTCGGCGGCGGCGCCGGGCTCGGCGACTTCGTCCACGTCTCGGGCGAGATCGGGATCGGCGCCGGCATCGTCGTGGGCGGACGGGTGTTCCGCGGCGCCCACGGCTTCGCCGGGGAACTGGGGCACCTGGTGGTCGACCCCGGCGGCTCCCCGTGCTCCTGCGGCGGACGCGGCTGCCTCGAACAGATCGCCGGCCAGGAGGCGATCCTGCGCGCGGCGGGCGTGCCCGGCGGCGGGCAGGGCGGCGGACACGGGGGCGGACACGGCACCGACGATCCCGTGGGGACGCTCGTCGCCCGCCTCCGCGCCGGCGACCCGGCCGCCCTGGACGCGGTGGAGCGGGCGGGCCGCGCGCTCGGCGGGGCGCTCGCCTCGGTCGTCAACCTGATCGACCCCGACACCGTCGTGCTCGGCGGGGTGTTCTCCCCGCTGGCCGACTGGATCCGGCCCCCGATCACGGCCGTCCTCGCCGAGGGCTCCGGCTCTCTGCGGCAGGGCGTGCCGCCGGTCGAGGTGTCCGGGCTCGCCGAGGGCGCCGCCGTCCTCGGCGCGGCCGGGCTGGTCGTCGAACGCGTCATCGCCGGACCCGCCCTGCTGCTCTAGCGCCATCCCGGCTCCCCTCCGGACCGGTCAGAGCGGCCGGTACTCGAACCAGGCGAAGTCGGCGTGGTTGGTGCTCGCGCGGCCGTTGGAGGTGGCGTACAGGCCGACGTAGACGCCGGTGAAACCGCCCGCGACCTGGCTCGTGAGGATGTCGCCGTCCACGGGGTCGCCGAGCGGCGTCCAGCCGGACGAGAGCGCCGCGTGGGATGAGAGCGAAGCCGCGTGGGATGAGAGCGAATACGACGCCTGGTACCAGCGGCCGTGGGCCTCGAAGCCGAGCCGGACCGGTCCGGGAGCGGCCGGGGCGCCGGCCAGCACCTTCTCCACGCCCTGCTCCCGCTTGACGAGGCGGATCCCCTCGCTCGTCACGACGAGCACGACGTGGAAGTCGGTGTTCTGGACGAGCGCGAGACCCGCCCACTCCTCGTCGGCGGGCGTGAACTCGACCGAGGTGAAGGCGGCGAAGTCGTGGTGCTGCTGCCGCCGTCCGAGGAAGGAGGGGTTGGCGACGTCGGCGAGGCTCTCCGGCCGCACGCGCAGCCGCAGGTGCCCGGGACGCTCGTCGAGGCTCCACCAGCGTTCCCGCGGCGTGCGCTGCATGTTCCACACCGGGGCGAGGTCCGGCCCGTCGAAATGGTCGCACAGCGGGACGGCCGGCCACGGATGCGGCGGCAGGGACGGGGCCGGGGGGAACGGCTCGACCCGGCCGCCGGTGACCTGCCAGCCGTCCTCCCAGGTGACGCGGGCCAGGAACGTCTCCCGCCCGAGGGCGCACCGGTCGCCGTGGTGGGGACGCATCCCGAGCAGCACCATCCACCACTCGCCGTCCGGGGTGTCGACGAGGTCGGCGTGGCCGGTGGCGACGATCGGGTGCCCGGCGGGAAGGTCGCGGTGGGTGAGGATCGGGTTGCGGGGGCAGGCCCGGTAGGGGCCGGTGACCGCGTCGGCCCGCGCGACCATCACGGCATGGTCGAGCGCGGTGCCGCCCTCGGCCGTGAGCAGGTAGTACCGTCCGTCGATCTTGTAGAGGTGGGAGCCCTCCGACCAGATCGCGTCCTTGACCGTCCCGTCCCAGATGACGTGCTCCTCGCCGGTGAGGGCGAGGGCCTCGGGGTCGAACTCGCGCAGCCAGATCTCCGTGTGACCCTCGTACCGTCCCGTCAGCCGGGTGCCGGTGCACCAGGCGCGGCCGTCGTCGTCGAAGAACAGGGACGGGTCGATGCCCTCGCCGTCCAGCCGGTGCGCGTCCGACCACGGGCCGGCCGGGTCGGACGCGGTCATCACGAAGTGCCCCGACCACTCCCTGCCGTCCACCAGCGTGCAGACCAGATAGAAGCGGCCCTCCCGCCCCGGCGGCGCGAAGTACCGCAGGGTCGGCGCGTACAGGCCGCCGGACGCGGGGACGCCGTCGAGCGGCAGCTGGTCCGGCCGGTCCAGCGCGTGCCCGATCTGGCGCCAGTGCACCAGGTCGCGGCTGTGGAAGACCGGCAGGCCGGGAAACCACTCGAACGTCGAGGTCACGAGGTAGAAGTCACCGCCGACCCGGCAGATCGTCGGGTCGGGGTGACATCCGGGCAGCACGGGGTTCTGGAATCGTGCCGTCCCGCCGGCGCCTTGCGTCATGACGTCACCGCTCCTCGTGTCACAGCAGCGTGACCGCGACGGGCACCGTCAGGACGCGGTCGGGGCCGAGGACGCGGACCGGGCCCTCCAGGGTGAACGACCCGCGCAGCGGCAGATCGGCGCTCGACCGGCCGATCTCCACCCCGACCTCGCCGGGCTCGACGATGCGCCGCAGGTCCGGCCCGGTGAACGAGGTCCGGTCGGCGTGCACGTCGAACTCGACCCGCGCCGCCCGGCCGGGCTCGAGACGGACCTTCGCCCATCCGGCGAGCCAGCGCACCGGCCGCACCACCGACGCCACCGGGTCGGACAGGTACAGCTGCACGACCTCCGTGCCCGCGCGGTCCCCGACGTTGCGGACCACGGCGCTGACCGAGACCGACCCGTCGGTCGCCGCCGACTCCTGCACGCGCAGGTCGCCGTACTCGAACCGCGTCCAGGTCAGGCCGTGGCCGAACGGGTACAGCGGGGCGGGGTCGACCGAGCTCCAGTCGTGCGGGCCGTCCAGCTTGGAGTGCAGGTAGGTGACGGGCGCGCCGGACGCGTGGCGCGGCACGCTGACCGGCAGACGCCCCGACGGCTCGACCCGTCCCGACAGCACCCCGGCGACCGCCCGGCCGCCCTCCTCGCCGGGCAGGAACGCCTGCACGACGGCGGCGGCCCGGTCGGCGACGCCCCCCAGCGCGTACGGGCGGCCGCTGAGCAGCACGACGACCGTGGGCGTGCCGGTGTCGAGCACCGCGGCGGCCAGCTCGGCCTGCCGCCCGGGAAGCGCGAGCGTCTCGGCGTCGCAGCCCTCCCCGGACGTCCCGCGGCCGAACAGGCCGGGCCGGTCGCCGAGCGCGAGGACGCAGACCTCGGCGTCGCGCGCCGCCGCCACGGCCGCCTCGATGTCGGCGTCGTCGGCGACGAACACGTCCTTCGACCCTGCCGCCCGGATGCCGGGCAGGTACTCCGCCAGCGCCTGCGCCAGCGTCGGGATCTCCACGCCGAGCGGCAGGTCCGGGTACTCCCGGCCGACGTGGCTCGGGAACGTGTAGCAGCCCATCATCGCGAACGGGTCGTCGGCGAGGGGGCCCACCACCGCGACGTCCGAGCCGGAGCGCAGCGGGAGGATCCCGTCGTTGGCGAGCAGCACGACCGACTCCTCGGCCAGCCGCCGCGCCAGCGCCCGGTGCTCGGGCGGGTCGAGGTCCAGTTCCGCGTCCTCGCCGTCCTCGTCCTCGCCGGGAGGCCCGTCCAGCAGACCGAGCTCGGCCTTCAGGGTCAGCACGCGCTCGGCCGCGCGGTCGAGCAGCTCCTCGGGGACGGTGCCGTCCTTGACCAGCTCGATCAGCGGCGTGCCGTAGCAGCGCACGGTCGGCAGCTCCATGTCGATGCCGGCCCGCAGCGCCAGCGCCGCGGCCTCGCCGCGCGAGCCGGCGACCTGGTGGCGGGTCTGCAGGAACGAGATGCCGTAGTAGTCGGACACGACGACGCCCTTCAGCCCGAGCCGGTCGCGCAGCAGCTCGGTGAGCAGCCGCTCGTCGGCCGCGGCCGGCATCCCGTCCACGTCGGTGTAGGAGTGCATGACCGAGCGGGCGCCGCCGTCGCGCAGCGCCATGAAGAACGGCTCGACGATGACGTCGGCGAACTCGCGGGGCCCGATCGGCGCGGGCGCCATGTTCCGGCCCGCGCGGGAGACGGAGTAGCCGGCGAAGTGCTTGAGCGTCGCGACGATGCCGGATCGTTCCAAGCCCCGGACGTACGCGGTGCCGAGGACGCCGACGAGGTAGGGGTCCTCCCCGATGCTCTCCTCCGTGCGGCCCCAGCGGGCGTCGCGGACGACGTCGAGCACGGGCGCGAGCCCCTGGTGCACCCCGGCCGCCCGCAGGCTCGCGCCGATCGCGGCGGCCATCTCGCCGACGAGCTCGGGGTCGAACGTCGCGCCCCACGCCGGCGGGCTGGGGAACACGGTGGCGCCCCAGGTCATGAAGCCGTTGAGGCATTCCTCGTGCGCGATCGCCGCGATGCCGAAACGGTTGCCGGCGGCGATGCGGCGCTGCAGCTCGCGCAGCCGGGCGGCGCCCTCGGCGGCCGGGACGGGGGCCGTCCCGAACACCCGGGTGAGCTGGCCGAGCCCGCGGTGGACGATCTCCTCCAGCGCGGGTGCGGTCTCGTGGGAGTCGTCCTCCATGGGCGCCACGGGCGCCCCGGGCCCGGCGGACATCGCCCAGTATCCGGCGAGCTGGCCGGCCTTCTCCTCCGGCGTCATCCGGGCCAGCAGGTCGGCGACCCGCTCGGCGACCGGCAGCCCGCGGTCGCGCCAGGGCTCGCGGCTCGCGTTCGCACTCGCGGCCGGGACGGCTTCGGTCATCGCTCCTCCGATGGTGGTGGTGCGGTGGAGGCGCGGACACGCAGATCGGTGGCCAGCTCCACGCGGGGGGTCAGGGGCGGGTGTCCGTCGAGCATCTGGAGCAGGGTGCGGGCCGCGACGCGGCCCATCTCCTCCAGCGGCTGGCGGACGGTCGTCAGCGGCGGTGACAGCCACTCACAGGTCGGCAGGTCGTCGAAGCCGACGACGCTGAGGTCCTCGGGGATGCGCAGGCCGGCGAGCCGGGCCGCCTGGTAGGCGCCCATCGCCTGCTCGTCGCTGCCGGCGAAGATCGCCGTCGGCGGTTCGGGGAGCGCGAGCAGCTCGCGGGTGCGGGCGAACCCGCCGCGGTGGCGGAAGTCGCCGTACCGGACGAGCTCCTTCGGGGCGTCGACGCCGGCGCGCTCCAGCGCCGTCCGGTAGCCGTCCACCCGGGCCTGCGTGCACAGCATGTCCGCCGGCCCGCCGATCATTCCGATGCGGCGGTGGCCGAGCCCGATGAGGTGCTCGGTGGCGGCCATCCCGCCCGCCCAGTTGGTGGCGCCGACGCTGACGATGTCGCTGTCGGGCACGTTGACCGGATCGACGAGGACGAGCCCGACACCCGCCCGCGACAGCTGCTCGTGCTGGCGCCGGGTCATCCGGGACGTCACCAGGATCACGCCGTCGCTGTGGTGCAGCGCGGGCAGGTTCTGCCAGCTCGGCGGGCGCGCGTCGCCCTCACGGACCAGCGAGACGACGACGCCGGTGCCGTGCTGGGCGCACTCGGCCTCCACGCCCCGGAGGATCTCCACCGCCCACGGGCTGTCGAGCCCGGCGAGGACGAGGTCGATGAGGCCCGACCGGCGCGAGCGCCGCGTGCGCGCCGCCGGCCCCGGGTAGTTGTGGGTGCGCAGCAGCTCCTCGATCCGCTCGCGGGTCGAGGCGGCCACGTCGGTCCGGCCGTTGAGGACCTTCGACACCGTGGCGGGGGACACCCCCGCCTCGGCGGCGATGAGCGCCAGCGTCGGCCGGGACGGCCGATCCGGCGTCTCGTCGGTGGTGCGCACGGGCAAGCCTCTCTCCTCCCCGAGGAACGATTGCGAACAGTATCGCAATGTTTCGCTCGCTCATAGCCCCAACTATCGTGACCGCCGCGCACCCAATTGTGGTCAACCGACGTCCAACCCTTGACCGCGGAGGGCCGTGTTCTTAGAGTTCCTCGGCAACAGAGCCCCCGAAGTCTTTCGAAACTTTTCGAGGGACACCGATCAGGTTCACTCCACCGCCCACCCCGATCCAGGAGACCACCATGGGCATCCCTCACCCATCGCGCCGTTCGTTCCTCACCGCACTCTCCGCGGGAGCCGTGCTGATCACGGCCGCGCCCATGCTCGCCGCGTGCGGCGGCGACTCCGAATCGGGCGGCAAGGTCACGATCGAATGGATGAACATCGCGACCACCGAGCCGTCGCAGAGCCTCTTCCCGAAGATCGCCAAGGCGTTCGAGGCGCAGCACCCGAACGTCACCATCAAGGCCACCAGCCTCGAGAACGAGGCGTTCAAGTCGAAGATGACCGCGCTCGTCGCGTCCGGCGACCTGCCCGACGTCTACGTCACCTGGGGCGGCGGCGTGCTCAAGCAGCAGATCGACGCCGGGCTCGTCAAGGACCTCACGTCCGACGCGTCCGGGGTGCTCGGCTCCATGACCGACGTCTCCAAGAAGCCGTACCAGTTCGACGGCAAGACCTACGCCGTTCCCTACGACATGGGCATGGTCGGCTTCTGGTACAACAAGAAGCTCTTCAAGAAGGCCGACATCGACGGTCCGCCGAAGACCTGGAGCGAGTTCCTCGACGCCGTCCGCAAGCTCAAGTCGGCCGGCATCACGCCCATCGCGCTGGGCGGCAAGGACAAGTGGCCCGGCCACTACTACTGGGCGTACCTGGCGATGCGCATCGGGGGGACGCAGGTGATGGAGCAGGCCGCCAAGGACAACGACTTCAGCGGGCCCGCGTTCGTCCAGGCCGGTGAGAAGCTGAAGGAACTGGCCGACCTGCAGCCCTTCCAGCAGGGCTACCAGAACGCCGGGTACGACTCCCCCGGCGGGCAGGCCGCCACGATGGGCTCCGGCAAGGCCGCCATGGAGCTGATGGGCCAGTGGGCGCCGTCCGTCCAGAAGGACGCCTCCGGCAACGACCTCGGCGACGACCTCGGATGGTTCCCGTTCCCCACCGTCGAGGGCGGGGCGGGCGCCGTGACCGACGTCGTCGGCGGCGGCAACGGCTTCGCGGTCAGCAAGGACGCGCCGAAGGAGGCCATCGACTTCCTGACCTTCCTGCTGAACGAGCAGAACGAGCGCGAGCTGGTCACCTCGGGCGCGTTCATGCCGGTCGTCAAGGGCGCCGAAAGCGCGCTGGAGGACGAGAACCGCAAGATGGTCGCCGACGCGCTGAACAAGTCGGTCGGGTTCCAGCTCTACCTTGACCAGGCGTTCCCGCCGGCCGTGGGCCAGGAGGTCAACGACAGCGTCGCGTCGCTCATCGCCGGCAAGAAGACGCCGCAGCAGGTCACCGACTCGGTCACCAAGGCGGCCAAGAGCCAATGACCCTGTCCGCCACGACCGATGCCCGGCCGCGTCGCGCCGAGCGGGCCCCGCGCAAGCGGGGCCCCAGGCCGTCGGCGGCGTCACGGCTGCGCGGCTGGCTGTCGAGCACCTGGTTCCTCGCGCCCGCCCTGGTGCTGTTCTTCTGCTTCGTCCTGATCCCGATCCTCGTCGCCTTCTACACCAGCTTCTTCAGGTGGGGCGGCTTCGGCATCCCCGACGACTTCATCGGGCTGGAGAACTACCGCACCATGGCGGGCAGCGAGGTCTTCCGCGGCGACCTGTGGCGCGGCTTCCTGCTCGTCGTGCTGTCGCTGGCCACCCAGCTCCCCCTCGCCCTCGCCACCGCCGTCCTGCTGAACCAGCGGATGCGCGGGCGGGCGGTCTACCGGGCGATCTTCTTCGCGCCCTACATCCTGTCCGAAGTGATCGCGGGCGTCCTGTTCGGCATCATCTTCCTGCCGGGCAACGGCCTCGCCGACACCCTGGTCGAGGACCTCCCGCTCCTCGGCGGCCTGGCCGGCAAGTGGTTCTCCGACCCCGACACCGCGCTGCCCACGCTGATCGCCGTCATGACGTGGAAGTACTTCGGCTTCCACATGATGATCTACCTCGCCGGGCTGCAGGGCATCCCGAAGGAGGTCCTGGAGGCCGCGTCCATCGACGGGGCGGGGGCCTGGCGGCGGTTCCGCAGCGTCACGCTGCCGCTGCTCGCGCCGACCCTGCGGATCAGCGTGTTCCTGTCCGTCATCGGCTCGATCCAGCTGTTCGACCTCGTTTGGGTCACCACGACGGGCGGGCCGACGCACGCAACGGAGACGATGGCCGTCACCATGTACGAGATCGGTTTCAAGCGCTACCAGATGGGTTACGCCAGCGCGATCAGCGTGGCCATGTTCGTCATCAGCATGGTGTTCTCGCTGCTGTACCAGCGCTACGCGCTGCGGCGCGACCTGGAGGGCGCGATGACCGCCGCGGGAGGCCGCCGATGACCCGCCAGGCGATCGCCCGCAGCATCTCGCAGCACACCCTGGTGTGGCTGCTCGGCTCGTTCGTCGTCGTCCCGCTGGTGTACGCGGTCCTGGCAGGTTTCAAGACCACGGGCGCGCTCACCAGCGACCCGATGGGGCTGCCCGACGAGTGGAAGTTCTCCAACTACGGCGGCATCCTGGCGTCCGGCACGTTCTGGCGGCAGATCGGCAACAGCGTGCTGATCGCGGTCGCCACGACGCTGCTCACCGTGGCGACGGCGTCGCTGGCGGCGTTCGCGTTCGCCCGCTACGCCTTCCGGGGACGCGAGGTGTTCTTCACCGCGTTCGCGGCGGGCCTGATGTTCCCGCCGGCGGTGGCGGTGCTCCCGCTGTTCGTGCTGCTGCGCCAGTTCGGGCTGCTGGACAACCCCCTCGGCGTGATCCTGCCGCAGGCCGCGTTCCAGCTGCCGATCACGATCATCATCCTGCGCTCCTTCTTCCGGACCATCCCGGCCGAGCTGGAGGAGGCGGCGATCATGGACGGCTGTTCCCGGTTCGGCTTCTTCTGGCGCATCCTGCTGCCGATGGCGCGACCCGCCATCGGCACGGTGTCGGTCCTCGCCATCGTGACGAGCTGGAACAACTTCTTCCTGCCGCTGCTGGTGCTGGCCGACGAACGGTGGCACACGATCCCCGTCGGCATCCAGCAGTACCAGGGGCAGTACTCGACGGACTACGCCCTCGTCATGGCGTACATCGTGCTGGCGATGATCCCCGCGCTGCTGTTCTACGCGGTGGCCGAGCGCCAGCTGATCGGAGGCCTCACCGCCGGTGCGACCAAGGGGTGATCCGGCGGCTCCCCCTCCCGCGCGCCGGCCGGGCCGGGTCCGGCGCGCGGGAGCGGCCGCCCGGAACCGGTCACTTCAAGTGATCAAGCATGCGCGCTATGGTCGGGTCCCCGGCCCCGCCTGCGGACCCCGCGCCCGTTGCCCCCGGCGCGCCATCGCGGGCGGGCACGGGGGGAGCCCCGGGTCCCCACAGCCCAGGGGCGAGGCCGCCGGGCCCGTCCGGTCCCGGCATCGTTCCCGAACGCGGCCCGGCGGCCACCTCCGCCGGACGCCGCCGGCCCTGCCCGCACGACCGGTCCGCACCGAATCCGGCTGCCCTGAGCCCGGCTGTTCTGAACCAGGTCGCACGGAACCAGGTGGAAGACCGCAGGTCGGGGCGTGCGAACATATGTTCGTGTCCGGCAGCGAAGCGACGATCCTGCACGCCGACCTGGACGCGTTCTACGCGTCGGTCGAGCAGCGCGACGATCCCGCGCTGCGGGGACGGCCCGTGATCGTCGGGACCGGCGTGGTGCTGGCGGCCAGCTACGAGGCCAAGGCCCACGGCGTGCGGACCGCGATGAGCGGCGCGCTGGCCCGGCGGCTGTGCCCCGGCGCGGTCGTCGTCCGGCCGCGCATGGGCGCCTACGCCGAGGCCAGCCGCGCGGTGTTCGCCGTCTTCCGCGCCACGACGCCGCTGGTGGAGGGACTGTCGATCGACGAGGCGTTCCTCGACGTCCACGGGCAGCCCGCGCCGCCCGCCGACGTCGCCGCGCGGCTGCGGCGGACGGTCGCCGAGGAGGTCGGCCTGCCGATCACGGTCGGGGTGGCGCGCACCAAGTTCCTCGCGAAGGTCGCCAGCGGCGTCGCCAAACCCGACGGCCTGCTGGTGGTGCCGCCCGAGCGCGAGACGGAGTTCCTGCGCCCGCTGCCCGTCCGGAGCCTGTGGGGCGTCGGCCGCGCGACCGCCGCGCGGCTCGCCCGGTACGGCGTCACGACGGTCGGCGACGTCGCGGACATGCCGGAGAGCACCCTCGTGTCGCTCCTCGGCCCCGGCGCCGGCCGCCACCTGCACGCCCTCGCCCGCAACCGCGACCCCCGGCCCGTCCGCACCGGGGCCCGGCGCCGGTCGATGGGGGCGCAGCGGGCGCTGGGGCGCCGTCACCGCTCACCGGAGGAGCTCGACGCGATGCTCGTCGGCCTGGCCGACCGTCTCGGGGGACGGCTGCGCGCCGCCCGGCGGCTGTGCCGGACGGTCACGCTGCGGCTGCGTTTCGGCGACTACACCCGCGCCACGCGGTCGCGCACCCTGCCGCAGCCCACCCGCGAGACCCGGCTGATCCTGGAGACCGCGCGGCACCTGCTCACCGCCGCGACGCCCGTGATCGAAAGCCGCGGCCTCACCCTGATCGGCCTCGCGCTCGGCGACCTGCGCGACGACCGGGCCGTGCAGCTCGCGCTCCCGCTGGACGGAGGTCCGTGCGGCGGCGACGTGGACGCCGCCGTCGACGGCGTCCGGAAGCGCTTCGGGTCCTCCGCGCTCACCCGGGCCGTGCTTCTCGGCCGTGACCAGGGGATGTCCGTCCCGACGCTCCCCGACTGAGGCCGACGGGCGACCCTCGCGAATATGCGAAATCCCTGCGTGACGTGCCGTTGCGGTCACTCTGCGCGCGGAATGCCGCTTTTTCATGAGATCATGATCGGGCCGGGGAACGAGTGGAGACGCGATGGCTGACGAAGGGTGGCCGCCCGCCGACGTCGATCTGACGACGCCCAACACCGCGCGGATCTACGACTATCTGCTCGGGGGCAAGGACAACTACGCCGCCGACCGCGAGGTGGCCGAGGAGCTGATCAAGGTCATTCCCGAGGCGCCGATGGCGGCGTGGGAGAACCACGCCTTCATCGGCCGCGCGGTCCGCTTCCTCGCCGGGGAGGGCGTAAGCCAGTTCATCGACATCGGCAGCAAGCTGCCCGCGCGCGGCAACGTGCACGAGGTCGCCGCCGAGGTCGTCCCGGACGCCGCCGTCGTGTTCGCCGACGCCGACCCGGTCGCCCTCGTCCACGCCCGCGCGCTCCTCGCCGGGACGCCGCGCACGGCGGTGGTCCGCTGCGACCTGCGGCACCCCGAGGCCGTGACCCGCGACCCGGGGGTCCGCGCGCTGATCGACTTCGAGCGGCCCGTGGCGTGCGTGCTCGACCGTGTCCTGCACTTCATCTGCGACGACGCCGCCGCCGCCGAGGTCGTCCGCACCCTGCACGACGCCCTGCCGCCGGGCAGCTACCTCGTCTTCACGCACATCACCCAGGAGCCGCAGCCGGAGTCCGGCGGCGACGTCGGCAAGATCTTCAGCCGGACCACGGACCTGTTCTGGGGACGGACGCGCGCGCAGATCCTCGACATCGTCGGCTGCTTCGAGCTCCTCGAACCCGGCCTCACCTACACCTCACAATGGCGTCCCGACACGTTCGGGCCCGCCACCGCGCATCCGGAGCGGACCTTCACGCTCGCGGGCGTCGGACGCCGCCGCTGACCCCGCGCGGCGCCGTGTCCGGGAAAGCCCGGAGGGCGGGGCCGTGGTCGTCCGGTGGCAGAGGGTGGCCACGGCCCCGAGCATGGAAAGGATGGTCGTGGTGATATCCGCCCCGCGGAGGCGCCGGTCGCCGCCGTGGTTCGGCGCGGAGACGAGGCGCGCCCTCGCCGCCGGCTTCGCGGTGGCGGGGCTGACGCTCCTCGCGGGGTGGCCGTACTGGCGGGACCATCCCGCCGCCGCCGCGATCACGCTGGTGAGCTGCGCGGCGATCGCGGTGGTCGGCGTCCTGCTGGCCACCGGCGGCCGGACGCGGCGGACCGGGCTGCTGTTCGTGGCGGCCTCGGTGTTCTGGGCGGTCAACTGGACGGCGAGCTGGAACACCGGCGTCTGGCCGTTGCTGTCGCTGTACGCGCAGGGCGACTTCTACCTGGCGCTCGTCGCGGGCGTCCTGCTCTACCCGGGCGGACGGCTCGAATTCCCGGCCGACCGGGCCTGGACGGTGCTGGCGTGCCTGATCCTCGTCGGCTGCCCGACGGCGCTGTGGACGACCTCGCGGCCGGAGTGGGCCGCGGTCCGCGACTCGGCCTGGTGGCCGGCCCCGTTCCCCGACCACGCGACCTACGAGACCGTCCTGCGGGTCTGCTCGGTGCTGTACCTGGTGCTCGCGCTGTCGTTCGCCGTCGTGCTGCTGCTCCGGCTTCGCCGGATGGGCCGGCTCCGGCGCCTGCTCACCCTTCCGGTGACCGCCGCGATCGCGTTCGTGGGGGTCTCCGCCGCGGTGACCCAGGGGCCGATCATGAAGACGTCGATCTCGCCGGACGAGATGTTCCGGGTGTACGTCGTCCAGGGGACGGTCGTCCTCATCGTGCCCCTGACCCTGCTGGCCTCCGCGCTGCGCGTCCGCCTCAGCGAACTGACCGTGGCGGGACGCATGCTCCGGCTCACCGCTCCGGTGTCGGTCGAGCGGATCCGCGACGCCCTGCGGGACGTTCTCCACGACCCGACCCTCGAACTGTGGTTCTGGGCGCCGGACGAGCAGGCCTACGTCGACACCGCCGGGCGGCCCGTCGACATCGCTCCCGGCGGGACCGGCCCCCGCGACGCAGAGAACGACGGGGATGCGAAGAACGACGGGGACGCGGAGAACGACGCGGACGGGAGCCGGGTCGGCAACGGAGACGAGGGCCGCTGGCGACGCGAGGTCGTCACCGCCTCCGGGGAACCGCTCGCCGTCGTGGAGCTCGGCGGCGCCCTCCGCGACCACGCCTCCCTCGTCGAGGCCGCGCTCGTCGCCGGCGGCCGGGCGCTCGAAACCGCCCGGCTCCAGGCCAGCGTGCACGCGGGCGTGGAACAGGTCCGCTCCGCCTACCGGCGGCTCGTCCGCGCCGAGGCCGTCGAGCGCGAACGCCTCGCCCGCGACCTGCACGACGGCGCCCAGCAGCGGCTCCTCGCCCTCGGCGCGATGCTCGGGACCCTGGAGGCGATCAGCGACGACCCCGTCGTGAAGGACCACGCCCGCGCCTGCCGCGCGGAGCTGCGGGAGGCGCTCGCCGAGCTGCGGGCCCTCGCCCGGGAGGTCCAGCCGGCGCTGCTCGTCCAGGACGGCCTCGGCCCCGCGCTGGAGGTCGTCGCCGAGCGGCTCGGCACCCGCGTCAAACTCCACGTCACGCCCCGGCGGTTCTCCCGCGAGATCGAATCCACGCTTTACACGGCGCTTTGCGAGACGCTGTCGTACGCTGTCGACCGCGTGCGCGCGTCCGAGGTGCTCGTGCGGGTCGGCGCCGAGGGCGGGCGGCTGGTCGCCGAGGTCGAGTGCGCCGGCGCGGCCCGCGAGAACGGCACCGCCGGCCCCGCGGTCGATCCCGCCGCCGACCTGGCGGGCCTGTCGGGCAGGATCAGGGCGCTGCACGGCGAGATGTCAGTCGACGGCGCCCCCGGCCGGGGCACGAGGGTGAGGATGGACCTTCCATGCGAGTAGCCGTGGCCGAGGACAGCGGGATCTTCCGGCAGGCGCTGGTCACGCTGCTCACCGCCGTGGGCATCGAGGTCGTCGTGTCCGCCGGCTCCGGGGACGAGCTCCTCACCCGCATCGCCGACGACCCGCCCGACGTCGCGATCGTCGATCTGCACATGCCGCCGACCTTCACCAACGAGGGCGTCGTCGCCGCCCGGCGCATCCTGGAACACCATCCCCGCACCGCCGTGCTCGTCCTGTCGGCCTACAACGAGACGCCCCAGGCCATGGAGCTGTTCCGCGACCAGCCGCGCGGCGTCGGGTACCTGCTGAAGGACCACGTCAGCGACGTGGAGAGCCTGCGGTCGGCGCTGGAGCGGGTCATGCACGGCGAGGTCGTCATCGACCCGGACGTCGTCAGCAGGCTCGTCGAGGCCAGGCACAGGGAGCACGAACTCGCCCAGCTGACCGAGCGGGAGCGGGAGGTGCTGGCGCTGATGGCCGAGGGGCACTCCAACGCCGGGATCGGCAAGCGGCTCCACCTGTCCGCCCGGACCGTCGAGGACCACGTGCGGGCGATCTTCACCAAGCTCAAGATCACGTCATCGAACGGCGCCTCGGGTCCGCAGGACAGCAACAAACGCGTGCTGGCCGTCCTCACCTGGCTGCGCGCGGTGGAGGCGCGCTGAACCGCACCGGGCGCCCGCGTGCTCGCGCGTCGCGGCCGCCGCACGCGCCGCCGGCGGCGGGCATCAATCGGGTAACGGTCACTCCCGTCCGGTGCACGGCGTGCGGAACACTGACGGTGCCGGTCGGGAGGCGTCAGGCGGCCCGGCAGGGCCCCGCCGCCCGCCGCCGGGACGGGCCCCGGGTCCGCCCCGCCCGAGGCCGCGCCCGGCGCAGGACCCATGCTCTCGATGCCGCCGCCCGCGCGCATCCGGGGAAACCCGGGGTGTGCCGGAACGGCGGAGCCCGCCCGGGACGGCACGCACGACCGAGGACGACACGAAGGGATCGCGGTGAGGCCCGTCCCCCGGTGGCCGCCCCCGTGGCTCGGCGCGCGGGTCCGCCGCGCCGTGGCCGCCGGGGCGGCGGTCGCGGCGGGCGCGCTGGCGTGCGGCTGGCCGTACTGGCGCGGGCAGCCCGCGGCGGCCGCGGTCACCCTCGCCTGCTGCGGCGGGTTCGCGGTCGCGGGCGGGCTGCTGGCCGCCGGGCACGTCGGCCGCCGCACGGGCGTCGCGTTCATCGTCGCCGCCGCGGCCTGGGCGGCCACCTGGGCGGCGGCCTGGAACGCCGGCGCGGGCCCGGTCGTGTCGGTGTTCGCCCAGTCGATGTTCTTCGCCGCGCTCGGAATCGGCGCCCTCATGTATCCCGCGGGCCGCCTCGGCGGACCCCTCGCACGGGCGTGGGCGGGCGCGGTCGTGCTGGTCCTGGTCGGCGGGCAAGCGGCCCTGTGCGCCTTCTCGCGTCCCACCTGGAACGGCTTCGCGGCCACGGTGCTCTGGCCGTCGGCGGCGCCCGACCTCGCGGTGTTCCGCGCCGTGCAGCACCTGCTGACGGTCGCGTCGGCGGCGCTTGCCGGCCTCCTGCTGATCATTCTGGTGGCGCGGTTACCCCGGATCGGCCCGCTGGACCGCGCGCTCACCGTCCCGGTCGCGGCGACGGCGACGATCGGCGTTACCGGCGCCCTGGCCGTCCAGGGGACGGTCATCGTCCCCGGCGTCCGGCTGGAGGAGGTCCTGCACGCCTACCTCGCCCAGGGGATCTTCGCGACCACCGTTCCGCTCGCCTTCTTCGCCACCGCGCTGGGGTCCCGGCTGGCCGAGCTGACCGTCGCCGAGCGGATGCAGCGCCTCACCGACCCCGTGTCCGTGGAGAACGTCCGCGACGCCCTGCGCAGCGTCCTGCGCGACGACACGCTCGACCTGTGGCTCTGGGCCGACGGCGGGTACGTCGACGTCAACGGCCGCCGGGTCGACACCTCGGACGAGGCTCCCGGACGGTGGCGCCACGAGGTCAGAACGTCCACCGGCGAGCCCCTCGCCATCGTGGACGTCGTCGTCGCGCTCCGCGACCACGAGGCGCTCGTCGAGGCCGCGCTGACCGCCGGGGGACGTGCGCTGGAGACCGCACGGCTGGAGGCCGCCGCCCAGTCGCACCTCGAACGGGCCCGCGAAGCCCGCGAGCGGCTCGTGCGCGTCCAGGCCGCCGAACGCGAACGGCTCGCCGCCGACCTGCAGCGCAGCGCCCAGCAGCGGCTTCGGACGCTGGAGGGGATGCTCGCGCGGCTGGAGTCGGCCGCCGCGGACCCGCGGGCGCGCGCGCAGGCCAGGGTCTGCCGCCGCGAGCTGGCGGAGGCGATCACCGAGCTGGACGACCTCGCCCGCGGGGTGCATCCGGCGATCCTCACCGACGCCGGCCTGGGCCCCGCCCTGGAGCACGTCGCGGCCCGGTCCGCCGTCCCCGTCCGGCTCGACCTGCCCGCCGACCGCTTCCCGCCCGAGATCGAGTCGACGCTGTACTTCGCCCTGTGCGAGGCGCTCGCCAACGCCGTGAAACACGCGGGCGCCGGGTCGATCGCGGTAAGCGTCCGGCCCGACACGGACCGGATCGTCGCCGAGGTCCGCGACGACGGCGCCGGAGGCGCGGTCCCCTCGCCCCGCGGGGGCCTCGCGGGGCTGACCGACCGCGTCCACGCCCTCCGCGGCGACCTCACCGTGCACAGCCCGCCCGGCGAGGGCACCACCGTGACGATCACTCTTCCCGTGCGGGGGAGGGGATAGCCGCTCCCCGGGCGCTCAGTCCCCGGACGACGCTCAGTTCCCGCAGGACACGGCGGCGACGGCCTGCTCCTGCGTCGGATGGGCGATGAGGTGACGGTCCAGGCCGCTGCGCTCGATGATCGTGCGGAACCGCCGCTCCGGACGGGCCAGGACGAACTCGCCCCCGGCCCGGTGCGCGTGCTTCCACAGGACGATCAGCGCGTTGAGCCCCGAGGAGTCGCAGAAGTCGACCCCGCCGACGTCCATGACCACGCGGGGCGGCCCGTCGAGTTCGCGCATGTCGGCGAGGACGTGGTCGCGCAGCAGGTCGGAGGTCAGGATGGTGAGCTCCCCCTCGGCCTCCACGACGAGACAGGAGCCGAGGACGCGGCTGCGGACGCGCAGCGGTTCGGGCGGGACCGCGCCGACCGGTCCTTCCGCTCCCAGAGACATGCCGATCACCTTCCGTCGTCGCAGGCGTCGTCTACCCGCCTGCGGGCCGGTCATGCGGCCCCGAAGACGCGGGTCAAGGGATGCCGGAAGGGCCGGCGCGGGCGGCTCGGCGCCGATGACGGCGGTGGTTCAGCGCAGGCGGATGAACTCGATGACCTCGTCGGCGAGGCGCCGGGCCGGGGGGCCGTAACGGTCGCGCAGGTCCCGCACCACGCGCTGCGCGCGGATGGCGGGCCAGTCCGGGGGCAGGTGCTCGACGGGAAGCCGGGGGTCGGCGCGGACGAGCTGGAGCCACTCGGTGGTGAGCCACAGGTAGCGGGCGAGGTCGTCGGGGGCGTCCGGGAGCGGGTCCGGGCGGTCCCACCGGTCGAGGAACGCGCGGTGGGCGGCGGCGAGACCGTCCAGGTCGAACGCCTCGCGCAGCATGCCGTCCACGTCGGTGGGCTGCTCGGCCCGGCCGGCGAAGACCTTCACGTGGCCGTTCAGGGAGAGGCCGGCGACGATCGGGCGGACGTCCACCCGGGACGGGGCGATCCACGTCCCGTTGCCGAGCGACCCGAAACCCGCCCAGGTGAGCCGGGCGCGCAGATCGTGCCTGACGCGCTGCCACGACTCCGGCATCGAGAACGCGAGGACCGTCCAGGTGCCGTCCCAGTCGTCGTTGACCACGCCGCGCCCCCACACGCGCTCCTCGCCGTCGTGGAGGATCTCCTCCGACCGTGGAGTCAGCCCGAAGTACATGCGTCGTCCCGAACGGTGCCGGGTCAGCAGCCCGCGGCCGACCATGCGGCTGAGCGTGGACCGGACGGCGTGCTCACCGACGCTGAGCCTGGCGAACGTGGTGATGAAGCTGCCGGAGAAGACCGCGATGTCGCGTCCGAGCACGTAGTTGCCGAGGTAGGTCAGCATCAGCGACTGCGGACGCAGCCTCGGAGGAGACCCGGCCGCCGCCCGCCGCTCCTCCGCGTCGCCCGTGCCCGCCCCTGCGGCTCCCGTCATGGCCCCATCATCCCGCCGGTGGAACGACGACGTCCCCTCGGGAACCGGCCGCCGCCCCGGCCTTGCTTAGGCAGATTATTGACCGCTGTGAAGAATACGCCTAACTTCGGCTTAGGCCCACCTTCGGGAGAGGACGGCCCGCATGCGCAACGAAGGACTCGGGTCCTGGCCGGCGCGCCGCGCGCGCAAGACCCCGCGGACGACCGCGCTGATCCACGACGGGACGAAACTCACCTACGCCGACCTGCTCGGCCGGGTCTCCCGCCTGGCGCACGCGCTGCGCGGCCTGGGGATCCGCCCCGGCGACCGGGTCGCCTACCTGGGGCCCAACCACCCGTCGTTCCTGGAGACGCTGTTCGCCACGGGCATGGCCGGCGGCGTGTTCGTCCCCCTCAACGCCCGCCTCGCCGCCCCCGAGATCTCCTACCAGCTCCGCGACTCGGGCGCCTCAATGCTGATATACGCGCCGTCACACGAGGGACTGGTCGAGAGCGTCCGGGACGACGTCCGCGAGCGCATCGGCATCGGCGACCAGGGGGAGCGGGGATACGAGGCGCTTCTCGCCTCCGCGCCGCGGGAACCGCTCGACCTTCCCGTGGCGCTCGACGACCCGTGCATGATCATGTACACGTCCGGGACGACCGGGCGGCCCAAGGGCGCGACGCTCACCCACGGCAACATCACCTGGAACGCGGTCAACGTCCTCATCGACCACGACCTCACGGCGGGCGAGGTGGCGCTCGTGTCCGCGCCGCTGTTCCACACCGCCGGCCTCAACATGCTCACGCTGCCGGTCCTGCTCAAGGGCGGGACGTGCGTGCTCGTCGCCGCGTTCGACCCGGCCGCGACCCTCGACCTGATCGCCGAGCACCGGGTCACGTTCATGTTCGGGGTGCCGACGATGTTCCAGCGGATCGCCGCGGACCCGGGCTGGGCCGACGCGGACCTGTCGTCGCTGCGGATCCTCACCTGCCGGCGCGCCGGTGCCGCCGTCGCTGATCGAGACCTACCAGGCGCGGGGCCTCACGTTCCTGCAGGGTTACGGGATGACCGAGGCCGCGCCGGGCACGCTGTTCCTCGACGCCGAGCACGCGGTGTCCAAGGCGGGCTCGGCGGGCGTGCCGCACTTCTTCACCGACGTGCGCGTCGTCGACCCCGACATGCGGGACGTGGCGCCCGGCGAGACCGGTGAGATCGTCGTGCAGGGGCCGCACGTCATGCGCGGCTACTGGGGGAAACCCGAGGAGACCGAGGCGGTCTTCGCCGACGGCTGGTTCCGCAGCGGCGACGCCGCCCGCGTCGACGAGGACGGCTACGCCTACATCGTCGACCGGATCAAGGACGTGATCATTTCCGGGGGAGAGAACATCTACCCCGCGGAAGTCGAGAACGTCATCCTCGACCACCCCGACGTGCTGGAGTGCGCGGTGATCGGCGTCCCCGACGACACGTGGGGCGAGGTCGGGCACGCGGTCATCGTCCCGCGCCCGGGAGCCGACGTCGACCCCGGCGAGGTCCTCGACGGCCTCACCGGGAAACTGGCCCGCTACAAGATCCCCAAGTCGGCGGTGCTGGCCGCCGAGATCCCCCGCAACGCCGCCGGCAAGATCCTCCGGGCGCGGCTGCGGGAGGAGCACGGAACGTCATGACGACCTACAGCCGGCCGTCACGGACCCTGCGGGCGCCGACGCGAACCCGCCCGACCGTCACCAGCCGCGTCCTCGACATCCTGGAGGCGTTCTCACCCGACAGCACCGTCCTGAGCATCACGCAGATCTCCCGCCGCACCGGGCTGCCGCTGTCCACCGCGCACCGGCTGGTGGGGGAGCTGACCCACTGGGGCGCCCTGGAACGCGACGGCGACGGCCTGTACCGGATCGGGCTGCGGCTCTTCGAGGTCGCCGCGCTCGCCCCCCGCGGCCCCGGGCTCCGCGAGGCCGCGATGCCCTTCCTTGAGGACCTCTACGAGGCGACGCACGAGAACGTCCATCTCGCCGTCCTGGACGGCTTGGACGTCGTCTACATCGAACGCATCTCCGCCCGTGACGCGGTGCACGTGCTGTCCCGCCTCGGGGGCCGCTGGCCGGCCCACGCGACGGGCGTCGGCCTGGCGATGCTCGCGTACGCCGACCCCGTCGTCCAGGAACGCGCCATCGCGGGCCCCCTGCGCCGTTTCACCGAAAAGACGATCACGTCGGGGCGGGAGCTGCGGCGCGTCCTCGCCGAGGTCCGCCGGACGGGCGTCGCCGTCAGCGACGGCCAGATCGAAACGATCGCCCTGTCGGTCGGCGCGCCGATCTTCGGGCCGGACGACACCGTCGTCGCCGCCGTCGCGACCGTCGTCCCGTCCGACGGCTGGGACGCACGGGCGCTCATCCCCGTGGTCCGCGCCGCCGCCCGCGGCATCTCCCGCGCCCTCGGCGCCCCCGCGCACTGCGCCTAGAGCCCGCGCTGCGCTCCCGCTGACCACGTGTTTTCGTTCCTGCAACGACAAGCCGGTTCCCCTGTTGACCGGCCGTGGGCTCCGTAGCCGTGAAACACGTACTCCGGCCGGTCGTTGTTCCAGCTCGGGCCGGGGTAGATGCAGAAGGCACCCGTACGGGCGGCCATGAAGTGGTGCGGGCGGCGAACGTCGTTCGAGCCATGCGGTGACCCGCCCGATCCTGCGGCGGCGGCCGAACACCAATTCGACATGCCCGCGGCGGCCGACGCGGGAGCAAGTGCAGACCTTTGCTGGATCGAGCTGCTCCAGAAGGCGTTGCCGCTTCTCCGGGCGACCTGCCGGCCAGGCCTCCAGAGCGGCCACCTGCTCGGCCGTACGGCCATCTCGCCTTCGGCGGCTCCTTACCCCTGTCCCTTGAAAATGGGAAAAGCCTTGTCGGGAATCCCCGTTGCCGTTGGCCTGCCCTGCTGTTTGGCGATCCACTTCTTGGCAAGTCTTGTGGATTCCTTGATGAGGCCCTCCTTCCCGGGTTCATCAAGGTCCGCTTCCTCAAGGAGGGCGGCGAGTAGGGCGAGCAGGGTCATCAGGGCGGGCAGTTCATCTTCTTCTCCGCTGGGCTCGAAGGGAGTGTCTTCCAAGGCGCCATGCAGCAGTTGTTCCGCGAAATGCGGGTTTATAGTGTCGTCATTCTCGTCGAGGACGGTTCTGATGTCCGCCACGTACTCAGTGATGTCGGCTGAGGTATAGCTCGGGCTGAACTTTCGTCGTGCCGCGATCGAGAATACGGCAGTCAACAGAACGCTAAGAGCGATGAAATCGTCGGTGGGTGAGTTGTCGTCCAGCGCCGGCTCGCCTGGGCCACCCCAGAGGAAGGAGCGCAAAGCCTCAACGTGCTCCTCCTTGATCTCAACGCTACCGGAGTCGGTCATAGGCTTCGTCGCCCTCCCATGTCGAGCAGAGGTTGCTCACGTTCGCCGCTTACCTGGTCACGTGCTGTTCGGCTTGCGCTGTCGTTGTGCTTCTCGGCGTGGGGCTCGGTCCCGCCGACCCAGTCGATGCCCATGCTCGCGTCCCCTCCGCCCTTGTGTCGGTGACCCGGCAGCGGACATGGCGAGCCTTCCGCTGCATGTCGGACGTCCTCCGGCCGTTGTGCGGGGCCGACCTCCGGAAGCGCAGCGCCCATGTAATCGCGAACATTCGTGATTCGCACGTCCGGGACGTGAGCGCCGCGTGACCGAACTTTCGACTCGACGGGTCAGGACGCCCGGAGCCTCGCCATGTGTGCGCGCTCGTCGACGGTGCTCGCCGTTTCGCCTGTTGGGAGTCGTGGAGAACACGGACCGTGAAAGTCCGGTGGACGCACGTATCGGGCACGGTGCGTCGAAGGGCCGCGGCGCTCGTGGCGGAAGCGTGCGAATCGGCTGTCTGACGTGTGTTTTCGCGTGTGAGGCCGGTCCTCGTCGTGACGGTGAACACGCACGATGACGAACCGGACACCGAGCGTCGGGAACCCCCGACGTCGTACGCGATGCCTCTTCCGCCGGCCGCCGACGTCCGCCGATGGGAACGCGCCTTCCCCGGCGACCTCGATCAGGCGCCGTGGTCGCGCTGCTCGACGCGCCCATGGGAGGCCTGGCGGGAGCGGCCGGGACGGGTGCGCGCTGACCCGGGCTCCGGGTGGGGCGCGTCGGACGAACGGTCCGGCCGGCTCCGGAGCAGTCATCCGGCGTGCGCGTAGAAGACCGCGTTGATTTTTCGTGGCCGGGTGCACGAGAGGGGCGTGTGACTGGAAGACTGGTCTTAGATTGTCGTTGTCTCCACATATCTCCTGGTGGACCACGGGGCGGTGGAGACGACGCCGGACGTGTGACACGACGCGGCGTGCGGGCGCTGTGCATGGTGAGCCGGGAGCGCGGTATGCCGGCGGGTCATGTGCAGGAGGGGGCCCGCGCGTCAGCCGTACACGCCGGTGACCTGCCGGCGGGCTGGACGGCCTCGCGGCGCCGGGGCGGACGCCGCGGGGCCCTCCCGCCCGCCGGCCGGCACTCTCGTCCGCCCCCGGCCTCGCAGTGATCGTTCCTGCTGCCCACCGGGCGTGAAGCGGGTGCGGTAGGTCCCGCAGAAGAGTTCACCGTGCGCAGGGGTCCTGGGCGGCGCCGGTGACCTGGACAATGCGCGAGGGTGCCGGCGGCGGTCAGACGCGGATGACCTCCGGGCCCGCGGCGGCGAGGTCGGCGGCCAGGTCCGTGTCCAGCCCGGTGTCGGTGATGAGGACGTCGATGTCGGACAGCTCGCCGAACCGCACCAGATGGTCGTGCCCGATCTTGGAGCGGTCCGCGAGCAGCACCCGCCGCCGCGACGAGGCGATCATCGCGCGTTTCACCGCGGCCTCGGCCTGGTCGGACGTGGTCAGCCCCCGCTCGACGGAACAGCCGTTGGTCGCCATGAACGCCACGTCCACCCACAGGTCGGCGAGCGGGCGCAGGACCCAGTCGTCGACCGTGGCGAGCGTCCGGCCGCGCACCCGCCCCCCGAGGATGATCACGGTGAGGTTGGGGCGCGCGGCCAGCACCGTGGCGTGCGGCGGCGAGTTCACGATCACGGTCAGCTCGCGGTCAGTCGGCAGCAGCTGGACGAACCGCGCGGTGGTCGTGCCGGCGTCCACGATGATGGACCCCTCCGCCGGCAGCTCCTCCAGCGCCGCCTTGGCGATGCGCTGCTTCTCCTCGGTCATCACCGCGTCCCGCGCGGCGAGCTCCGGTTCGAAGCCGAGCCGCTCGACGGGCATCGCGCCGCCGTGGACGCGCCGGATCGTCCCGGCCCGCTCCAGGACGGTCAGGTCACGGCGGATCGTCTCGGTCGTCACCGAGAACTCCTCGGCCAGGGCGACCACGTCGACCCGGCCCTTGGACCGCGCAAGCGCGAGGATCGCCTGCTGCCGTTCTTCCGCGTACATGACCCTCACCCGTCCCGTGTCGCGCTGCTAAACGCCTCCATTCTGGAGGGTAAGCGCCAGTTCGCGAGCCTCGCCGGGACCATCGGCGGCCAGGACGCGCCCGGCCAGGTCCTCGCACTCGGCGAGCGTGCGGCGCGCCAGCGCGGCGCGCACGGCCGGCAGGGCGCGGTGCGACATCGACAGGCGGGTGACGCCGAGGCCCGCCAGCACCGGGGCGAGCAGCGGGTCCGCGGCCGCCTCGCCGCAGACCCCGACGGACTTGCCGACCGAGCGGCCCGCCCGCGCGCAGTGGGCGATCAGCTCCAGGACGGCGGGCTGCCACGGGTCCAGCAGCTCGGGGACGTCGCTGCTCTGCCGGTCGGCGGCCAGGGCGTACTGGCTGAGGTCGTTCGTCCCGATGCTGAGGAACTCCGCCTCGCGCAGGATCCGCTCGGCGCGCAGCGCGGCCGACGGCACCTCCACCATGACCCCGGCGACGGGCAGGCCGTGGTCGCGGGCGATTCCGACGAACTCGTCCGCCTCGGCCGGCGTCGACACCATCGGCGCCATGACCGCGACCCGCGCGGGGGACCCGGCGGCGGCGCGGGCGATGGCCTTCAGCTGGGTGGTGAGGACGTCGGGGCGCTTGCGGGCGACGCGGAGCCCGCGGACCCCGAGGGCGGGATTCGGCTCGTCCGGCAGGCCCAGGAACGGCAGTGGTTTGTCGGCGCCCGCGTCCAGGGTCCGCACGACCACCGTCCGCTCCCCGACGGCCTCGAAGACCTCGGCGTACGCGGCGGTCTGCTCGTCGATACCGGGTTCCTCGTGGCGGCCGAGGTACAGGAACTCGGTGCGGAACAGGCCGACGCCGGCGACGCCGGTGAGGTCGACGCCGTCGAGGTCGGCGGCGGAGCCGATGTTGACCATCAGGTCGACCGGGTGCCCGTCGGCGGTGCGGCCCGGCCCCGCGGGTGCCGCCGCCTCCGCGGCGGCGCGCTCCTCACGGGCGTTGATCTCGGCCGCCTCCGCCTCGGTGACGCCGGTGCGCACGTCCCCGCTCGTGCCGTCCACGACGATCTGCTCGCCGGAGACGGCCGCGTCGAGGATCCCGGTGCAGCCGACGACGGCGGGCAGCCCGAGCGACCGGGCGAGGATCGCGGTGTGCCCGGTCGGCCCGCCGCGCTCGGTCACCAGCGCGAGGACGGAACCCGTGTCGAGGGCGGCGGTGTCGGCCGGCGACAGGTCGTCGGCGACGAGGACGAACGGGTGGCCGGGGGACGGGACGCCGGGCATCGGGCAGCCGAGGACGACGGCGACCGCGCGGCCGGACAGGTCCGCGAGGTCCGCGGCCCGCTCGGCGAAGTGGCCGCCCGCCGCCATGAGCGCCTGCGCCTGCTCGGCGAACGCGTCGTGCAGGGCGTGGGCGGCGTCCGCGCCCTGTTCGACGCGGGTCCGGACGCCGCCGGCGAGCATCGGGTCGGCGGCGATCGCCGACTGCGCGGCCAGGATCTCGCGGGCCTCGGGCGTCGGCGCGGACGCGGCCCGCCGGTCCAGTTCGGCCTCGACCGCCTCCAGGGCGCTCAGTGCCCGCCGGGTCTCGGCCTCGCGGTCGGTGACGGGGCGGGGCGGCGGAAGCTCGGGGGGCGTCCCCATCACCTCCGCCGGGCCCGCCGCCCTCCCCGGGCTGACGCCGAGGCCGCGCAGGCCCGGAGCGTCGGACCCCTGTGCGTCAGACATGGTCGGGTTCTTCGGCGTCGAGGTCGCCGGCGAGGAGCTCGGCCAGCTCGTCCAGGGCGGCCTCCGCCCCGTCGCCCTCGGCGGACAGGGTGACCTCCGTTCCCTGTCCGGCGCCGAGCGACAGCACGGCGAGGATGCTGTTGGCCGGGACCGGGGCGCGGTCCCCGACGCGGATGGACACCGGGACGGGCTGCTGCGAGGCCCTGTGCACGAAGATCTTCGCGGGGCGGGCGTGCAGGCCCTGTGCCGAGCCGATGGTGACGGTGCGTTCGGGCACGGCTGCCTCCTTCGGGGGTGGGGGCTCGCGGAGGGTCAGGGTTCGATGGTCACCTTGATCGCGGCACCCCGGCTGACGAGGTCGAGGGCCTCGTGCAGGGAGTCCAGCGGAAGGCGGTGGGTGATGAGGTCCTCGACCGGCACCTGCCCGGAGCCGATCATCTCCAGCGCGCGGGCGTTGTGGGCGGGGCTCGACCCGTTGGCGCCGACCAGGGACAGCTCCTTGTAGTGGACGCGGTTGGCGTCGACGGAGATGACCGGGTCGTCCTTGGGCAGCCCGCCGAACAGGCTGACCCGGCCCCCGGGCGCGACGAGGCGCTGCGCCTGCTCCTGCGCCGCGCCCGACGCGGCCGCGGTGATCGCGACGTCCGCGC
>DATCLF010000130.1:0-16114 GCA_036564055.1 Spirillospora sp.
GTGCCGGCGGCCTCGGTGAGGTCCAGGCGCCGGATCATGGACCGCGCGGCGGACGCGCTCGTCCGCTTGTAGTACGCCGCGTACTCCACGAACTCCCCGGCCGTCATGTGCCGCGCCCGGGAGAACTTCGCCGGCAGGTAGCCGATCCCGGCCCGCGCGGCGCGCACGCCGGCGGCGTGCGCGACGTCGTGGCCGAGGACGTGCAGGACGCCGGCCGTCGGTTTGCGCAAGGTCGCGAACGTGGCCAGCAGAGTGGATTTACCGGCACCGGGTGGACCGGCCAGGCCGACCACGCCTTCGGGCACGCCGAAGGTCACCGGGCGCAGGAGCCACCGCCCCCCGCGGCGGACACCCATTCCTCGGGCCACGATCACGGAATGCTCCGCGATCACAAGTTTCCCCCCATTGCTCGTCATGCCGTCGCGGCGGCGGGGCGCGAGCCCCGGTCCCCGGGTACACCGTGGCCTCGGTCCCCCAACCCTGCCACGCGGTGCCCGTCCGCGGCCGCCTCCGGTTGGCGCGCCGGTCGTTTTAGCCGTGCCGCGATGCATCGACATCGTGACTATAACCGGGCTTGGTGATGGCTGCCAGCAATCTTTTTGCCTTTACGGCAGGACGCCTCGATTCTTTGCCGGACGCGCCGGAATGGCGTTTGGAAAAGGCGTGCAATGAATGAATTGTCCCCTCATAGGGGGCGTGTCGGGCGTCCGGTGCGGCCGCCGTGGTCCGCTGGGAGCGTACGGGCGTACGTCCACGCGCGCTCATGCGGCAGGATGGAGCCATGCCTTCTCGGGACTTTTCGTTGCACGGGGCCATAGACCTGGGGGCCCGCCAGGCGGCCGCCAGGAAGCAGCAGGAGCGTCAGGCCCAGGGGGGCGGTGCGTCCGCGGGTGCGGGCGGCGCCGGCGGCCCCTACGTCGTGGACGTCACCGACCAGACGTTCAACACCGAGGTCGTTGAGCGGTCGCGGTCCGTACCGGTCCTCGTGGACTTCTGGGCGGAATGGTGCGGGCCGTGCAAGCAGCTCGGGCCCATTCTGGAGAAGCTCGCCAACGAGGCGGCCGGCAAGTGGATCCTCGCCAAGGTCGACATCGACGCCAACCCGCAGCTCGCCGCCTACATGCAGCAGATGGGCGTGCGCGGCATCCCGTTCGTGGCGGCGGTCGTCGGCGGGCAGCTGCTGCCGTTCCTGAACGGCGCGGCGCCCGAGCCGCAGGTGCGGCAGGCCGTCGACCAGCTCTTCGAGGCGCTGCGCAAGGAGGGCCTCGTGCCGGAGGCCCCCGCGGGCGAGCAGGCCGGCGCGGCGCAGGCTCAGGCGAACCCGGTGTACCAGCGGGCCGAGGAGGCCCTGAAGCGCGGTGACCTCGACGGCGCCAAGGCCGCCTTCGACGAGATCCTCGCCGCCGACCCCCGCGACGCGGGCGCCAAGCAGGGGCTCGCGATGGTGGAGCTGCACCGGCGGGTCCGGTCGCTGGACGCGGAGAGCGTCCTCAAGGAGGCCGCCGCCAAGCCCGGCGACGTCCAGGCGCAGATCCGCGCGGCGGACGTGGAGATGGCGTCGGGCCAGACGGAGCAGGCGTTCGAGCGGCTGCTGACCGCCGTGCGCGGCAGCGCCGGAGACGACCGCGACGCGGCCCGCAAGCACCTGCTGTCGCTGTTCGACGTCCTCTCGCCGGACGACCCGCGCGTCGGCAAGGCACGCCGTTCCCTCCAGGCGGCCCTGTTCTGACGGGGTCCTGACGAAGCGACGGGGCTCTGACGAGGTTCTGACGAGGTTGTGACGGAGTTCTGACGGGACTCTGACGGGAGACAAGGTCCCGCCGGCGCGGAATCCGGCGGACGTGCGGCCGCTCGACGACGGGCGGCCGTTTCCGTTCGGCCCGCCCGCTCCCGTTCGCGGCGTGTTCGCGGGTCCGAGGGGGAACGTCCTGGCCGGACCGCATCACCCCGTGGCGGCGGTGAGCGTATGCTCAGTGGCACGACCGCGCCCGGTCGTCCAGGACGGAAGGGCCTCGTGAAACGAGACGCCGCGGGGCCGAGCCCGCCGGTCCGCGGCCGCGCGACCGGCCCGAGGCCGGGCCGCGGCGCCCCCGGACGCACCGTCCCGGCCCGCCCGCCCCGGCCGGAGCGAAGCGCGGGACGTGGAGGACCCTGAGCAGAGGGAGCAGTAGCCGTGGCGAGCGTGCCAAGCGTGTCGTACTCCATCACCGTCCGGCTGGAGGTCCCGGCGGGCGGCAAGGCCGTCAGCCAGATCACCCACGTCGTCGAAAACGCCGGCGGCATCGTCACGGCCCTCGACGTCAACACCGCCGGGCACGAGACGCTGCGCATCGACGTCACGATCGCGACCCGCGACACCCAGCACGCCGAGGCGATCGCCGCCGCGCTGGAGCGGATGGAGTCCGTCCGGATCCACAAGGTCAGCGACCGGACCTTCCTGATGCACCTCGGCGGCAAGATCGAGATGCAGTCCAAGGTGCCGCTGCGCAACCGCGACGAGCTGTCGATGGCGTACACGCCCGGCGTCGCCCGCGTCTCCCTCGCCATCGCCCGCAACCCCGAGGACGTCCGCCGCCTGACGGTGAAGCGCAACAGCGTCGCCGTCGTCACCGACGGGTCGGCCGTGCTGGGGCTCGGCAACATCGGCCCGGAGGCCGCGCTCCCCGTCATGGAGGGCAAGGCGGCCCTGTTCAAACGGTTCGCCGGGATCGACGCGTGGCCGATCTGCCTCGACACGCAGGACACCGACGAGATCGTCAGGACCGTCCAGGTCATCGCGCCCGCGTTCGGCGGCATCAACCTGGAGGACATCTCCGCCCCGCGCTGCTTCGAGGTCGAGGCCCGTCTCCGCGAGCTGCTCGACATCCCGGTCTTCCACGACGACCAGCACGGCACGGCGATCTGCGTGCTGGCCGCGCTGACCAACGCGCTGCGCGTCGTCGGCAAGGACCTCGGCTCGGTCCGCATCGCGATGGCCGGCGCGGGGGCCGCCGGCACCGCCATCCTCAGGCTGCTGATCCACGCGGGTGCCCGCGACATCGTCGTCTGCGACTACCGGGGCGCCGTCCACAAGGGCCGCGACGACCTCGACGACTCGCTCGCCTGGATCGCCGCCAACACCAACGCCGACGGGTACGCGGGCGACCTGCGCGGCGCCGTGAAGGACGCCGACGTGTTCATCGGCGTGTCCGCGCCCGGCATCCTGACCGGCGACGACATCGCGACGATGAACGACGACGCGATCGTGTTCGCGCTCGCCAACCCCGAACCCGAGGTGGATCCGGACGTCGCCCGCGAGCACGCCGCCGTCGTCGCGACCGGCCGCAGCGACTACCCGAACCAGATCAACAACGTGCTCGCGTTCCCCGGCGTGTTCCGCGGGCTCCTGGACGCGCAGGCCGACGGCGTCACGATGGACATGCTCGCCGCCGCCGCGAAGGCGCTCGCCGAGGTCGTGACGCCCGACGAGCTGGGCCCGAACTACATCATCCCCAGCGTCTTCCACCCCGACGTGAGCCACTTCGTCGCCGGCGCCGTCCGCGAGGCCGCGGGCGGCCGCCCCCGGACCGAGGCGTGACGGACCGGGGAACGGCGGACCGGGAGCGGTCCCTCGGGCTCACTTCTTCTCGAACACCTTCTCCTTGCGGCGGGGCCAGATGCCGCCGTACCAGAAGAAGATCCCGCCCATGATCAGGACGGCGACGGCGGTGGCGCCGCGGGCCCACAGGACGTCGTTCGGGCCGGTGTGCGGCAGTTGCTCGGGCGGCTTCGTCGTCGGCGCCGCACCGGCCTTCTCGCAGTTCGCCCTGACCGTCGCGCTGCCGACCCGCTTGTTGGCCCAGTTGACCGTGATGCGGGTGGCGCGGTCCTCGCGGAGGCGGACGGTCACGGTCCGGGTCGAGTTCGCGGGGATCTCGCCGGGGATCGCGGCGGTGTCGTCGTTCTTCTCGATCCCGAAGTCCTCGGTGCGGGACCCGGTGTTGCGGATCGTGACCTGAACGGTGCGGGCGGGGCAGGCGACCCGGGAGCCGATCACGGCCGTCACCGGCTGCGCGGGCGACGCCGTCCTGGACGGGCTCGCGGACCTGGTCGGGCTCTCGGACCCGGACGGGCTCGGCGACGCCGAGGCCGTGGTGCCGGACGGGCTCGGGCTCGTCGACGTGGTCGCGGCGGTGGAGACGTCGGCGTCCGGTGAGAACCAGTCGATCACCATGGGAACGGCAAGGAGCGCCGCGAGCACGAAGAACACGGCACCGATGATGAGCCTGGGCAACTGCATCGCTGTCCTCCCCGGCCCGCCTGCGCGCACCAAGCGGGTGACCGATGATCCTCGATCATTTTTAACCTAGGTCCTTGCCGCGCCGATATCCCCGTCGATAGGAATGCGTAACAGGCTAACGAGCGGGAGGGCATGCCGCCGCGGGTCCGCGCAACGCATCATGGAATCCATGGAAGACGGCATCAGGGTGGGGCTTCTGCTGGTCGCGACCCCTCAGCTGGAGGATCCGAACTTCCGGCGAAGCGTCGTCCTGCTTGTCGAGCACGACGGCGACAGCGGCACGCTCGGGGTCGTCCTGAACCGGCCGACCGAGATTCCCGTCGGCCGGGTGCTGCCCCCGTGGGCCGAGCTCGTCACCGGGCCGGCCGTGGTGTTCCAGGGCGGCCCGGTCGCCCTGGAGAACGCGCTGGCGCTGGCACGGCTCCCCGGGGAGGGGGAGCCGCTCGGATGGCGGGCGTTGAACGGCGGGGCCGAGGTCGCCAGGGTGGGCCTGGTGGATCTGGAGGCGCCGCCCGGCCTGCTGGCCGCCGAGCTGCTGCAGCTGCGGGTGTTCGCGGGCTATGCCGGCTGGGCCGCGGGCCAGCTGCGCGCCGAGATCGAGGAGGGTTCCTGGTATCTCGTGCCCGCCGAGCCCGGAGACGTCTTCGACCCGGATCCGGGCCGGCTCTGGCAGCGGGTTCTGCGCAGGCAGGGAGGCGACCTGGCGCTCGTCTCCACTTTTCCCGACGACCCGACGCTGAACTAAGGTGGACGACGTGAGTACGAAGATCCTTCCCGACAGCGACACCCAGAGCGATGTCCGGCCGGACCTTTCGCACGGTGACGGCGACCACGAGCGGTTCGCCCACTACGTGAAGAAGACCAAGATCACCGAGAGCGCGGTGACCGGCACGCCGGTGATCGCGCTGTGCGGCAAGGTCTGGGTGCCGAACCGGGACCCGAAGAAGTACCCCGTCTGCCCCGAGTGCAAGGAGATCTACGACTCCCTGCAGCCGGGCGGCGAGGGCGACGACTGACCGGCGGTCGGAACACGGCCGGGCGCGCGTCGCCGCATCAGGCATGCGCGTGAACGGTCCCGCGGACGGTGTCCCCTTGATCTTCCTGCCGGGGCGCTGACCGCGGGGCTTCGACTTTCATCGATACGGGGGTAAGAATGCGGCGCTTGGCCGGGGCTTCACTGTGCGCACTGATGGTTACCGTCTGTGCTCTTCCGGGTTCGATGGGTGAGCGGACCCAGGTACGACAGGTACGGGCCGCTTCGGAGACGAAGCCGGACGACGAGTGCGACCCCGGTCTCGCGGCGCGGGCGTTCGGCTCGCGGGCGCGTCCGCACGACCACGCCGACCTCGGGGCCGGTCAGGTCTCCGCGATGCTCGCCGACCTCCGCCGCACGCTGCACGACCGCTTCGGGACGTCCGACGAGGACAGGCTCGACTCCTTGCTGCGCGAATCCGGGCTGGGCGAGCTCGGGCCGGCCGCACCGGACGAGCGACGCAAGACGCAGGTGCTCGTCGTGCCGGTGCGGTTCCATGTCATCCACAGCGGACGCAGGGGCCTGCTGTCGAAGCAGGCCGCCTACCGGCAGGTGGCGACGCTGAACGCCGCATACGGGGGCCGCAGGGGCGGCGCGGACACCGGCGTCAGGTTCCGCCTGACGAGCTTCGGCACCACGAACAACTCGGCGTGGTTCTACCGCCCGCGCCGCTATGAAGGGTCGATGAAAAGGAGGCTGCGCAGGGGTGGACGCGCCTCACTGAACATCTACACCGCCGCCGTGGGCGCCGACGTCCTGGGGTTTTCCACGTTCCCCCAGTGGTATCGGAAGAGGCCGCACATGGACGGCGTCGTCGTCGACTACCGCAGCCTGCCGGGCGGCTCGTTCAGCCGTTTCGACCGCGGGTACACGGCCGTCCACGAGATCGGGCACTGGCTCGGCCTCTTCCACACCTTCGAGAACGGCTGCCGCCCGCCCGGCGACGGCGTGGCCGACACCCCGTACGAGGCGCGCCCGGCGGACGGATGCCCCCTCGTCCGGGACACGTGCCCGCAGCGGGGCCGCGACCCCGTGCACAACTTCATGAACTACGCCCAGGATGCCTGCATGAGCGAGTTCACCGCCGGGCAGGGACGCCGCATCCGGGTGGCCTGGGCCGCCTACCGGTCCCCCCGGAGCGCCCGGCTTGTGGGTCTCGGCACAGGATCGGCCACGGGAACACGATCTGTCGGTGCGGCTGGGTAGCCTTCGATGACCGTGAGCACCTTCGCCGCGTCGAACATGCCTCCCGCCTTCCCCGAGCGGGCCGCCTGGGGGACGGCGTCGTCGCTGCGCGCGTGGCAGCAGCAGGCGCTGGAGGCGTACTTCGGGAAGGACGGGCGGGGGTCGGGCCCGCGGGACTTCCTCACCGTCGCGACGCCCGGCGCCGGGAAGACGACGTTCGCGCTCCGCCTCGCCCGCGAGCTGATGGACCGCCGCATCGTCTCCGCGATCACGGTCGTGTGCCCCACGGAGCACCTCAAGCGGCAGTGGGCCGAGTCGGCGGCCCGCGTCGGCATCAGGATCGACCCCGAGTACCAGAACGGGCAGGGGCCCGTCGGCAAGGACTTCCACGGCGTGGCCGTCACCTACGCGACCGTCGCCGCGCGGCCCGCCCTGCACCGCAACCGCACCGAGTCGCGCAAGTCGCTGGTCATCTTCGACGAGATCCACCACGCGGGCGACGGGCTCTCCTGGGGCGACGCCGTCCGGGAGGCGTTCGAGCCCGCCGCGCGGCGTCTCGCCCTGTCGGGCACGCCGTTCCGCACCGACGTCAACCCCATCCCGTTCGTCCAGTACGAGGAGGGGCCGGACGGGGTGCGCCGCAGCCGCGCCGACTACACCTACGGCTACGGCCCGGCCCTCGCCGACGGCGTCGTCCGCCCGGTCATCTTCCTCGCGTACGCCGGGGAGATGCGGTGGCGCACCCGGGCGGGCGACGAGATCACCGCGACGCTCGGTGAGCCGCTCACCCAGGACCAGATGGCCCAGGCGTGGCGCGCCGCCCTCGACCCGAAGGGCGACTGGATCAAGCAGGTGCTCGCCGCGGCCGACCGGCGTCTCACCGAGCTGCGCCGCGCCATCCCGGACGCCGGCGGCCTGGTCATCGCCAGCGACCACGAGGCCGCCCGCGCCTACGCCAAGGTGCTGCGCTCCGTCACCGGGCAGGGCGCCACGGTCGTGCTGTCTGACGACCCGACCGCGTCCAAGAAGATCAAGCAGTTCGCCGAGACCGACGACCGCTGGATGGTCGCGGTGCGGATGGTGTCCGAGGGCGTCGACATCCCGCGCCTCGCCGTCGGCGTCTACGCCACCTCCACCAGCACCCCGCTGTTCTTCGCGCAGGCCATCGGGCGTTTCGTCCGCGCCCGCAGGCGCGGCGAGACCGCGTCGGTCTTCCTGCCGTCGGTGCCGACGCTGATGGAGCACGCCGCCGAGATGGAGAACGAGCGCGACCACGTGCTCGACCGTCCCGTCCGCGAGGACGGGCTCGACGACGAGCTGCTCGCCGAGGCCAACCGCAGGCGCGACACCACCGACGTGGGCGAGGAGCTGCCGTTCGAGACGGTAGAGGCGTCCGCCACGTTCGACCGCGTCCTGTACGACGGCGGCGAGTTCGGCATGCACGCCGAGCCCGGCTCCCCCGAGGAGGAGGAGTACCTCGGCATTCCCGGCCTGCTGGAACCCGAACAGGTGTCCGCGCTGCTCCGCAAACGCCAGGCCGAACAGCTCAAGGGGCGGCGCAAGCGCAAGACCGGCGACACGAGCGCCGACCGCGACGACCGCACCCCCGCCGAGGACCTCGCCGCCCTCCGGCGCGAGCTGAACAACCTCGTCGGCGCCTGGAACCACCGCACCGGGAAGCCGCACGGCGTCATCCACACCGAGCTGCGCCTCGCGTGCGGCGGCCCGCCCGTCCCCCAGGCCACCGCCGAGGACATCAAGAAGCGCATCGCCAAGATCCGCGAGTGGGCCGCCAAACGTCGCCACTGAGCCCCGCCGGCATGTGCGATTCCCGCGTTCTCCCCTCCGTGCCGCGCGGCTTCGAAGATCACCGGCCTGCGCCGTCGACGAGGCTCCGGCCGCCCCGCCGAGCACGCCGCGGATACGCAACCGGCGGATGAGCCGCCGAACCCGGCGGACGTGCAATTCTCGGGCGTTGACGCTTACATGGACGCGCGATGTGGACGGACGTCCGCCCCGCGCGTCCCCGGACACATGCGGCGTGCCGGACGAACGACCGACGGAAGGCTGAAGCGTGGGCGTCGAGCGTTCCACCGAGACCGAGCCCAAGGAAGAGAGCGGTGGTGAGGCGCCGTCTCAGGGGGCTCGTGTTGAGAAGGGCAATGATCCGAACGACGATCCGACCAGGGGTGGGACGCCGCGCGCGGATTCACGTCGGATGGCCGCCGAGCGGAACTCCGAGCCCGCCGGTGAGGCGCCGCCGCCTCCGCCGGAGCGTGCCGATTCGTCTGCGCGGTATTCGCGTTTGGAGAGTCGTGCCGCGGCGCGGCGGTCTCCCGAGTCGCAGGTGAGTGAGGCGCCGCCTCTAGGGGTTCGTGCTGAGAAGGGCAATGATCCGAACGACGATCCGAGCAGGGGCGGGACGCCGCGCGCGGACTCGCGTCGGATGGCCGCGGAACGGAACTCCGAGCCCGCCGGCGAACACAACGGCACCCCGACGCAGGATCGAGAAGCCCCGACGGCCGACCGCCCGGACGACGACGCCCCGCGGACGTTAGAAGGCGAACGCCGGGAAGCGGAGTTTCCCGGCGGCGAACGGCCCGCTGCGGAAGCGCGCGAGCCGGCGGACACCGACGATCACGGCATCGAGGATCACGGCACCGACCGGCGCCCGACGTCCGATACCGCCGGAGATGCCGAACCGGGACGCGAAGGCCCGTCCCCCGCCACGGACGCATCGGCCACCGATGAGCCCGCAGCGACCGATACTCCACAGGCTGCAGACGACCCGGAGACGTCATCCCGTGAGCGTGACGGCGGTGCCGAGCGGGCGCAGCCGGCCGCAGCGGAACGGCCTGCGGACCGTCCGCAGGGCTCCGAGGACGGTGAAGAGCCCGGTCCGCGACCAGAAGATCGCGACGCCCCCACCGAGGAGACACCGGCCGCCGACGAGCCCGCGACTGCGGATCCCCGGCCCGATGACGACGCTTCAGAGGCGCCACCTCGTCAACGTGATGCCGACCGACCGGCCCCAGAGGCACCGGGGACGTCCGGCTCACCCCCGGAAACCCGTGACAAGGCCGAGGAACCCGCCGAACGGCCCGAGGTGATGCCGTCCGGCGAGAAGTCAGACGGAGACGAACCCATCGCCTCCGACGCCCCCGTCCCGGACGACGGAACACCGAAGCCGGACGACGAGGACCACGGGCAGGAACCCGCCGAGCGCACTGCCGATGAACGGGAGAACGATCCCTCACCGCAGGAGCCCGAAGCCGAACCACCCGGCCGCGAGGCCACCGGCGAAGCAGAGCCTCGCGCGGACGACCGAAGGCATGAAACCCCCGAGGAAGAGACACCGGAGGACGACCACCGCACTCAGGAAGCATCCGGCGAACAGGAGACACCAGACGAAAGCGCTGGACAGCCCGGTACCGACGACGAGACCTCCGGCGCGGAGCCTCCACGGCGGACGCGCCGCCTGGTCCGCCCCACCCACGCCGACCTCGACCCCGTCGGCGCCGGCGTCTGGATCGCCCACCGCGGAGAACTCGACCCCGTCGACGAAAACCAGGATCTTCGAGAGCCCGACCCCGAGCGGGAACCGAGCTGGAAGAGGGCCCTGCGCAGGCTGGACGACAGATTGGAGGATGCCCACAAGAATCTCTCGGACCACAGTAAGAAGGCACAAGAGGCGTTGAAAAATCCTTCACCCGCGGACTTCCCGACGGGAACACGGACCACCAAGTACGAATTTCAGCAGCCGGACAGCACGATCAATGTGCCCAGTACTGTCCTAGGGGCCGTGGCACTCGCGTCAATCGTATACTCGCTCACACGTGCGACGGGAGAAGCGGTTAATCATATGCGGAGGCGAAGTGAGGATAACTGACCATCATGTGGCCACCCTGCGTGCCCAGCTTTCGGGCAGGCCGGACGAGTACCACAAGCTTCTCAATCAGATGGACAACGCCGAGGCGAACCGATATCTCTCACTCGTCACCGCAGCCTTCTTCGAGGCCGCGAGACGGCGTTTCATCACGGATGGAAAACCCGCCGACGATGCAGAGATCATCGACTTCGTCACTTCGGTTCGTCTGCGGTTGAGCGAGCCGACGAGCATTGACCCGCATGCGGCCGAGACCTTGATCAAGGTTGCGGTTGAGAAAGCGCCGCCGGAAGCCAGGGACGGAATCAGCGCCGAGGTTTCCAACGCCACCAAGACAGTTCTCCTGGCAGGGCTGGTCGGAGACGAGCAGTACAGTCCCGAGCAGCTTGAGGAGTTCTTGACGGCGGCCCGGGAACTGGCGGACGAAGTGTTCGCCTGATGGACGTCTCGAAGGTCGAGGTGACGGCCGAGGATCTCGAGACGCTGCGCGAGTTCCTGGCCGAGGAGGGTGAGGACTCCACCGCGTTCCTCGACGTCGAGACCGGGGCGATGACCCTGGTGGGCGGTGTGCTCCTCAACGCCGCGTTCGGCGTGCTGGTCAGGCGGAGGTTCTCGCCGACGTACACGATCCCGCAGGTGATCGAGTACGTCAGGGATCTGCGGACCATGCTCGCGCGAGCCGGGGTGGCCATCAATCCGCGGGTGGCCGAGAACATGATCCGGGACGTCCTCGGCGACCCCACGCTCAAGGACCGCGAGCCGTACGGCGCCGACGAGCAGGCGATGGCGGTCGCCGCGGTCGCGATCGTGATGGACCTCTTCCACGCCGCGAAGCTCGAAGGGCCCGACCTGGACCGGTTCCTGCACGACTGCGCGGACTACGCGCGAGCGTGGATCGACGCGCACCGTGCCGCCTCGGGCACATGACGAGACATGCGGGCGAAGCGCCGGGCACAGCCCGCCGGTGACACGGAACCCGCGGCTCGGCCGCCGTTCCGTGAGAGGCGCAGACGGTGCGGGGCAGGGGTCAGGTGGTGACGACCGGGGCGCCGGTCAGCTCGACGCCCTCCTGTTTCAGCTCCTCCAGGGCCTTGTCGACGGTGGGTTTGCTGACGCCGGCGGTGAGGTCGAGGAGGACCCTGGTGCGCAGGCCCGCGCGGGACGCGTCCACGGCCGTGGCGCGGACGCAGTGGTCGGTCGCGATGCCGACGATGTCCACGGCGTCGACGCCGCGTGCGGTCAGCCACTCCGCGAGCGGCTGGTCGTCGTCGGAAACGCCTTCGAAACCGCTGTAGGCAGCGTTCTCGCGGCCCTTGCTGAACACCGCCTCGATGGGGGCGAGGTTGAGGTTGGGGTGGAAGTCGGCACCGGGCGTGCCGATCACGCAGTGCGGGGGCCACGAGTCGACGAAGTCGGGGTCGTCGGAGAAGTGGTCGCCGGGGTCGAGGTGGAAGTCGCGGGTCGCGACGACGTGGGCATAGTCGGACCGGTGCCCGGCCACGTAGTCGGAGATCGAGGCGGCCACGCCCGCGCCGCCGCCGACGGCGAGCGAACCGCCTTCACAGAAGTCGTTCTGCACGTCGACGATGATCAGAGCCTTCTTGCCCATGAGCGCTCCCTGTCCAGGTCTCTTATCCGCACTACCCCCCACAGGGGTGACGCTATCCAGGTGACCGGCATTCCGGGCGAGCGGTTCAGGAGTGGGGGTCGTCGCCGACGAACTCGGTGGGGATCGCGGGCTCGCCCTTGGAGAGCCGGACGGCCGCGGGCGGAAGCTCCGCGACGACGCGCGCGTGGCGGGCGCGGCTCTCGGTGAGCGGCTCGCGTCCGACGACCTCGCCGTCGCGTATCAGCGGAACCTGGAGGACGCGGTCGCGCGGGCCGGGCACGGGCTCCCCGACGAAGACGGTCTCGGCGCAGGCGACGCCGTGCCCGTCGATGCGGCGGACGGCGGTCTTGCGTCCGCCGCGGCTGCGCTTGCCGGTGGAGCGTTTCGCGACCGGCCGCAGCGGGGCGTCCGCGCCGGGGCCGTCGGACCGTGCGACGAGCTTGTAGACGAGGGACGTCGTGGGGGCGCCCGAACCGGTCACGAGGGAGGTCCCCACGCCGTAGCCGTCCACGGGCGCGGCGGCGAGGGCCGCGATGCCGTACTCGTCCAGGTCGCCGGTCACCACGACCCGCGTCTTCTTCGCGCCCAGCGCGTCGAGCTGCTCGCGGGTCCGCCGGGCGAGGGCGGCGAGGTCGCCGCTGTCGAGCCGCACGCCGCCGAGGGACGGCCCGGCGAGCTCCACGCCGGTGCGGACGGCCCGTTCGACGTCGTAGGTGTCGACGAGGAGCGTCGTGTCCGGGCCGACCGAGGCGAGCTGCGCCCGGAACGCGTGCCGCTCGCTGTCGTGCAGGAGCGTGAACGAGTGCGCGCTCGTCCCCGCCGTCGGGACGCCGTACAGCCGCCCGGCCTGCAGGTTGGACGTCGTGGCGAACCCCGCGATGTAGGCGGCGCGCGCCGCCGCCACGGCCGCGTGCTCGTGGGTGCGCCGCGACCCCATCTCGATGATGGGGCGGCCCTGCGCGGCCTGCACCATCCGGGACGCCGCGGACGCGATCGCGCAGTCGTGGTTGAGGATCGACAGGACGAGGGTCTCCAGGAGGACGGCCTCGCCGAAGGTGCCCTCGACGACCAGGATCGGGGAGTCCGGGAAAAAGAGCTCTCCCTCGGGGTAGCCCCAGACGTTCCCGCTGAAACGGTAGTTCTCCAGCCACTGCAGGGTGGGTTCGTCCACGATGCCGGCGGAGGCGAGGAAGTCCAGGTGCGCGGGGGTGAAACGGAACGCCTCGATCGCGTCCAGCAGCCGTCCCGTCCCCGCGACGACCCCGTAGCGCCGGCCCGCGGGCAGGCTCCGCGCGAACACCTCGAAGACCGACCGGCGCTCTGCCGTGCCCTCGCGGAGCGCGGCCTGGAGCATGGTCAGCTCGTACCGGTCGGTCAGCAGCGCAGTACCGTCTCCAAGGTCCACAATGGGAACCCTAAGCCCCGGCGTGGGCACCATGGAGGTGCGGACCGTCACACACGGACGGGTAGTGCCGCATAGCATCGATTGCGATGGGCGGACGGACCTCACGCTGGAAGGGGGAGACGCGGACATGAGCGCCATGAGCACGGCGCCAGCACCCGTCGAACTGGAGCGGCCGGACGTCGACGAGGACGTGAGCGCCGACCGGCCCTGGCTGGCCATCGTCTGGAACGACCCGATCAACCTGATGTCGTACGTCACGTACGTGTTCCAGACCGTCTTCGGCTACCCGAGGTCCAAGGCCGAGAAGCTGATGCTCGACGTGCATCACAAGGGCAAGGCCGTGGTGGCCAACGGCACCCGTGAGGAGATGGAACGCGACGTGGAGATCCTGCACTCCTACGGGCTGTGGGCCACCGTGAAGCGGGACGACTGAGCCCGTGACCGTGGAGCCCGTGCACCAGCGCCGGACCGAGAGGCACCGTCCAGCGAGGCGACCCGTGAGCCGGGCGGAGCGGAGCGACCTGTGAACCGGGCGGAGCGGAGCGACCCGTGAACGTGAAGAAGACCCGCCACGGCATCAGGGTGCGCCTGGAGGCCGAGGAGATCGCGCTGCTGCGCGCCCTGATGGAACAGCTCCTCGACCTGCTGGACGAGGGCCAGGGCGAGCAGGGCGAGCTGGCGTTCATCGGCATCGCCGACAAGGCCCCCAAGCCGTCCGATCCCGTGCTGGCGCGCCTGTTCCCCGACGCGTACCGCGACGACCGCGAGGCGGCGGCGGAGTTCCGCCGCTACACCCAGATGGGGCTGCGCGACGGCAAGCGCGAGGCGGCCCGCACCGTCCTGGAGTCGCTGGGCGAACCGGGCTCCGACATCATGCTGGACGAGGAGCGCGCGCAGGTGTGGCTTCGGGCGCTGAACGACGTCCGGCTCGCGCTCGGCACACGCCTCGACATCACCGAGGAGTGGTACGAGGAGGTCCAGGAGCTGGATCCGCAGGATCCGCGCACCCCGATGTACGCGGCGTACGACTGGCTCACGATGCTGCAGGAGAGCCTCGTCCGCGTCCTCTGGTGAGCTTCCGGGCGACTTTCGTGATCGCGCCCTCCGGCGCCGACACGCGGTCATCATCGTCACCCGGCCACCGGGCGCCGGGCCGGAAGGGTCACGACGCCGCGATGTGGGCCGGGCGGCGGCTGTGCCGCATCGTGGAGATTCGCCGCGCACGGCACCCGCATCCGCATGCGCGTGACGCTCGGCTGAGGGGTGCGAGCGCGCCGGGTAGCCTTCCAGCATGCTGAGGATCGAACGTGCCATTGTCGACAAGATCATCGCGCACGCGCGTGCGGACCATCCCGACGAGGCATGCGGCATCGTGGCCGGACCCGAGGGATCGGACCGGCCGGTCAGGTTCATCCCGATGACCAACGCCGAGCGGTCCCCGACCTATCACAGCTTCGACCCCGAGGAGTGGCTCCGCGTCGACCGGGAGATGTTCGAGAACGACGAGGAGATGATCGTCCACTACCACTCGCACACCTCGACCGAGGCCTACCCCTCCCGGACCGACATCGACTACCTGCGGTCCTCGCTGGCCGACCCGCGCGTCCACCGCGTGATCGTCTCCACCCGCGACCCCGACGAGGCGGAGTTCCGGTCCTACCTCATGGTCGACGGCGAACCCGTCGAGGAGGAGGTCGAGATCGTCGAGTCGTACGACTGAGGGCCACGGGATCGGCGCAGGCGGCGGTCGGTAAACTCGATTTCATGTGGACGAGCGGAGACGGGACGGACGGCGCGGTCGTCGGCGCTCTGGTCTCGTGCCGTGCCGGTTCCGCCGCGGTGCCACCCGTGCAGAGCTTCCTGTTCGGGCACACGCGCGCCGAGGTCGTCTACGACTGTCGCTGACGCGCTGATCATGCCTGGAATCTTCCCGCGGCCCGCCCGGTTGTCACGCAGAGGGCGGGGAGTCCCGTACGACGTCAGAAGGAGATCATCGCGATGGCGATCGAGGTCCGCATCCCGACGATCCTGCGCAACCTCACGGGCGGTGCGAAGTCCGTCGAGGGCAAGGGAGCCACGCTCGACGAGCTGTTCAAAGACCTGGACTCGCGTCACGCCGGCCTGCGCGAGCGACTGGTGGACGACAACGGCCTGCGCAAGTTCGTGAACGTCTACCTCAACGACGAGGACGTGCGTTTCCTCGGCGGCCTGGAGACGCCGGTCGCCGACGGCGACAACGTCACCATCCTCCCGGCCGTCGCGGGCGGCTGAGCCGGGCTGGACGGCACATGCGTTTCGACTCGCTGCTGGACTCGCTCGGCCGCACGCCCCTGGTGGGCCTGCCCCGCCTGTCGCCGAGCGACGACGTCCGGCTCTGGGCCAAGCTGGAGGACCGCAACCCCACCGGCTCGATCAAGGACCGTCCCGCCCTCTACATGATCCAGAAGGCGGAGAAGGAGGGGCTGCTCACACCGGGCTGCACGATCCTGGAGCCGACGTCCGGCAACACCGGCATCTCGCTGGCCATGGTCGCCAAGCTGCGCGGCTACGAGATGGTGTGCGTGATGCCGGAGAACACCTCCGACGAGCGCCGCCAGCTCCTGGAGATGTGGGGTGCGCGGATCATCTTCTCCCCGGCGGCGGGCGGCTCGAACGAGGCGGTGCGCGTGGCGAAGGGCCTCGCGGAGGAGAACCCCGACTGGGTGATGCTGTACCAG
>DATCLF010000131.1:0-9266 GCA_036564055.1 Spirillospora sp.
CGTGCCGGAACGCCTTGACCCGCAGGCTCGCGAGCCCGCTCTCGGACATCTTGTACAGCCGGACGTTCAGCAGATACGCGCACACGGCCGTCCCCACCACGGCCACCGCGCACAGCAGCACGGCCGTCCGGACGAAACCGATGTCGGGGCCGCCGGGCGCGCCGAGGCCCCGGTCGATGGTCTGCTGGACGGCGATGGGCACGACCACCCGTCCCGCCGTCGCCAGCAGCGCGAGCACCACGGTCCAGGGGAGCCCGGACCGGAATTCGGGGCTCAGCAGGATCCCGCGTTTCAGCGTGCTCAGCGCGCCCTCGTCCGCCGCGGCCCCGCTCAGCCCCGTGCCGCCGGTGTCCGCATTCGGTTCGCCCGTTCTCGCCGTGTTCGTTTTCGCCGTGTTCGCTGTCGTGGTGCCGGCCTTCGTGGAGTCCGTCGTCACGTCAGGGCCTCCTCGCCGCCTTCGAACGCCTCCTGCTTCGCCTCGGCCCGCTCGTAGGCGGTGACGAGGTCGCGGTAGCCCGTGGAGCGCTCCAGCAGCTCCGCGTGCGTCCCGCGTGCGACGACGCGGCCGTTCTCCACGTAGACGACCTCGTCGGCCAGCGCGATCGTGGCCTTGCGGTAGGCGACGACCACGACCGTCGCGCCGCCGTCCCCGCCGGGCCCCTCCCCGTCGCGCGCCTCCCGGAGGTTCTGCAGGATGCGGGCCTCCACCTGCGGGTCGACGCTGGAGGTGGCGTCGTCCAGGACGAGCAGCCGGGGCCGCCGCACCAGCGCCCGCGCCAGCGCGAGCCGCTGCCGCTGCCCGCCCGACAGGGTCGCCCCCCGCTCGCCCACGCGGGTGTCGAGCCCGTCGGGGAGCGCCGCGACGAAACCCTCGGCCTCGGCCAGGCGGAGCGCCTCCCAGACCCGCTCGTCCGGGACGTCCAGGCCGAGCGTCACGTTCCCCCGGACGGTGTCGTCGAACAGGAACGTCTGCTGGGGCACGAGCGCCGCCGTCGCCGCGATCCCGCCTCGGCGGACGTCGCGCAGGTCGGTGCCGTCCAGCAGGACCGACCCGTCGGCGGGGTCGACGAGCCGGACCAGCAGCGAGGTCAGCGTCGACTTGCCCGACCCGGTCGGCCCGACGACCGCGATCGTCCGGCCGGGGGACGCGGCGAACGACACGTCGTGCAGCACGGTCCGCCCGGCCGGACGGTCCGCGTCCCCGCCGGCCGGTCCGTCGGCCGCGTCGCCGAGGTCGCCCGCGCCGGGCCGCTCCTCGGCCGCCTCGTAGGCGAAGCGGACCTCGCGGACCTCCAGCGCACCGGTCCCGTCCAGGTCCGCGTCGCCGTAGGGGAGCGACCCGGTCGCGTCGAGGACGCCCCGGACCCGCCTCCAGCCGACGACGCTGCGCGGCACCTCGCCGAGCACCCAGCCGAGCGCCCGGATCGGCCATGACAGCAGCGTGAACAGGTACGCGACGTTCACCAGGTCGCCCGCCGACATCGCCCCGGCCTCCAGCCGCGCCGACCCGATGAGCAGGACCGCGAGGACGCCGAGGTTCGGCAGCGCCTCCAACGCCGGGTCGAACAGCCCGCGGATCCGGCCGACCGCGATGCCTGCGTCCCGCAGCGCCTCGGCCCGCTCGGTGAACCGCGCGGTCTCGGCCGCCTCCCGGCCGAGGGTCTTGACCACCAGGCCGCCCTCGAAGCTCTCGTGCGCCACCTCGCTGACCTCCGCGCGCAGCTGCTGCGCGCGGGTCGCCGCCGGCGACAGCCTCCGCTGGTACACGATGTTGATCAGCGCGATCGCGGGGAACACCAGGAACCCCACCCCGGCCACCACGACGTCGGTCAGCAGGATCGACACCGCCGCGATCACCAGCATGAACACGACGCCGACCGCCATCGGCAGCGGCGCGATCGGCGCCCACACCGCCTCCACGTCGGCGTTGGCGTTCGACAGCAGCGTCCCGGCCGGGTGCCGCTGGTGCCACGCCAGCGGCAGCCGCAGGTACTGCCGGGTCACCGCGCGCCGGTACTCGGCCTGCATCCGGTACTGCATGAGGCCCGCGTAGAAGCGGCGCCCCGCCACGCCGATCGCCTTGAGCAGCGCGACGCCCACGATCGCCGTGGCCGCCGCGGCCAGCGCTCCGGCCGTCGTCCGCCCGGACGCGAACGCCGGGAGCACGACCTCCTCGGTCGCCCAGCCGAGCACCTGCGCCGACGCCACGGTCATCGCCGCGTACAGCGCGCTCGCGAGGACCGACACCGTGAAGACCCGGGGCTCCGCCTTCACCGCCACCCAGAGGACACCCATCCCCTCCCGCAGGATCCGGGAATTGACGCGTCTGGACGCAGGTGGCACGACGACTCCTCGGCGAACGGCGGCTTTCGCGAACGGCCCCGGCGCGGACGGGCGCCGGGGCCGCGGACCTGGCTATCCCTACCACCGCCGGGCCCCTGCTTATTCCCGGCGGGCCCACACCGGCCTACCATCGGGCGATGAGCACGACCGACGACGACCCGACCGGGCCCGGCCTCGATCCCGTCCGCGATCCCGTCCGCCGTGAGCGGCAGCTGCTCGCCGACGCCCTGGCCGAGGCGGGACCGGAGGCGCCCACCAAGTGCGCCGGGTGGGACGCCCGTGACCTGGCGGCCCACCTCGTCGTACGCGAGAGCCGCCCCGACGCCGCGCCCGGAGCCGCCCTGGCGTCCTTGTCCCCCTACACCGAGCGCGTCCGGCGCCGCACGGCGCGGACCGTCCCGTTCGACCGGCTGGTGGAACGGTTCCGGCAGGGCCCGCCGAGGTTCTCGCCGTTCGCACTGCCCGGCGTCGACAAACTGGTCAACGCGGTCGAGTTCTTCGTCCATCACGAGGACGTCCTGCGCGCACGTCCCGACTGGGAGCCCCGGGAGATCTCTCCGGAACTTCAGGATCTTCTCTGGCGAAGGATAAGAATTGCCCGCTTCGCCCTAAGAGGAATTCCGGTCGAGGTAACGCTCGTCCAGCCGGACGGGCGCGGCCTCCGCGTGGCCGGACGTGGTCGCGGCGCCCGCGGGGCCGTGCGCGTCCACGGACCGGTGGGCGAACTGGTTCTGTGGGCGCTGGGCCGCCGGGACGTCGCGAAGGTCCGTCTCACCGGGGACACGGCCGCCGTCAGGGCGTTGAACGAGACCGACTGGAGTCTTTAACGAGCCGGTAACGAGACGGTCCGGCGGAAGGAGAATCCGTCCGTCGCGCTCCTCCGCATTACACGGATCCGGTGATACGCTGGACCGGTCGGTTGCAGTCGTGGTTCTCGATCGTTCTTTTTCAAGACGCCCGCGAACTGATGGCAGCGGGCGTTTTGGCTTTTCCGGGGCCGTACCGGGGGGCGAGGGCGTTCCGCAGCGACCGCAAGGGCCCGCGAGGTGTGGGCCCAGGTTTTGCGCAAGGAGAAAGACATGCCCCAACAGGGCACCGTGAAGTGGTTCAACGCCGAGAAGGGTTTCGGGTTCATCGCCGTCGACGGCGGCGGGCCCGACGTGTTCGTGCACTACTCGGCTATCCAGACCTCCGGCTACCGCACGCTGGACGAGAACCAGCGCGTCCAGTTCGAGGTGACGCAGGGTAACCGGGGTCCGCAGGCCGACCAGGTCGTCCCCCTGTAACACCCGTAGTCGTACGTCTGGGCCCGCCCCCCGCAGGGAGGCGGGCCCTTTCGTGTGCCGGACCTGCAATAGACTCCTCGCATGGCCGACCCTCGACCGTCCAACCTGGATCCCAAGATCGCCGACCGGCTGAAGCGCGACCCCAACGGCCTCGTGCCCGCCATCGCCCAGCAGTACGACACCGGCGAGGTGCTCATGCTCGGCTGGATGGACGACGAGGCCCTGCACCGCACCCTCACCACGGGGCGCTGCACGTACTGGTCGCGCAGCCGCCAGGAGTACTGGGTGAAGGGCGAGACGTCCGGTCACCAGCAGTGGGTCAAGTCCGTCGCGCTCGACTGCGACGGCGACGCGATCCTGGTGAAGGTCGACCAGGTCGGCGCCGCCTGCCACACCGGCGACCGCACCTGCTGGGACGCCGACGTCCTGCCCGCCGTGGTCGGGGAACGTCCCGCCGACCCGGCCTGACCCGCCCGCCGGGCCGCGTCCCGGACGACGACCCGGACGCGCGCGAGGACCCGGACACGAACACCGACCCCGGACGCCGACGATGACCCCGGACCGCCCATGACCCCCGGACGCGAACGCGGCCTCGCCGCGTTGCTGTGCGCCGCGGGCGCCGGCCTGACCCTGCTGGCCGGCGGGCGCGTCTGGGCGTCCGTGCGGGCCGAGGGCGCCATGACCGCCCTCACCCAGAACCTCACCGGCGGCGACCTCGGCGGCGCCGCCGGCGCCCTCGGCTGGGCGGGCCTCGCCGGCCTCGCCGCGCTGTTCGCCACCCGCGGCCGCGCCCGCGTCGCCGTGGGGGCGCTCATCGCCCTGCTCGGTTCCGGTGTCGTCCACGCCTCGGTCACCGCCGTCCAGCGGCCGGACGTGCTGGCCGCCGCCCGCGCCCGCAGCGCCCTGCTCGCCGTCGGCGCCGACCCGGTCGTCGACGTGACCCCGTGGTGGGCGGTCTCGGCCGCCGGCGGGGTCCTCCTCGCCGCCGCCGGTCTCGTCACCGCCGTCCGCGGCCACCGCTGGCCCGGCATGTCCGCCCGCTACGAACGCGCGGGCCCGCGCCCGGCCGCGGCCGCCGGGACCGCAGACGCCGCACACGCCCACGCGAAGTCCAGCGACCAGCCCGGGGAGGAGGACGCGTCCGCCATGTGGAAGTCCCTCGACCGCGGTGAGGACCCCACCGCCCGGACGGACGGCCGGCCGTGAACACCGACGGCGGGCTCGTCCTGGTGGCCGAGCACGATGCCGCGGTGGCGGAACTGCAGCGCCGCTACCTCGCCCGGGAGGGCCACGACGTCGAGATCGAACCCGACCCGTCCCGCGCCCCCGCGTCCGTTCGGCGCACCCGCCCCGACGCGGTCGTGCTGGACCTGTCGGTCTCGGCGCTGCCCGTCGACCTGTACCGGCGCGTCACCGAGGCGGCGCGGCCCGCGCCCGTCATCGCCGTCACCGGCCCCGTGGACCCGGCGGTCGCCTCCGCCCTCGGCGACCACCGCGTCCAGCGGCCCTTCGGCCCCCGCGCCATCGTCGGCGCCGTCGCCGACGCCCTCCGCCGCGACACCCCCGCCGCACCCGCGCCGCTGCGCGCGGGCCCGCTCGCCCTCGACCCCGGCGGCCGCACCGCCGTCATCGGCGACCGTGACGTCAACCTCACCGTCACCGAGTTCGACCTCCTCGAATTCCTCATGGGCAACCCCGGCCGCGTCTTCACCCGCGAACAGCTCCTCGACGCGGTGTGGGGCCCGGGCGCCGGAGCCGGAAGCCGCACCGTCGACGTCCACGTCGCCCAGCTCCGCGCCAAACTCGGCGACGGCAACCCCATCAGGACCGTCCGGGGCGTCGGCTACGTCCTGGACGCGTGATCCCGACGCGGAAACGGCCGTTAGGGTGGACGCATGACCCGGGTGTCCGCCCACGCGCACGGGAGCCGGCGCCCCCTGGCCCGCCGGCTGGCGCCGCAGGCGGCGGTGCTCGCCGGCGTCGCCGCCGGAACGGTGCTGGTGGCCTTCCGCGACCCCAACGAGGCCGGGCACTACCCGACCTGCCCCTTCCTGGCCCTGACCGGGTTCTACTGCCCCGGATGCGGGCTGATGCGGCTCGTCCACGCGCTCGCGCACGGCGACGTCGCCGTCGCGTTCGGCCTCAACCCCCTGGTCTTCCTCCTGCTGCCGGTGTTCGGCTACCTGTACGCCCGGTGGACGGTGCTGGGCGTGCGGGGCGAGCCCATGCGCTCGGCGCTCCTGCGGCCCCCGGTGGCCTACGCGTTCGCCGGGGTCCTCGTGCTGTACGGGATCGTCCGCAACCTGCCGTTCGCCCAGGCGCTGGCGCCGTGAGCGGCGCGCGGGGCCGCGCACCCGCCGCGGTCGCCGTCGGGGGAGTCGTCGAGGGTGCGGGGGCCGCCCCTCCGCGGGGCCGTCCCTGCGGCTACGATCGGTGCACGGAACGACCTGAAATAGGGGGCCTGCGACCTTGAGCGTTTTGGACGAGATCATCGACGGCGTCCGGGCCGATCTCGCCGAAAGGCAGCGAGAGGTCCCGCTCGACGCGCTGAAGGAACGGGCGGCGGCCGCCCCGCCTCCGCGGGACGCGCTGGCGGCCCTGCGCGCGCCGGGCGTCACGGTCATCGCCGAGGTCAAACGCAGCAGCCCCTCCAAGGGCGCGCTGGCCGCGATCGCCGACCCCGCCGCGCTGGCCCGCGACTACGAGGCCGGCGGCGCCAAGGTGATCAGCGTCCTGACCGAGCGGCGCCGCTTCGGCGGCAGCCTCGACGACCTCGCCGCGGTCCGCGCCGACGTCGACGTCTGCGTCCTGCGCAAGGACTTCATCGTCACCTCCTACCAGCTCTGGGAGGCGCGCGCCTACGGCGCCGACATGGCCCTGCTGATCGTCGCCGCGCTGGAGCAGGACGCGCTGGTGTCGCTGGTGGAGCGCGCCGAGTCGATCGGGCTCGTCCCGCTCGTCGAGGTCCACACCGAGGAGGAGGCGGCCCGCGCCGTGGACGCCGGAGCCAAGGTCATCGGCGTGAACGCACGCGACCTGAAGACGCTGCGCGTCGACCGCGGGACGTTCGCCCGGATCGCGCCGCACCTGCCCAAGGACGCCGTGAAGATCGCCGAGTCGGGGGTACGGGGACCGCACGACCTGCTCGCCTACGCCTCCAGCGGAGCCGACGCGGTGCTCGTGGGGGAGAGCCTGGTGATCGGCGGGGATCCGCGCGCCGCGGTCGCCGACCTCGTCGCCGCCGGCGCCCACCCCGCCCTGCGGCAGAGCGGCTGACCGCCGGAACCCCGAAGCGGGCGGGCGCCGGACATGGGTAGGGTTCAGGCATGCAGGTGAAGCCGCTCCGGAGGCGATGGCGCGGCCGCGCGAGTCACTGACCCGGCCACCCATCCCTTCACGACAGGACGCGTTTCTCATGACCATCGACACCGCGCGCGGTGCCGTGCCCGACGCGACGGGCCACTTCGGATCCTTCGGCGGGCGGTTCGCCCCCGAGGCGCTCATGGCGGCGCTCGACGAGCTGACCCGCGAGTACGAGGCCGCCGCACAGGACCCCTCGTTCACCGCCGAACTCGAGGACCTGCTCATCGGCTACGCGGGCCGTCCGAGCCTGCTCACCGAGGCCCGGCGCTTCTCCGAGCATGCCGGCGCCCGGATCCTGCTCAAACGCGAGGACCTCAACCACACCGGCTCCCACAAGATCAACAACGTGCTGGGTCAGGCGCTGCTCACCCGCCGGATGGGCAAGACCCGCCTGATCGCCGAGACGGGCGCGGGGCAGCACGGCGTCGCCACCGCCACCGCCGCGGCCCTGCTCGGCCTGAGCTGCACGGTCTACATGGGGGAGGTCGACACCGAACGGCAGGCCCTCAACGTCGCGCGGATGAGGATGCTCGGCGCGGAGGTCGTCCCCGTGACGACCGGCAGCCGCACCCTCAAGGACGCCTGCAACGAGGCGTTCCGCGACTGGGTCGCCACCGTCGACCACACCCACTACTGCATCGGCTCGGTCATGGGCCCCCACCCGTTCCCGATGATGGTCCGCGACTTCCAGCGCATCATCGGGGTCGAGGCCAGGCGGCAGTGCCTGGAGATGACCGGCGCCCTCCCGGACGCGGTCGTCGCCTGCGTGGGCGGCGGCTCCAACGCCATCGGCGCGTTCCACGCCTTCATCCCCGACACCTCGGTCCGGCTGTACGGCTTCGAGGCGGGCGGCGACGGCGTGAGCACCGGCCGGCACGCCGCGACGCTGGTCGGCGGCTCGCTCGGCGTCATCCACGGCATGCGCACCTACCTGCTGCAGGACGAGGACGGGCAGACCCTGGAGACCCACTCCATCTCCGCCGGCCTCGACTACCCCGGCGTCGGGCCCGAGCACGCCTGGCTGCGCGACACCGGACGCGCCGAGTACCGCGAGATCACCGACGCCGAGGCGATGGAGGCGTTCTCGCTGCTGTGCCGCACCGAGGGCATCATCCCGGCGCTCGAGTCCGCGCACGCGCTCGCCGGCGCGCTGAAGGTGGGCCGCGAGCTCGGCCCGGACGCGACGCTCGTCGTGTGCCTGTCGGGACGCGGCGACAAGGACATGCACACGGCCGCCTCCTACTTCGGCCTGGTGCCCGGGGAGGGGGCGAAGTGACCGCCCAGACCGCCTTCGACAAGGCGAGGTCCGAGGGCCGGGCCGCGCTCGTCGGCTACCTGCCCGCCGGGTTCCCCACCCGCGACGGCGCCGTCGAGGTCGCCCGGACGATGGTCGAGGCCGGCTGCGACGTCATCGAGATCGGCCTGCCCTACAGCGACCCGATGATGGACGGCCCCACCATTCAGGACGCCGTCCACCGGGCGCTCGTCGGCGGCACCCGCGTCGCCGACGTGCTCCGGACGGTCGAGGCCGTCGCCGCCACCGGCGTGCCGACGCTCGTCATGACGTACTGGAACCCCGTCGACCGCTACGGCGTCGACGCGTTCGCCCGCGACCTGGCGTCCGCCGGCGGCTGCGGGCTGATCACGCCGGACCTCACGCCCGAGGAGGGCGGCGCCTGGCTGGAGGCGTCCGACGCCCACGGCCTCGACCGCGTGTTCCTCGTCGCGCCCAGCTCCACCGACGAGCGCATCGAGAAGATCACGGGGGTGTGCCGCGGGTTCGTGTACGCCGCGTCGCTGATGGGCGTCACCGGCACCCGCTCGGCCGTCGACACCGGCGCGCCGCGCCTGGTGGAGCGCACCCGCGCGATCCTCGACAAGGGCGGGTCGTCCCTGCCGGTCGGGGTCGGTCTCGGCGTCGGCGACGGTGAGCAGGCGGCGCAGGTCGCGGAGTTCGCCGACGGGGTGATCGTCGGCTCGGCGTTCGTGCGGCGCCTGCTGGACGCGCCGGACCTCGCGTCCGGCCTCGCGGACGTCCGCGCGCTCGCCGAGGACCTCGCCGAGGGGGTCCGCCGTGGCCGCTGACCGCGCCGCCGCGTGCACCGCGCCCGGACACTGACCGCGTCTCACGGCGCGCATCCCACCATGGAGGCAGGGGGCGCCGCGAGGTCCGTGCCGCGGCGCCCGCCGGGACCGCAGCGCCCAGGGGGTGAGCAGCGCCCCGAAGCCGGCGAAGAACGCGAGCCCGAGCAGCGGCATCGGTATCCCGAGCAG
>DATCLF010000132.1:0-4443 GCA_036564055.1 Spirillospora sp.
TCCCCGACCAGTTCCTGTACGAGATCGACATCGACGGCGACCGGACCACGGTGGGCGAGGCGCAGCTCCACGGAGCGCTCCGCGAGCTCGTCCACCACGTCCTCGGCCGCGCGTGATCCCCGCGCGGCACCGGCGCACGCCGCCGCCCGGCCGGGGGACGGGGCGGTCCCCGGCCGGGCGGCCGCGCGTTCCCTGCTGGTCGGGCGCCTTTTGGCCGGGCGGTCTGCCGGCCGGGCGCCCTAGCGGCCGGCGTCCTGCTGCGCGCGGGCCACGCGGTTGACCGCGGACAGGATCGCCTTGAGCGACGCGGTGACGATGTTGCCGTCGATGCCCACGCCCCACACGGTGGAGCCGGCGCCGTCACCGAACCGCACGTCGCACTCGACGTAGGCGGCGGCGCGCGCGTCGCCGCCCGAACTCAGCGCGTGCTCGGCGTAGTCGAGGACGCGGACGTCGATGCCGACGGACGCGAGCGCGTCCACGAACGCCGAGACGGGGCCGTTGCCGATGCCCTCGATCTCGCGGATCTCGCCGTCGACGCGGACGTCGCAGCTGATCGCGTCCTTCTCGTCCACCCGGGAGACCGTGCGGTGCGCCAGCAGCCCGATGCGGGGACCGCCGGCGAGGTACTCCCGCTCGAAGATCTCCCACATGAGCTCGGCGGTGACCTCGCCGCCCTCGCTGTCGGTGTGCCGCTGCACGACGCGGGAGAACTCGATCTGCAGCCGGCGCGGCAGCTCCAGCGAGTGCTCGGTCTTCATGATGTAGGCGACGCCGCCCTTGCCGGACTGGCTGTTGACCCGGATGACGGCCTCGTAGGTGCGGCCGACGTCGCGCGGGTCGATCGGCAGGTACGGGACCTCCCAGCGGAACTTCTCGACCGGAACCCCGGCGGCCTCGGCGTCCCGCTTGAGGTGGACGAACCCCTTGTTGATCGCGTCCTGGTGTGAACCGGAGAACGCCGTGTACACCAGGTCGCCGCCGTAGGGGTGCCGCGGGTGGACGGGAAGCTGGTTGCAGTACTCGACCGTCCGGCGGATCTCGTCGATGTCGGAGAAGTCGATCTGCGGGTCGATGCCCTGCGTGAACAGGTTCAGGCCCAGCGTGACCAGGCAGACGTTGCCGGTGCGCTCGCCGTTGCCGAACAGGCAGCCCTCGATGCGGTCGGCGCCCGCCATGTAGCCGAGCTCGGCGGCGGCCACCGCCGTGCCGCGGTCGTTGTGCGGGTGCAGCGACAGGACCACCGAGTCCCGGTGGGCCAGGTTCCGGTGCATCCACTCGATCTGGTCGGCGTACACGTTCGGCGTGGCCATCTCGACCGTCGCCGGCAGGTTGACGATGACCTTCCGGTCCGGGGTCGGCTTCCACACGTCGTTGACGGCGTTGCAGACCTCGACGGCGTACTCCAGCTCGGTGCCGGTGAACGACTCCGGCGAGTACTGGAAGAGGATCTCGGTGTCGCCCATGTCCTCGGCGAGCTTGGCGCACAGCTTGGCGCCCTCGACGGCGATCGCGGTGATGCCGTCGCGGTCCTGCTCGAACACCACGCGGCGCTGCAGGGTGCTCGTCGAGTTGTAGAGGTGGACGATCGCGCGCTTCGCTCCGCGCAGGGACTCGAAGGTCCGCTCGATCAGTTCGGGACGGGCCTGCGTCAGCACCTGGATGACCACGTCGTCGGGGACGCGGTCCTCCTCGATGATCTTCCGGACGAAGTCGTAGTCGGTCTGGCTGGCCGACGGGAACCCGACCTCGATCTCCTTGTAGCCCATCCGGACCAGCAGCTCGAACATCCGCAGCTTGCGGTCCGAGTCCATCGGGTCGATCAGGGCCTGGTTGCCGTCGCGCAGGTCGACGGCGCACCACCGCGGCGCCTTGGTGATGACGGCGTTGGGCCAGGTGCGGTCGGGAAGCTCGACCGGGGTGAAGGGACGGTAGCGCTCGAACGGCATACCGGAGGGCTGCTGTGGCGGGAACATGAACGAGAAACCTTCTGCTCGGAACCTAGCGGCCGACGTGCACGCCGTTGCTCCGCAGCGAGGGAGCCGGCCTTGTCACAGGCCCTCGCTGCGGCCGCTAAGGAGGAGCAGCCCGCGGAACACGTTCGTCAAAGTAACAGATGCCATCCGTGTCGCGGAAACCGGCGTCCGAATCGTGAGACACGCGGGGGCGTTCCCGTCCCATGCGCCTGCTCTCCCCCGGGTGAGGCGGCGGCGCCGCGTCTGACGGGGAGCAGTGTCAGGGGACGAGCACGGACAGGCAGGTCACGCAGCCGTCGAGCGCCTCGAACTCGCTGATGTCCACGGTCGTGACCCGCCAGCCGTCGGCGGCGAGCCGGGCGGCCGTCCGCGGCGCCGACGCCGCCAGGAGGACGTGGTCGGGCCCGAGGACGACGACGTGGGCGCCCGACGGTTCGGGCGGCACCCGCAGGCAGGGCAGGACCGAGGTGTCCAGGTGCTCGGGCAGGCCGATCAGGACGCCGTCCGGCAGCGCGGTGATCGCCGACTTCAGGTGCAGGCAGCCGCTGACGTCGACCGGGACGACCTTGCGCCCGCCGAGCAGGTGGGCAAGCTGGCAGATGCCCTCCTCGTTCGTCCGCTCGCTGCGCCCCACGTAGACGGTGTCGCCGACCTGGAGCACGTCCCCGCCGTCGAGGGTGCCGGGCTCCCCGATGCGCTCGACGCGCAGTCCGAGGTCGCGCGCCGCCCGCTCCGCCCCGGGCAGCTCGCCCCGGCGGCTCTTCGCGCCCGAGCGGCCGAGGATCGCCACGTCGCCCGCGACGACCAGGGCGTCCTCGACGAACACGGCGTCGGGATGGTCGTCGGCCGGGGCGACCGTCCGCACCCGCCAGCCGGCCGACCGCAGCGCCGCGACGTACTCCTCGTGCTGGCGGGCGGCGAGCGCGGCGTCCACCGGGCGGCGGACGGCGTGGGTGACGATCCCCTCGGCGACGCGCGGGCCCGGGGGCCGGACCAGCGCGACTCCCCCGGTGTGACCGGCGGCGCCCGACGCGGCAGGGCTCGGTTCGGCGGGGCTCGTCATCGTGACGCCCCCTCGGTCGTCACGATCACGCCGAGCGCGTAGGCCGGGGACATGCCGAGCAGGTCCGCGATCCTGTGCAGCTCCCGCCGTTCCCCCTCGTCGAGCGGGCCGTCGGCGAGCCCGATCCGCACGGCCTGCGCGAGGAACCACTCCTTGGCCTCCACGGCGAGCTGCGCTCCCGCACGGACGATCTCCTGCTCCAGGAAGGGGCGGCGCTCGGCGAGGTCGGCGTCGATGGCCGTCCCGTCGTACCCGGTCTCGCCGTACCCGGTCACCGTCTCGACGGCGCGGGCTCGGGCGGCCGGGTCGGCGGGGTCGCCGGCGCGCAGCACCAGCGCCGCCGCGGCGCGCATGCCCGCGGCGAGGGTCTCGGCCATCTGCCGCGCGGTCGGCGTCCGCAGCGACGACAGCGGGAACCGGCCCCGGCAGGTCCGGCATTCGACGGCCTCCCCGAGCCGCCACAGCGGCACCACCGGGACGAAGAAGACGGTGAGCCAGCGGCGCCCGGCACGCCTGCGGTAGGCGCGGTCGCCGCCGCACTGCGGGCAGTGGAACGTCCCCCCGCCGACGGTCCGGGACATCGCCGTCAGGCCGAAAACGAGCAACACCGGGGAACTCCTCCCATAACGGACCTCGTTCCAACCTACCGACCGCGAGGCCCGCCATGGGCGGCACGAGGCAACGCCGGTGTTGCGTTTACGCTGGGTCCATGACCGGTGACCAGGGTTCCGGGAGCGGCCGCGAGAAGCTGCGCCCGTCCTTCCTTCCGCCCGTCGACGGCTACCCGCCGCCCCCGGAGGAGACGCGCGACCCCGTGCCCGCCGCGGACGGCGAGCGGCGCGGCGGCGCCGTCTGGACCCTGGCCACGATCCTGTCCGGTGCGATGCTGCTGGTCTCGGCGTTCCTGCCGTGGGCCCGCGTGCAGGTCATCGTCGAGCTGTTCGGCCGGTCGCTCGGCCGCGACCTCGGCAGCCTGGCGGGGATCGACGCCGACGGCCTGGTCCTCGCCGTCCCGGTCCTCGCGACGGTCGCGATCGGCCTCGCCTTCTGGGACCTCGTCGCGCGGGAGGCGCGGGCCGGGCCGCTCGCCGCGGTCCCGGGGATGCTCGCGCTGTTCGTCTGCGGGGTCTTCGTCGTGCGGCTCGACGACGTCCGCGACAACCTCCCGCAGACCGGCCTGGACTTCGGGTACCAGATCAGCGTCCGCTACGGCTGGTACCTGGCCGTCGTCACGTCCCTGCTGGTGGCGGGGTTCAGCCTCGTCCGCAGCATCGCCGACCGCGTGTCCGGGCCCCGTGGCGAACCGGACGCGCGGCGACCCGGCCGCGGATGGGGCGAAGAGCGGTACGGGCAGTACACAGACCAGCCCTACACAGACCAGCCGTACACAGGCCAGCCGTACAC
>DATCLF010000133.1:0-9006 GCA_036564055.1 Spirillospora sp.
ATCCGGTCCCGGGACAGCAGCGCGACCGCCCGGTACCAGTCGATGCGCCAGTCTTCGGGACGGTCGGCGGCCAGCTCGTCCAGCAGCTTCCCGGCCTCGGCGGCGTCGCCCTGCTCGATCTTCGCGCGGGCGAGCGCCAACAGGACCTCTGGGGTGCGCTCGGGCGCGTTCGCCGCGGCCTCGGCGGCCTGCTCGGGCTCCAGGGCCGCCAGCCCGGACACGAACGTGGCGGCCGGGTCGGAGCTGTCCACCTGCGGCACCGGCAGCGCCCTCGTGACCACGGACGGGGGGACGGGCGGCACCGCCGACTCCTGCGTGTCGCCGCCCGCCATCCGCGGCGAGTACCGCTCGGGCCCGAACAGCGTGGACGGGGCGGGAAACGGCTTGCCCTCCTCCGCGGCGAGGACCTCGCGCAGCACGCCGGTCAGCTGCTCGGACATCTCCGTCGCGTCCTGGAAGCGCTCCGACGGGTCGCGGTGCGTCGCCCTGCGCAGGAAGCGGTCGAAGGACTCGAACCGCTGGAGCACCGGGACCTGCTCGCGCGGCGGCAGGGAGTCGACGTACCTCGTGGTGTAGCCCTTGAACGGGAAGCTCAGCACGGCCAGCGCCCGGCCGACGGTGTACAGGTCAGAGGAGATGGACGGCCCCTCATCGGCGATCTCGGGGGCCTGGTAGCCGACCGTGCCGTAGATCGCGCCCTCGGAGTCGTCCAGGCGCCGCACGCCGCCGAGGTCGATCAGCCGGAGCTGCTCCTCGGACTGGATGACGTTGTCGGGCTTGAAGTCGCAGTAGAGGAGCCCCCGGGCGTGCAGGTAGTCGAACGCCTTCAGCACTTCCAGCGCGTAGGCGATGGCCTGCGGGAGCGGGAGATGCTTCTCCCCGCGCGGCTGCGGCTGCTGGAGCAGGATGTCCTTGAGCGACTGCCCGCCCACGTACTCCATGACGATGTAGCCGTCGCCCTCGTGCTGGACGAAGTTGTAGATCTTGACGATGTTGGGGTGCTCGACCTCGGCCAGGAAGGCGCGCTCGGCCGCGGCGGCGGCCATGGCGTCGGCGTCGCCGGTGTCCAGCAGGCCCTTGAGCACCACCCACCGGTCGCTGACGTTCCTGTCCTTGGCGAGGTAGATCCAGCCGAGGCCGCCGTGGGCGAGGCACCCGAGCACGTCGTACTGGCCGGCGACGAGGTCGCCCTTCTTGAGCTTGGGGGTGAAGGAGAAGCGGGTGCGGCACTTGGAGCAGTACCCCTCGGTGCGGCCCGGCTGACCGCCGCGTCCCCGGCCGACCGGGTTGTCGCACTTGCTGCAGAACCGCCTGTTCTCCGGAACCTGCGGGTTCTTCAGCACCGCCGCGGACGGGTCCCGGTAGGGGACGCGCGGCACGTCGACGAGCCCGGCGCCGAGCCCGCCGCGCCGGCCGGACGAGCGCGACGATCCGGTGCGGGTGCTGCCCGTGCGCGTGCTGCCGGTGCCGGTGCTGCCCGACGTGACCGCGCGCGAGGTCAGGGTGGTGTGGGTGGGCGGCAGGCCGCACACGTCGCAGTAGCCGTCCTTGATCGTGCCGGTGCAGCCGGGCTGGCGGCACGCTTCGTCGGGCACGGAGGCCGGCGGACGGGGGTCGGGCCCTTCGCCGGGGGGCACGCTCGCCGGGGGAGAGCCCGCCGGGGGAGAGCTCGGGGAGGAGGCGGCCACGCCGCATTTCAGGCAGTAGCCGCCCTCGACGGTTCCGTCGCACCCCGGTTGGGTGCACTTGCTCATCGCTTGGTTCCCTTCGCCCGTGCGTTGATGGCCTGCAGATACTCGGACAGCGCCACGGTCGCGGCCCGCAGGTCGCAGGGCGCAGTCCAGAGCAGCTCCTCGGCCCGGTCGTACAGCCGGGACAGCTCGGAGTCCTCGGCGTGGCCGAGCCTGGCGGCCTTCACGCGGTAGGCCTTCAGCCGCCCGCGCAGCTCCTCACGCCGGTCGAGCAGCCCGCGGATCACGCCGGTCGTCTCGCGGGCCTCGGCGAGCGCGGTGTTCGCCGCGCGCTCCAGGTCGGCCACCCGCGCGGCCAGATCGGTCCAACGGGAGCCCGGCGCCGGGCGATTGAGCGCGGCGAGCCGGTCGGCGAGGGCCGTGGAACGGTTCGACGGGTCGGGCAGCACCGGTGCGTGAATCTTGGCGAGAACCGTGTCCCGGACCCGGCCGGCCTCGGCCTCCTCCTCGCGCAGCCGGTCCAGGACGGCGGCGATGGCGCGAAGCCGGTCGGCGAAGCCGTCGCGGATCCGCTCCGCCTCCTCGAGGTCGCGGCGCACGTCCGCGAGGCCCGTCATGATCGCGTCGAGGCGGCCGGTGTCGGCGCGGTCGCCGTCCGCCAGCGCCATCGGGTCGGTGCGCACGAGGGCGGCGACGGCGTCCAGGTCGGCGCACAGGCGGTCGAGCTCCGGCTCGGACGTGCCGAGGGAGTCGCGCAGCTCCTCCGCGGCCCGGCGCTCGGCCTCGACCTCGGCGAGCCGCGACAGCAGCGCCGACCAGACCTTGTCGAGCCTTTCGACCGCCTGCGTGACCTCCGTGTAGAGGACGGTCATCCGCTCGACCGCGCCCCGCAGCGTCAGTCTCTCGCCGGCCGGAGGGCCGAGCAGGGTCCTGCGGTCCAGCGGGGTCGTCGTGGCGGGCAGCTCCACCGACGGGCCCGCGAGCAGTCGCGTGAGCTCGGTGAGCTGCTGCTGCCCCGGCCTGGCATGGTGGGATCGGAGGTTCTCCGCGTCATCGAGGGTGCGTCCATAGCGGTCGAAAAGGCTCCAAAGCGACGTGACGTTCTCCTGCACCTTCGACTGCACGCGCAGGGTCTCGCCTTCCAGAGCCGCGCCCTTCAATAACTGGTAGCCGTGATGGGCCTCCAGATCGAGAAGCGCGCCGCTGATGCGCTCCCTCTCGTCCCTGAGCCGCGCTAACGTGCGGTCCACCTCGTCCCGGCTCATCGGGGGCCGGCCCACTCGCGCATCACTCAACGCCGGTTCACCGGTCCGCCCATAATCGCCCCGAATTTCGAACTGCAGCTTGTTCGGTGCTCAAGTTTTCACCATGCCAGGCCGCCATCTCAAGCGTGTAACCGATCGGTCACGCGCGCTCCGTGGTCCTGAGTCATGCGGCCCCATTCGGCCGGGGCCGCGGCCGTAAAAATGTCAGTATTCGAACGTATGATCGAACCATGGCGAACGTTGCGACGCACCCCCGGACCGCATCCACCGCACTGTCCGCGGCGGAGATCGCGGCACTCGCGCTCTCCCTCGCGCACCTCGGCGCCGGCCCGCAGGCCGCGACCGCGCGCCGCGCCCTGACCGCCCTCCTCGACACGACCGCCCACGCCACGACCGGCGGCGCCACGACCGGCGGCGCCACCGACAACGTGATCGCCACCACGCTCGCCACCCTCACCGCGCCCCTGGACGGCTCGACCTCCGACCGCGCCCGCGTGATCGCGTCGGCCATCACCGAGCACCGCGTCGTGCGCCTCTGCTACGGCGACGCCAACGCGAACGTCACGATCCGCGAGGTCGAGCCCGTCACCTGCCTCGTCCACCGCGACCACTGGTACCTCGTCGGCTGGTGCCGCATGCGCCGCGGCGTCCGCGCCTTCCGCTTCGACCGCATCCTCGCCGTCGAGTCCACGGGACTGCTCGCCCGCCACCGCCGCGCCGACCGCTACCTGCCGTTCCAGAGCCGGAAGAAGAACTGACGCCGGCGCACTCCGGCGCGGCCCGCGGCCTTCCCGGTCGCGGGCCGCGCGCGTCCCCGCCCGGCTACTTCGCGAGCCAGGCGGCGAGAAGCGTCCCGGTCTCCTCTTCCCGGTCGACGTAGAGCATGTGCCCGGCCTCGATCTCGGTGATGACGAGGTCGGGACCGAGCGCGGCGCGGCAGTCGGCGACGAACTCGGGCCGCACCAGGTCGGCGCGCGTCGCGATCACCAGGTGCGTGGACAGGCCCGGCGGAGGCGTCAGATGGGGACGCGCCATCTCCGAGTACGCGGCCACGGCCGCGGCGGGCTCGAACCGCCACCGCAGCCGCCCGTCCGGCCCGAGGCCCAGATGGTCGGCGACCTCGTCGTCCACCGCCTCGTCCGGCGCGTCCGGCCAGCGCGCCACCCGGTCGGCGCGGGCCTGCGCCCGGTCGTCGAACGACACCGGCGTCATGGCGGCGCGGGCCTCCCGGGCGGCGTCCGCGGGGTCCAGCCCGATCGCCGGGTCGAGCAGGACGAGACGCCGCACCCGCCGCGGAGCCGTCCGCGCCAGATGCACGGCGATCATCCCGCCGAAGGAGTGGCCCACGAGGTCGGCCCGCTCGACGCCCTCGGCGTCGAGGACCGACAGGACGTCGGCCACGTGGCGCTCGGCCGTCCACGGCGGCTCGTACGGCGACCGTCCGTGGCCCCGCAGGTCGGGGGCGAGGACTCGCCGGTCCGCCAGGTACCGCTCGGCCGTCCGCCGCCAGCGCGCCCCGTGCCCCTTGACGCCGTGCAGCGCGACGACCGGCTCGCCCGCCGGGTCCCCGTACCGATGAACATGCAGCGCAGCGCCGGTCATGGAGTGAAGCGCGGTCATGGAGTGAAGCGTATGCGGGACGGACCCTTCGCGGACGGCCTTCAGTGGCCACGAGTCAGGGACGCTCCCGGCGGACCGATTCGAGGGCCAGGAGGGCGACGTGAAGCGAGACGCACGACTCAACGTCGCCGAGGTCGGCGTTCAGGATGCGTTCGATGCGGCGGAGCCGCTCGTAGAACGCCGGGCGTGACAGGTGGGCCCGCTGGGCGGCGACGGCCTTGTTGCGACCGGATTCCAGGTACAGCTCAAGAATCCGCGTGAGATCGGTGCCCCGCCGGGCGTCGTACTCCAGCAGCGGCCCGAGCTCGCGTTCCACGAAGGTCTGGACGCGCACGTCGTCGCGGAGCAGATGCAGGAGGCCGCGGAGCCGAAGGTCGGGAAGCCGGTAGAACAGCCGGGAGTCCGAGCCGCGGGCGGCGACCCCGGCGACCTGCTCGGCCTCCAGGAACGAGCGGCGCACGTCGCGGATCGTCTCGACGACGGAGCCGGCCGCCATGACGGCGTCCTCCGCTCGTGCGCGCACGCGGGCGGCGACCTCGGCGAGCGCCGTCTCCGCGTCGGCGCGGGCGGGCAGCGACGCCAGGACGCCGACGCGGGCGTTCGGCCCGCCCTCGTCCAGGACGCCGACGAGCGCGGCGAGCCTGGCCTGCCTGCACGCGGCGGCGGCCGTCTCGGCGAGCGCGGACAGCTCGCCGACCGGCGGTGCACCGGGCCCGCGGTGCCGCAGGACCACGCCGAGCAGCCGCCGCCCGGCGAGCGGGACGCCGAGCGCGCGGGCACGGGCCGCGGCCTCCTGCGGGTCGGCGTAGGCGTGCGCGAGGATCCCCGTGATGATCGTCCCGTGGGCCTGGCGTTCGACGCTCTCGGCGTGCCGGTCGAGCAGCCGCCCGAGCGCGAGGGTGGTGGCGGCCCGCTCGATCAGGACGGTCTCGCGCGGCGAGGGCGGCGCGCCGAGCACGATGATGAGGCGGCCCCAGTCCTCGCCGCGGGCGCCGACCATGGTCACCAGCCAGCCCGACGTCGGGTCGTAGGCGGTGCGGCGTCCCGGCCGTACGGCGCGCGAACGGGTCTCCCACGCCGACAGCAGCTCGGAGGCGTCGGCGCCGCCGGCGTCGGCGGCGAGGACCTGGTGGGCGAGGTTCTCCAGCACGACCGGATGCCCGCCGAGCGCCGCGACCTGCCGGACGACCTCGTCGGTGGAGGCGCCCTCGACCGACAGCCGGGTGAAGATCTCGTGGAGCTGCTCGGAGGCGCGCAGCTCGGCGAACTGGTCCTCCACGATGCGGGCGTGCACCGCCTCGGTGATGTCCACGAACGCGAGCTCGTGGGCGAGGACGATGACGGGAAGGCCGTGCTCCTCGGCGGCGGCGACGAGGGCGGGCGGCGGCTCGGTGGCGAAGCGGCGCCCGAGCTCGATCATGAGGCCGCTCACCCCGACCTCGGCCAGCTCGGCGATGTAGGTCCGCAGCCGTTCGGGTTCGTCGGGGAGCGCGATCCCCGTGGTGAGGACGAGCTCGCCCCCGTGCAGCAGATGCGCGATGTCGGCGATCTCGGCGACGTGGACCCAGCGGACCCGGTTGCCGGTGCGGTCGCCGCCCGCGACGACGCGGGGCTGCCCGCGCCGCACCGCGTCGAGCCGGAGGACGTCGTCGACGGTGGGCAGCATCGCCACCGAGAATAGCCGGACACGATGTCAATGGCCGGTGCTCGGCCGCTTACACGATGTCGGACGCCCCGCGGAGCCCGGCGCCCGGCAGAGCGTCAACCGGCGGCGCGTGCTCCTGACACTCTGGCGGGTGGCCGCGCCCGCCTGCGGGAACCACACTTGAGTCATGTCGGAACACGCGCACCTGCTCCGGCGCCACCGGGCGGTCATGCCGTCGTGGATGGCGCTCAACTACAGCGAACCCATCGAGATCGTCCGCGGCAAGGGCAGCCGCGTGACCGACGCCGAGGGGAACGGCTACCTCGACTTCTTCACCGGCATCCTCACGAACATGCTCGGCTACGACGTGCCCGAGGTGCGGGAGGCGGTCGAGCGGCAGCTCGCCACCGGAATCGTCCACACATCGACGTCGTACCTGCTGCGCGGGCAGGTCGAGCTGGCGGAGAAGATCGCCCGGCTGTCGGGCATCCCGGACGCCAAGGTGTTCTTCACCAACTCGGGGACCGAGGCCAACGAGACGGCGCTGCTGCTGGCCGCGTACGCGCGGCGCAGCAACGAGGTCCTCGCGATGCGGCAGGGCTACCACGGCCGGTCGTTCGGCGCGGCGGGCGTCACCGGCAACCGTGCCTGGACGAACGTGTCCTACTCGCCGCTGAGCGTCCACTTCCTGCACGGCGCCGACCGGCACCTGCCGCAGTTCGCCGGTATGTCGGACGAGGCGTACGTCGACGCGTGCGTGCAGGACCTGCGTCACGTGCTCGCCGGCACGGCCGGCGGGGACGTCGCCGCGCTCATCGCCGAGCCGATCCAGGGCGTCGGGGGCTTCACGATGCCGCCGGACGGCCTGTTCGCCGCCTACAAGGAGGTCCTGGACGAGCACGGGATCCTGTTCATCTCCGACGAGGTCCAGACCGGCTGGGGACGGACGGGGGAGAACTTCTGGGGCATCCAGAACCACGGTGTGACCCCGGACGCGATGACGTTCGCCAAGGGCCTCGGCAACGGGTTCGCGATCGGCGGCGTGGTCGCGCGGGCCGAGCTGATGGACGCCCTGCCCAAGATCGGGATCTCCACGTTCGGCGGCAACCCGATCGCGACGGCCGCCGCGAACGCGACCCTCGACTACGTCCTCGCCCACGACCTGCGCGCCAACGCGGCCCGGCAGGGTGCGGCGATCATCGGCGGGCTGAAGAAGGCGGCCGGGCGGTTCCCGATCGTGAAGGACGTGCGGGGCAAGGGCCTGATGTTCGCGGTGGAGCTGGCCGACCCGGCGACCGGTGAGCCGAGCCCGCCGCTGGCCGCCGCGGTGATGGAGGCGACCCGCGAACGGGGCCTGCTGGTGGGCAAGGGCGGCCTGTACGGCAACGTCATACGCATGGCGCCCCCGTTGACCCTGACCGACGACGAGGCCGCCGAGGGTCTCGGCATCGTGCTCGCGGCCCTCGAAGCGGTGAACGAGAGAGCGGTGAACGGGGAAGGGGCCGGCGGGGAAACGGTGAACGGGAAGGCGGTCTCATGAGCGGTGGCAGGCACGTCACGCACTGGATCAACGGCAAGCCGTTCGACGGGAGGGCGCAGCGGCGCGGCGACATCTACGAGCCCGCCTCGGGGCGTCTCGCCGGGACCGTCGACTTCGCCGGCCGGGCGGAGATCGACGCCGCGGTCGCCGCCGCGGCGGCCGCGTTCCCCGGCTGGCGGGACGCCTCGCTCTCGCAGCGCACGAAGGTGCTGTTCCGGTTCCGCGAGCTCGTGGACCGGCACCGCGACGAGCTGGCCCGGCTGATCTCCTCCGAGCACGGCAAGGTCGTCTCGGACGCCGCGGGCGAGGTCACGCGGGGCCTGGAGGTCGTCGAGTTCGCCTGCGGCATCCCGCACCTGCTGAAGGGCGGGTTCTCCGAGAACGTCTCGACGGGGGTCGACGCCTACTCGATCCTGCAGCCGCTCGGCGTGGCGGCGGGGATCACCCCGTTCAACTTCCCGGCGATGGTGCCGATGTGGATGTTCCCGATCGCGATCGCGTGCGGGAACACCTTCGTCCTCAAGCCGTCGGAGAAGGACCCGTCCGCGTCGGTCCGGCTGGCGGAACTGTGGGCGGAGGCCGGGCTGCCGGACGGGGTCTTCAACGTCGTCCACGGCGACAAGACCGCGGTGGACGGCCTGCTGCACCACCCGGACGTCAAGGCCGTCAGCTTCGTCGGCTCGACGCCGATCGCCCGGTACGTCTACGCGACGGCGGCGGCGAACGGCAAGCGGGTGCAGGCGCTCGGCGGCGCCAAGAACCACATGCTGGTCCTGCCCGACGCCGACCTCGGCCTCGCCGCCGACGCGGCCGTGTCGGCGGGGTTCGGCTCGGCCGGGGAGCGGTGCATGGCCATCTCGGTGGTCGTCGCCGTCGACCCGGTCGGGGACGACCTGGTGGCCGCGATCCGCGAGCGGGTCGCGAAGCTGAAGGTGGGGCCGGGGGACGATCCGGAATCGCAGATGGGGCCGCTGATCACCCGGGAGCACCGCGACAGGGTCGCGTCCTATGTGGACGGCGGCGTCGCGCAGGGCGCCGTCCTCGCGGTCGACGGGCGCGATCCGGAGGTCATCGGCGGGGCGGGCGACGGATTCTGGCTCGGCCCGACGGTCCTCGACCACGTCACCCCCGACATGGACGCCTACAAGGACGAGATCTTCGGTCCGGTTCTGTCGGTCGTGCGGGTGGGCTCCTACGAGGAGGCCATGGAGCTGATCTCCGCCAACCCCTACGGCAACGGCACCG
>DATCLF010000134.1:0-1599 GCA_036564055.1 Spirillospora sp.
GTACTCGTAGGTGCCGCCGCTGACCGGGTGCGCGGCGGCGAGCTGCGCGCTCGAGAGCCCGTTCGCGGTCGCGACCAGCGCGGCGAGGAGGGTGGCGGCCAGGAGCGCCGGTCCCGCGACTCCCGCCGCGAGGCCGATGCTCACGAAGACGCCGGTCCCGACCATGGCGCCGAGCCCCAGCAGGACCGCGCCCGGCAGCCCCACCTCGCGGCGGAGTGCCCCGCCGCCGTCCATCTCACCCTGCGTTCTCGATCGCTCGCCTGGCATTCGGTGCCGTCCTGGTCGCATCCCCTGTCCGACTCGGCCTAGCCAGTCTGTCGGGAATGAGGATGTCCGCCGCGCCGCCGGGCGGGGTCACCGGGCAGACCTGAAGAACCGGTCCCCAGCACTCGCCCGTAAGGGTAGCTCGCAAGACTCGCCCCCATGGCCGGCGCATCCCAATTTTTTCAGCATGCTACAATCCTTTAGATTGAGCAGCCCTCGGGTCAACGACGACAACGTGCTTGGCTTCCGCGCCGCGTCCGGCGTGGGATGCCGGCCGCGTCCCATCGCCGGGTGCATCCGTTCGTGCGCCGCGTTCCTCTCGACCAGGAGGCCTCATGCGGGGAACACGTCTTCTTCCCACCATCCTGATCGCGGTGCTGGCCGCACCGGCCTCCGCCCAGGAGCTGCCGATCTATGAGCTGGGCGAGGTCGTGGCGTCGGCGCGCAGGCCGGTGGGCGAGCAGGCCGTCACGCAGAGGATCGTGACGGCGGAGGAGATCGAGGCGGCCGGCGCGCGCACGCTGGACGAGGCGCTGGCGCTCCTCCCCGGCGTCGACCTGCGGACGGGCGGCGCAGGCGTGCCGCGGATCAACGTCCGCGGTTTCCGCTCCCGGCACCTGGTCGTCCTGCTGGACGGGATTCCGTTGAACTCGACCTTCGACGGGCAGGTCGACCCGTCGTTCATCGCCGTCGAGAACATCGCGTTCATCAAGTTCCTCCCGGCGACGGGCTCGGTGCTCTACGGCCAGGGCGGGCTCGCGGGCGTGATCAACATCGTGACGCGACGGGGCGCAGCCCGCCTATCGGGCGTCGGGACGGGCGAGGTGCGGGAGGGTCCGGCGCGGGCGGCGCGAGTGGCGGTGGGCGGCGAGGCGGGCCCGATCGCGTACTTCGCGAGCGGGAGCGTGCTGGACTCGGACGGCTACCCCTCGGTGAGCGTGCCGCCGTCGCTGGGTGAGGGGGCGCCGGCGCGCCGCATGAACAGCCATCGCGAGCGCCGCAACGTGTTCGCGAACCTGGTCGCCGCGCCGAGCGAGAGGAGCTCGGTCGGGTTGGTCGTCTCCCGGACGGAGGGCGCGTACGGCATCCCGCCCGGGTTGATCGACGACCCGAGCGACCCCTTCGCCAACCGCCCGACGTACGAGCGGGTCGAGGACCTGGCCGGCACCTCGGCGCAGCTCGCGGCGTCCTACGACCCCGCCGGGCCGTTCGACCTCCGCGGCTGGGCGTTCACGAACCGGTGGGACGAGGACCGCGCGCGGTACGACAATGCTTCCTTCACCATGGACGACCCCACGGTCCGAGGCAGCTTCCGCGAGGCGAGCCGGTCCTCCC
>DATCLF010000135.1:0-2408 GCA_036564055.1 Spirillospora sp.
CTCCTACACCGTCCGCGGCACCGCCACGGAAACCTCGCTCTACCTGTACGGGGACAACTGGATCAGCCGGCCGCCCGGCTACGACATGGTCTCGCTGAGCGCGCCGCTTTCGAGCGCCAACCCCGACCTGATCCAGGGCACGGTCCGCGGTGCCGGTTGCAGCACCTTCACCGTCCGGCGCAGCTGAGCGGCCGGACTTCCATGACCAAAGGCACGCTCACTGGCGAGCGTGCCTTTTTCTTGGTCGGCCTTTCTCGATCGGCTCTGGACGCGACGTCAGGGACGCAGGACGTACTTCCCGCGCACGCCGCCCTTCGCGACCGCGCGGTGGGCGTCCGCGACCCGGTCGAGCGGGACGACGGCGTGCACCCGCGCCGGCAGCCTTCCCTTGGCGGCGTCGTCCAGAAGCCCGGCGAGCCGGGCCCCGTCGGGCCGCACCTCGACCACCCGGACGGTGATGCCGCGCTCGGGCGCCGGGCCGGCGTTCGGTTTCACGCCCACGAAGACGCCGCCGTCCCGGACCAGCGCGGCGCCCCGCTCCTGGAGCCCGGCGGCGTCGGCCACCGCGTCCCAGCGGCCCGTCGTCTCGGTGACGAAGCCGGCGCCGAGGCCGCGGACGAACTCCTCGTCCTCGGCGCGGGCCAGCCCGGTGACCCGCCAGCCCCGCTCCCGGGCGAGCGGGACGACGAAGCCGCCGACCGTGCCCGCGGCCCCGGTCACCAGGAGGCCGCGTCCGTCGCCGTCGCCGAGCAGGTCGACGATCTGGGCCGCGGCGAGGCCGTTGAGCGGGATCGTCGCGGCCGTGACGAGGTCGAGGCCGTCCGGCACGGGCGCGATGTCGCTCACCGGCACGACCAGTTGCTCGGCGTAGGTGCCGAAGTCGCGGTCGAAGCCGGTGACCAGGCCCGCGACGCGGCTGCCGACCGGGATGTCAGCGTCCGGGCCCGCGGCCGTGACGGTCCCGGCGAAATCCCAGCCGATGCCGGTGTAGTCCCGCCGGCCGACCACTCCGAGCCCGTGGAAGACTCCGGCGGCGAGTGCCAGGTCGACGGGGTTGACGCAGGTTCCCGCGATCCGGACCCGCACCTGTCCCGGGCCCGGCTCGACCACCGGCACCTCGATGATCTCAATGGACTCGGGTCCGTTCGGGTTCCGGACGACGGCGGTACGGAAGGTGGAGGACATGGTCGCTCCCAATCATTGAAGCCATCAGTGCTGCTCTCTCCACAATGGAATGAGTGACTCTCCAGTGGGAAGTACGTACCTGAAGGTGCGTATCTCCCCGCGAGGTAGGAAGGAGCAGCCGATGGCGACGAGGACGGCGGCCCAGAAACGGGCGCAGGCGAAGCTGGAGTACAACGCGTTCCTGGCGGAATGCCCGAGCCGTCAGCTTCTCGACAGGATTTCCGACAAGTGGGTCGCGCTCGTCCTGGCGGCGCTCGGCGGTGAGGGCCCCTACGCCGACGACGACGGCGATGAGGGCGCGGGCGGTGCGCGGCCGATGCGTTACTCCGAGCTGTCCCGCCGGCTGGCGGGGATCAGCCAGAAGATGCTCACCCAGACGCTCCGCTCCCTCGAACGGGACGGCCTGGTCAGCCGCACGGTCACGCCGACCGTGCCCGTCACGGTCACCTACGAGCTGACGGACCTCGGACGCTCGCTCTATACCGCGATGTACAGCCTCAAGGAGTGGGCGGAGACGCACATGGACGAGGTGCTCGCCAACCGCGCCAAGTACGACGAGTCGGGGCGGCGGCAGGCGAAGTGAGGTCGCGACCGTCCCAAGCCTCTGAGATCACGGGGCCGTCTGTGATCACGGAGTCACCTGAGATCACGGACGGATCCTGTCCGCAATGGGGGGCAGGCTTGGGGCCATGAGCGACATGACGTGGAATTCGCTGGTCCTGGACCAGCTCACATGGCACTGGACGAACCAGCTCCGCGCCCGGCTCGACGGGCTCGCCGACGACGAGTACTTCTGGGAACCGGTCCCCGACTGCTGGAGCGTGCGCAAGCGCGGCACCGGCACGGCGCCGATCCAGGCGGGCACCGGGGCGATGACCATCGACTTCGCGATGCCGGAGCCCGACCCGCCGCCGTTCACGACGATCGCCTGGCGGCTCGCGCACGTCATCGTCGGCGTCCTCGCGATGCGCAACGCCTCGCACTTCGGGCGGGAGCCGACGGACTACCAGACGTTCGAGTACGCCGAGACCGCCGAGGAGGCGCTCGCCCAGCTCGACGCCGAGTACGCCATGTGGACGGCCGGCGTCGAGTCCCTCGGCGAGTCGGGCCTCATGCGTCCCTGCGGGCCCGCCGAGGGGCCGTTCGCCGAGAGCCCCATGGCCCGGCTGGTGCTGCACATCAACCGCGAAGTGATTCATCACCTCGCCGAGGTATGCCTGCTC
>DATCLF010000136.1:0-3258 GCA_036564055.1 Spirillospora sp.
GTTGTAGCGTCCAGTGAATCCGGGGCGGGCAGGGTGGGACACGTCGACAGCCGGGCCCCGTCCCGTCGGATTCCTCCTCGGCATGCGGGTGGCGGGCGGCTGGCGGCACCGAAGGTGATGCCCGCGTGGTCGGCGCCCCAGGGGTGGGAGGTGCAGGATCACGCGGGCATCGTTTGATCTCGGACGCTTTCGGTCCGGGCGCCGTTCGATCCGAGTGCCGTCCGGCCGTGCGCGGTGATGTTTCACCGGGAGCGGGCACGGCTACAACCAGCGGCGTCGCGTTCGACCCCCCAGGCGCCGTGCGAGCGGTGCGCGCCGTCGGTGCGTGCTGTTGATGTGCGCCGTCGGTGTGCGCCGATGCCGCGGCGCCGCCGCGTGCGAGGCGGAAGGGGGGTCGCGTCGGATGCGGAGGGCCCGGGAACGGCTGCCGCCGTCGCGCTGGTCGGCCCGGACCCGCGTGACCGTCACCGCGACCCTGCTCGTCCTCCTGCTGCTGGCCGCCGAAGCCATGATCCTCTTTCAGGTCGTGCGGTTCACCGTGTTCGACGGCCTGCACGACGGCGGGACCCGCGCGATCGCCCATCTGTCCGAGACCGTCCGCACCACCGACCCGCGGGGGAGGCTGCACGTCACGGACACCGAGTTCACGCTCCTGCAGGTGCAGGACGATCAAGGTCGCGTGCTCGCGTCCAGCGGTGCGCTGGAGGGGCGCGGCCCGGTGGACGTGCCCGCGCCGGCCCGGCCGGACCACCCCGTGCACCGCTCCGCCGACTTCGCGGGCGAGGGCGAGGTCTACTGGGTGACGGAACGGGTGCACAGCCCGGGCGGCTGGCGGATCGTGCACGCCGGTACGACCATCCGCGAGTTCAAGTTGCAGAGCGCGTTCATCGTCATGCTCGGGGTGGCGGTCCTCGTCGGTACCGCGGTGGTCGGGTACATCGTCTCGCTGGCCGTGCGGAGGGCGCTGCGGCCCGTGCGGACGATGAGCGCCGAGCTCGCCGAGATCACCGGCCGCGCCCCGGACCGCCGGGTGAGCGTCCCCGCCGCCGAGGACGACGTGTCGGAGCTGGCGCAGTCGGTGAACGTGACGCTGGGCAGGCTGGAGGACGCCCTCGAACGGCAGCGCGCTTTCGCCGCGGACGTCTCGCACGAGCTGCGCAGCCCGCTGACGGGCCTGCAGACCCGGCTCGAGCTGGCGCTGGAACACCCCGAGGACGAGGACTGGCCCCAGGTGGCGCGGGCGGCGCTCGCCGACGCCGACCGGCTGCAGGGCATCGTGGCCGACCTGCTGGTCCTCGCGAAGGTCGGGGCGGGCGTCGAGGAGAGCCGGGAACGGGTCGACTTCGCCTCGCTGATCAGGGCGGAGGTGGCGCGGCGCGGCCTTCGGGTCCCGGTCGAGGTCTCCGTGCCGGAGGAGATGGTCGCCCATGCCACCCCCCGCCACATGGCGAGGGTGCTGCGGAACCTGCTCGACAACGCCGAACGGCACGCCGAGTCCCGCATCTGGGTGAGCGCGGCGGTGGAGGAGGGGCACGTCGTCGTGGAGGTGCTCGACGACGGCGCCGGGATCGCCCCCGAGGACCGCGAGCGCATCTTCCGGCGCTTCGCCCGGCTCGCCGAGAGCCGCGAACGCGACACCGGCGGAAGCGGCCTCGGGTTGACGATCTCCCGGGACATCGCGCAGGCGCACGGCGGAACCCTCATCGTCGCCGACAGCGACAGGGGCGCGCGGTTCGTCCTGCGGTTCCCGGTCGGGTCGTGACCCGGCCCGTCACCCGAGGGCGAGGGGAGGCCGGCGCCGTCCATGGCCGGTGGCCTGCTCGAACGCGTGCCCGATCTGCAGGACGGCGAGGTCGCCGTGGTGCGGCCCGACGACCTGCAGGCCGACCGGCAGCCCGTCGCCGGTGAACCCGGCCGGCACCGACAGCGCGGGGGAGCCGGTCGCCGAGATGAGGAAGCACGACCGCATCCACTCCAGGTAGTCGCCCATCGGCTCGCCCGCCACCTCCTGCGGGTACTCCAGGTCGGCGTCGAACGGCGGCACCTGGCTCACCGGCAGGAGCAGCGCGTCGAACCGCTCGAAGAACACCCGGACCCGGTGGAACAGCTCGGTGTGCAGCACCTCGGCGCGCCCGAGGTCGGCGCCCGTGAGGGACCGGCCGGCGTCGATGTTCTCGGCGAGGGACGGTTTGAAGTCGGCGCGGCGCTCGTCCAGCAGGGGACGGAGCGTGATGTCCCAGTGCCACGCGCGCAGCGTCCGGAAGACCTCGTCCGCCCCCGACAGGTCGGGGCACGCCTCCTCGACCGTGCAGCCGAGGTCCTCGAAGACCTTCACCGCAGGTTCGAGGACGCCGGTGACGGCCGGGTCGACGGGCACCATCCCGCCGAGGTCGCGGGACCACGCGACGCGCAGCCCGCCGATGTCGGAGTCGAGCGGCGCGGCGAACACCGCCCCGGGCGTCTCCAGCGCGATCGGGCTGCGGGGGTCCGGCCCGGCGAGCACCGACAGCAGCAGCGCCGCGTCCGCCACGTCCCGCGCCATGGGCCCCTGCACGCCCAGTGTCGACCAGGCCGCCGCCACCGGCCACGACGGGACCCGTCCCGGTGACGGCCGGAACCCGACGACGTTGCAGAACGAGGCGGGGTTGCGCAGGGAACCGCCCATGTCGCTGCCGTCGGCGAGCGGGTGCATCCCGCACGCCAGCGCGGCGGCCGCCCCGCCGCTGCTGCCGCCCGCCGACTTCGACGGGTCGTAGGGGTTGCGGGTCACGCCGAAGATCGGGTTGAACGTGTGCGACCCCGCGGCGAACTCCGGCACGTTCGTCTTGCCGATCGTGATCACTCCGGCCGCGCGCATCCGCTCGATGACGAGCTCGTCGGCGTCCGGGACGTGGTCGGTGAAGATCGGCGAGCCGGACGTGGTGCGCACGCCCTTCGTGGCGTGGGTGTCCTTGTGCGCGACGGGCAGGCCGTGCAGCGGGCCGGGCGGCGTCCCGGCCGCGAGCCTGTCGTCGGCCTCGCGGGCCTGGCGCAGCGCCTCCTCGGCGGTGAGCGTGACCACGGCGTTGACCTGTGGATTCGTCCGTTCGATCTGGTCGAGATGAGCCTGGACGACCTCGCGCGCCGACAGCTCGCGCTCGCGGATCCGGCGGGCGAGCTCGCGGGCGGACAGGAAGTGGATCTCCTCGGACATCGTCGTTCCCTTCTGCCGGGGTCTACCAGTGTCCACCCCCGCGGGACCCGTGACCGGCACGGGCG
>DATCLF010000137.1:0-19528 GCA_036564055.1 Spirillospora sp.
GTCCCCAATGCTCCCCAAGCCCGGGAGACTCCGGGGTTCGAGCGGATCGGAGCTAGGCCGGGTTGCGGTTGAGTTTGCGGCGTTCCCAGCGGTTGGGGTGACGAAGGACGACCCCCGCCATGCCGCCGGACCCGCTGAGACGGACCAGCGGGGTTCCGGGCAGCCGGTCGGGTGTGGTCTTGTCCTTGAAGCCGCCGATGCCGGGGTCCATGCCGGTGGCGTCCGCGGCCCAGCCCTCGGGGATGACGATCGTGACGCCGGCCGCCTCCCCGTACGCCTCCACGTGAACCTCCGGCAGGCGGCATTCGGCGCGGGAGAAGTCGATCTTCACGCCGCCGACGCCTCCGCGGGCGACGATGCGCTCGGGGACCTCCCAGCGTCCGGGGCCGCGGGAGGCGCCGTGCACGCCGCCGTTGAGGACCAGGGGCGGACGGCTCTCGGGGGCGGGCGGCGCCGGCAGGTCGGCGGTCAGGGCGGACAGCTCGGCGTGGGTCTTGGCCTTCAGCGCCTTCTCCAGGCGCGCGTCGAGCTCGTCGAGGTCGAGGCGTCCCTCCGCCGCCGCGTCGCGCAGCCGCTCCACCACCGCCTCCCGTTCGGCGTGCGAGGCGCGCAGCTCCCCCGGCGGCACATGGTCCGCGGGCTCGGGAGGCGCCGGAGTCATGACCACAAGAATAGGCAGCCGGCGAACGACGCGAACCCCTCGCCCGAAGGCGAACCCGCCCGCACGGGACACCGTCCGGAAGCAATACTGGCCGGAGGGATCAGCCGGATGGCGGCACCCCCTGGGGAGGCACGATGAACATCGTCGTCGACGATCTGTCCAGCGCGCGGATCGCCGAGTTTCTCCGTGAGCACATCGAGGAGATGCGGGCCGTCTCCCCAGCGGAGAGCAAGCACGCCCTGGACATCGACGCCCTGCGCCGACCCGAGATCACGTTCTGGTCGGTGCTGGACGGGACGTGCGTGGTCGGGTGCGGCGCCCTCAAAAGGCTGGACGCCGCTCACGCCGAGCTGAAATCGATGCGCACCGCGCCCCGGCGCAGGGGAAACGGCATCGCGTCCCTGCTTCTCGACCACATCCTCACGGAGGCGAAGCGCGCGGGGTTCTCCAGGGTGAGCTTGGAGACCGGATCCGCCGAGTTCTTCGCCGGGGCGAGGAGACTCTACGAGAAGTTCGGGTTCACCTACTGTGAGCCCTTCGCGGATTACAAACCGGACCCGAACAGCGTCTTCATGACGCGCACACTCTAAGGGGTGGCGTGACCCGAGGTGCCGTTTGTACCGTCCACGGGATGAACGACTCGGACGGGTACTTCGGGGAACACGTCGCCGCAAGGTACGACGAGAAGACCGCGGACATGTTCGCGCCGGAGGTGGTCGATCCGGCCGTCGAGGTGCTCGCGGACCTCGCCGGAGACGGCCGGGCTCTCGAACTCGGGATCGGGACGGGCCGGATCGCGCTGCCGCTGGCGGCCCGCGGCGTCGAGGTCCACGGCATCGACATGTCGCGGGCGATGATCGCGCGGATGCGCGCCAAGCCGGGCGGCGACGCGATCGGGGTGACGGTCGGCGACTTCGCCACGACGCGGGTGGAGGGGACGTTCTCCCTCGTCTACCTCGTCTTCAACACGATCATGAATCTGACGACGCAGGAGGCCCAGGTCCAGTGCTTCCGCAACGCGGCCGCCCACCTGGAGCCCGGGGGCGTGTTCGTCATCGAGGTCGGCGTGCCCGAGCTGCGGCGGCTGCCGCCGGGGCAGAACGTCGTGCCGTTCCACGTGAGCGAGACGCGGTGGGGCTTCGACGTGTACGACGTGGCCACCCAGTCGATGAGCTCGCACCACATCGAGGTGGTCGACGGTCGCGGGGAGTACCGCGCGTACCCGTTCCGGTACGTGTGGCCGTCGGAGCTCGACCTGATGGCCCGGCTCGCGGGGCTGCGGCTGCGGGACCGCTGGGACGGCTGGACGCGTGAACCCTTCACGAGCGAGAGCACCCAGCACGTCTCCGTCTGGGAGAAGCCGCCCACCGGCCGGTCCGGGGAGGCGGAGACGGCGTCGCCCGGGTGACCGGCCGGGGCCGGGACGCCGGCGTGAGCGGCCCGCGTCCCGGCCCCGGCCGTGAGGACGCCGCATCCGCTCAGTCGCCCAGGGAGCGGAGCTTCTCGCTGAGGGTGGGGCGCATCTTCTTCAGGCACAGCACCGGGAGGTAGGCGCCCTCGGCCGTCATGGTGTGGGTGGCCGACGAGGGGCACTCGCGGGTGGTCTTCACTCTGCCCACGACCTTCGCGACCGCCTCGGAGCCCGCGCAGTCGGCCTTGTCGAGGCCGTCGAAGTCGAACGACGGGTCGGCGATGCAGTCGCCTTCCGCGAGGACGCCGCCGCCCGCGCCGAAGCACAGGATCGGGTGCGGGATCCGCCCGCCGCCGAAGGCCTTCAGCTTCATGGTCTCCAGCGTCTTCGGCGGGCAGGACGCCTCGGTGTCGACACGGGCGATCACCTTGCCGTACCACTCGTCGCCCGAGCAGGGCTTCTCCTGGCCGCCGACGCCGAAGGCGCCGCCGGTGACGCAGTCGCCCACCGTCAGCAGCGCGCCGCCCGCGCCGGGGTCGCCGGGATGCGGGCCTTCGAGGTTGCGGACGCACGCCTCGAAGAACTCCCGCGCGTCCGGCTTGATCCTGACGTTGGTGACGCCGTCGGTGCCCTGCGGGCAGTCGGGCTCGCTCCGCAGGCCGAACGTGACGCTCGCCGTCTTCGTCTGCGTGACCTTGAGCACCTTCGCCTTGGCCTTGGAGTCGTCGCACTCCACCCGGGAGCTGGGCGGGATGCGGTTGCCCTCGTCCATGCCGAAGGCCGTGTCGACGCAGTGCCCGGCCGCGAGAGGGCCGCTCACACGGTCGCCCCGGCTCACGGCGACGGCCACGGCCGCGACGCCGAGGACGAGGACGACCGCGAGCCCGGCGCCGACGAACAGCAGCGGCGACCGTTTCTTGACCGGCGGCGGGCCTGGCATGCCCGTCGGGGGCATGGGAGGCGGTGGTGCTCCCTGTCCTGGCGGGGGCTGGTACACGTCCGTCGAACCTCCCGATCATGTGGGTCATATCGGAACATACCGACAAACGAGACGGCGCACGTCTAGCTCAGGAGATTGGGCGGGGACTCCAGGTCGGTGAGTTCGACGCCGGGGGCCGCGAGGACGACGTCGCCCGCGATGTGCACGGCCTCGACCTCGCCCGTGGACAGGTCCGTGATCTCGTACTCCGAGACCGGGAGCGGCCGGGTCTCGGTCTCGTAGACGGACGTCCCGGTCCGATGCCACCGCCATGTGGTGGTCAGGGTCGCCAGGGACGGGCCGCTCACCCGGACGAGCCGCACATCTCGCCGCGCGCCGTCGTCCAGGGCCAGAAGGCGCGCGACCGCGACGAGGGAACCGGGCGAGTCGAGCAGGAACCCCGCCGCCCGCTCGCCGTGCTCGGTGCCCGTCTCCCCGGCCGCGCGGACCCAGACGACCTCGGGTCCGGTGACGCCGCCCCGGATCCACCAGGCCGGGGTGACGATCTCCAGGCGGAGCTGGCGCCACCGCGCGTCCGTCACCATGTCGACGCGGACGCCGTCGGAGCGGTGGGAGGCGTAGCGCCAGCCGCCGGGCCCGGGAGCGCACCGGAAACGCTCCTCGAGCTCCCCGTCGACGTGCAGGTAGACCCCGTCCGGCATCGCTCACGACCCGATGCGCCAGGAGTGCAGATAGTCCTCCTGCTCGGGGGTGAGCCGGTCGATCGAGATCGACATCGACGCCAGCTTGAGCCGCGCGACCTCCGTGTCGATCTCCTTCGGGACGTCGTGGACGGCCGCCGGGAGCGACGGGTGGGCCGTCGCGAGCCACGCGCAGGTGAGGGCCTGGTCGGCGAACGACATGTCCATGACGGCCGCCGGATGCCCCTCGGCGGCGGCCAGGTTGACGAGGCGTCCCTCGGCGAGCAGGACCAGGCGGCGCCCGTCGGCGAGGACGTACTCGTCGACCTGCGGGCGGACGCCCCGGTGCACCTCGACGGCCATCTCGGCGAGGGCGCGCACGTCGATCTCGACGTCGAAGTGACCGGAGTTGGCGAGGACGGCGCCGTCCTTCATCACCGCGAGATGGTCGCGGTTCACGACGTCGCGGTTGCCGGTGACCGTGATGAACACGTCGCCCTCGGCGGCGGCCTCGGCCATCGGCCGGACGGCGAAGCCCTGCAGCGCCGCGTCCAGCGCCTTGACCGGGTCGATCTCGGTGACGACGACGCGCGCCCCGAGGCCGCGGGCCCGTTCGGCGAGACCGCGGCCGCAGAAGCCGAACCCGGCGATGACGACGGTCTTTCCCGCCAGGAGCGTGTTCGTGGCCCGGATGATCCCGTCGAGGGTCGACTGCCCGGTGCCGTACCGGTTGTCGAACATGTGCTTGGTCGCGGTGTCGTTGACCGCGACCATCGGGAAGCGGAGGGCGCCCTCCCGGGCCATCTGGTGCAGGCGGATCACGCCCGTCGTCGTCTGCTCGCAGCCCGCCTTGACCGTCCCGAGGAGGTCGGTGCGGTCGATGTGCAGCGTGTTGACCAGGTCGCAGCCGTCGTCCAGGACGAGATCGGGCTCGGTCTCCAGCGCCCGGTGGATGTGGGCGTAGTACCCCTCGCGGTCGGTTCCGGCCCGCGCGAAGACCTCCGCGCCGTACTCCTCCACGAGCGCGGCGGCGGTGTCGTCCTGCGTCGACAGGGGGTTGGACGCGGCGAGGGCGACGCTCGCGCCGCCCGCCTGCAGCGTCCGGATGAGCCCGGCCGTCTCGGTCGTGACGTGCATGCACGCCGCGACCTTCAGCCCGTCCAGCGGACGCTCGGCCGCGAACCGTTCCCGGATCTGCCGCAGGACGGGCATGCTCCGGTCGGCCCACTCGATCCGCTTGACGCCCTCGTACGCGAGCGAGGCGTCCGCGATGTCGCTCATCGGCATCCTCGGGCGAAACGGCCGCCGGACGGTGACCGCCCGGCGGCACATGGCACGAACCGCTCACCCCACGGCGGGGGCGACCACGCGGTGGTCCGGGCCGCGGCCCGGACCACCGCCGTCGGCTCAGTACCGGTAGTGGTCCGGCTTGTAGGGCCCCTCGACGTCGACGCCGATGTACTCGGCCTGCTCCTTGGTGAGCTTGGTCAGCTTCACGCCGAGCGCGTCCAGGTGCAGGCGGGCGACCTTCTCGTCCAGGTGCTTGGGCAGCGTGTACACGCCGACCGGGTACTCGTCGGTCTTGGTGAACAGCTCGATCTGCGCGATCACCTGGTTGGTGAACGAGTTCGACATGACGAACGACGGGTGCCCGGTGGCGCAGCCGAGGTTCATCAGGCGGCCCTCGGCGAGCACGATGATCGAGTGGCCGTCGGGGAACCGCCACTCGTGCACCTGCGGCTTGATCTCGATCTTCTCGATGCCGGGGATGCGGGCCAGCCCGGCCATGTCGATCTCGTTGTCGAAGTGCCCGATGTTGGACACGATCGCCTGGTGCTTCATCCGCTGCATGTGGTCGGCGCGGATGATGTCGCGGTTGCCGGTCGCGGTGACGAAGATGTCGGCGGTCTCGAGGACGTCGTCCAGGGTGGTGACGTGGAAGCCGTCCATCGCGGCCTGCAGCGCGCAGATCGGGTCGATCTCCGTGACGATCACGCGGGCGCCCTGGCCGCGCAGCGCCTCGGCGCAGCCCTTGCCGACGTCGCCGTAACCGCACACCACGGCGACCTTGCCGCCGATCAGGACGTCGGTGGCGCGGTTCAGCCCGTCGATCACCGAGTGGCGGCAGCCGTACTTGTTGTCGAACTTCGACTTGGTCACCGAGTCGTTGACGTTGATGGCCGGGAAGGCGAGGGTGCCGGCCTTCTCCATCTCGTAGAGACGGTGCACGCCGGTGGTGGTCTCCTCGGTGACGCCCTTGATCCCCTCGGCGGTCGCGGTCCAGCGGCCGGGCTTCTCGGCGATGGTGCGGCGGAGGGTGTCGAGGATGACGTGCCACTCCTCGGGGTCGTCCTCGGAGGCCGTCGGGACGGCGCCCGCCCTCTCGTACTCCAGGCCCTTGTGGACGAGGAGGGTCGCGTCACCGCCGTCGTCGAGGATCATGTTGGGGCCGGTGCCGTCCGGCCACTGGAGGGCCTGCTCGGTGCACCACCAGTACTCCTGGAGCGTCTCGCCCTTCCAGGCGAACACCGGCACGCCCTTCGGGTCGTCGACGGTCCCGTCCGGTCCGACGACCACCGCGGCGGCCGCGTGGTCCTGGGTCGAGAAGATGTTGCAGGACACCCACCGCACGTCGGCGCCCAGCTCCACCAGCGTCTCGATCAGGACGGCCGTCTGGACCGTCATGTGCAGGGAGCCCATGATCTTGGCGCCGCGCAGCGGCTTGGCGGCGGAGTACTCCTTGCGCACCGCCATCAGACCGGGCATCTCGTGCTCGGCGAGCCGGATCTCCCGGCGCCCGAAGTCGGCCAGCGACAGGTCGGCGACCTTGTAATCCATGCTTTCGTTGCTCCTTGGTCCGCGGGGTGCGGGTCAGTGCGCGCTGGGACGTTGACGTCAACGCCTGCGAGTCTAAGGGCGGTGCGCGCCCGGGGGCACGACCGGAGGCGACTTTCTGACACTGATTTGTCAGAATCGTCGCATGCGCATCACGGAGGCCGCCCGGCGGCTCGGAACCTCACCCCGCATGCTCCGCTACCGCGAGCGGCTCGGGCTGCTGCCCTCCACCCGCGAGGCGAAGAACGGCCGCGGCGGAGGACACCGCCAGTTCGGCGACGCCGAACTCCGCGCCGTCGCCCTGGCCCTCGCCCTGGAGAAGCGCTACGACATAGGCCCTTCCGAACTGGCGTTCGGCCTGCGCGTCCTGGCCGAACCCCAAGTCCAGGCCCACGTCCGAGAACTCGGCGAACGCATCGGCCGCCTCTCCGCACCCCCGACAAGAGCACTGGACTTCGAGAAGGAGAAAGCCCTCCGGCTGTTGTCCTCCAAGGGGGGCGACCCCCCTGGAACCCCCCGTCGCGCGCGGGAGGCCGTTTCCCGAGACGCTGGCGCGTCTCGGGAAACGGCCTCCCGCGCGGGCGGTTCGGGCGGCCTCGGGCGTTGAACGCCCTGCGACCGCCCGAACCGCGGGGTCGGCCGAGGTCCTGTCCAAGAAGCGGAGCTCGGCTCAGCCACGTGGGTCTCTGGTGTGGTTCAACCTTGGCCGAATCGATTCTGTCGCCTTGTGTTTTGGACTGGACACCAGCCACCTCCGCGGGGCGGGCGGCCGGAGGTCGCTCTACGACCGGAGGTCGCACGCCCCGCCCGCGCGGGGGGTTCCAGGGGGTCGCCCCCTGGGTTACACAGTTCTTTCGCCTGGGGTCACTACTCCGGATTCGTAGGCGAGCATGACCGCCTGGGCGCGGTCGCGGACGCCGAGCTTGGTGAAGACGCGGGCGACGTGGGTTTTGACCGTGTGTTCGCTGACGACGAGGCGTTCGGCGATTTCGGCGTTGGAGAGGCCGCCCGCGATGAGGACGAGGACCTCCATCTCCCGGGCGGTCAGCGTGGACAGTTCCGACGGCGGCCGGGGCCGGGAGCGGCGCTGCCGGGTGAACTCGCGGATGAGGCGTCCGGTGACCTGCGGGGCGAGCAGCGAGTCGCCGCGCGCGACGACGCGGACGGCGGAGACGAGCTCGTCGGCGGTGGCGTCCTTCAGCAGGAAGCCGCTCGCGCCGACGGCGAGGGCGTCGTAGACGTACTCGTCCACGTCGAAGGTCGTGAGGACGAGGACGCGGACGTTGTCGGCGCCGGGCAGGTCGAGGATGCGGCGGGTCGCCTCGATGCCGTCCATGCCGGGCATCCGGATGTCCATGACGACGACGTCGGGGCGGCTGCGCTCGGCGATCCGGACCGCCTCGCGGCCGTCGCCGGCCTCACCGACGACCGTGATGTCGTCCTGCGCGTCGAGCAGGGCGGCGAACCCCGCCCGAACGATCGTCTGGTCGTCGACGATCAGTACTTTGATCACGTCGGCAGCCTCGGGTGGCGAAGGGTCAGCAGGCTCCGGAAGGGGGCTGGCGGCCGTGTCCACCGGTGGAACTCCCCTCCCTGGTCAGCGGAAGTTCGGCCGCCACCACGAACCCGCCTTCGGGGGCGCGGCCGGCGGAGAACCGTCCGCCCAGCATCGTCGCACGTTCCCGCATTCCGACGAGGCCGTGTCCGCCGAGGGATTCGGGCGTCTCCACGCGGGTGCGGCCCGGGTCGGCGGGGTCGTTCAGTACCGCGGTACGGGCGGAGGCGTCCTCGGGGTTCAGGACCATGGTCGACGCGGAGGGGTCGGCGCCGGGCGTTCCGCTGTCGCGGACGGTGACCGCCAGCCGGTCCGCCGTGTAGGTGAGGTCGACGCGGACCTTCGCGCCCGGCGCGTGCCGCCGGACGTTCGTGAGCGCCTCCTGGACGATCCGGTACGCCGACAGCTCCACCGTCGTGGACAGCGGGCGGGGTTCGCCGTGGACGGCGAGGTCGACGTGGCCGCCGGCGCCGCGGTGCTGTTCGATGAGGTCGGGGAGCTGGTCGAGGCGGGGCTGCGGGGAGTTGGCCGCCGCCCCCGGTTCGGGGGTGGCGTCGGCGCGCAGGACGCTGAGCAGGCGCCGCATCTCGACGAGGGCCTCCCGCGCGGTCTTGGCGATCTCGGCGTAGCCGGCGCGCGCCTCGGGCGAGAGGTCCTTCATCGTGTAGGGGGCGGTCTCCGCCTGCACCGCGATCATGGAGACGGAGTGGGCCACGACGTCGTGCAGCTCGCGGGCGATGCGGGCGCGTTCGCGCATCACGGTCTGCTCCCGCTGCACGGCGGTGAGGCGGGTGAGGGTCTCGTTGGTGCGTTCGGCGGCCTCGGCCTCGGTGCGTCCCGCCGTCTCGGCGACGCGGCGGGCGTCCCCGAGCCCGATCGCGGCGAGGACGACGGCGAACGCGGCGGGCCACGGGATCCCGTCGAGCGACCCGGCCGCCAGGTAGGCGACGGTGAGGGTGGCGACGCTGCCCACCGCGAGCACGCCGGTGGACTGGCGGGGAAGGCGGCGGCCCAGCGCGTACAGCGTGTAGAGGGCCGCGAACCCGGTGGTGACGAGCAGCCGCTCGCCGGTGAGGAGGTTCGCGGCGACGGCGCCGAGCACCACGGCCGCGACCGGCCGCAGGTTCTCGCGGCGCCAGACGAGCGGGAGCGTCGAGGCGACCGCGAACCCGCCCGCGAGGCTGAGCGGGGTCTCGGCGCTCGGGGCGAGCTCGGCGAGGGCGGCGACGGTGAGGGCGAGGCCGGTCAGCGGCGCGAAGTACCAGGAGGCGGAGAACTCCCGCCAGGTGTTGATCCACCGCGGCAGCGGCGCCGTGGCGTCCGCGGGGGCGCCTTGGGGGGCGGGCGCGCCCGGCGGCACCGGGGCTCCCGGCGGGACGGGGGCTCCGGGCGGCACCGGGGCTCCGGGCGGGACGGGCCGGCCGGTGCCGTTCAGCCGCGCGGCGAGCCGGGCGGCGATCGGGCGCAGCAGGGAACCGATGCCGGTGAGGATCCACAGCAGCAGCTGCCCCACGCCCGCTACGATCCGGCCGGACAGCCGCCACGCGTGGTGCGCGAGGGCTGGGCCGAACCCCGCGGGATCGGGTCCGGTCCGGGCCTTGTCGTCGGTGGTCACGACTCAATACTGACCAGTTCGGCCCTCCGCTTTCCTCACCGTGGGGATGTATCCGGGTCGACTCGGTCCGTCTGGAGTACCAGCCGCGTTCCCTCCCTGAGGGGGACGTGCCGGCGACCGTCGCGAACGTAGTGTCTTACCCGTGACCGCGACGGCGGCCGGCGCCGGCGCAGGGGTTCCGGCGGGGTCGCCGCGGTCACGCCAGAACCCGCCCGGTTTCAGGGGTCCGGGCGGGGACGCACGGGAAGCACCTCGCCGGACGGGCGCGGCACGCCCCGTCAGGGGCACTCGCCGGTCTCGCCTGGGCTGGGGTCGGCCGGCACGGCGGCGGCCGCCCGGCGAGGGGCTCCCGCTCCGCCCGCCTCGCGGGCGGAGCGGGGTGCTTCCGGGGATCGCCCAGGGCCGGTCAGGACGACGACGTGTCCGGGCCGGCCCTGTCCCCGCTCGTCGCCGACGCCGGGACGTCCTCGGACGCGGGCTCGCTCAGCGCCGGCTCCAGGTAGATCAGCTTCGCCTCGGGGAACTGCGCCCGGATCTTGGCCTCGGCGGCGTCGATGCCCCGGGCCACGTCCGCGGCGGTCTCGTCGTGGTCGACGGCGATCTTGGCGGCGATCAGCAGCTCGTCCGGGCTGAGGTACTGGGTGCGCATGTGCACGAGGTGGTCGACCTGCTCCACCGACTCCAGCGCCTCGACGATCCTCTGCTCGATCTCGGGGTCGGCGCTCTCACCGATCAGGAGGCTCTTGGTCTCGATCGCGAGGATCGTCGCGACCACGCCGAGCAGCGCGCCGATCCCCACGGTGCCGATGCCGTCCCACACGCCGTCGCCGGTGGCCACGGACATCGACACGCCGAACAGCGCGAGCAGCAGGCCGACGAGTGCGGCGAGGTCCTCGAGCAGCACGACCGGAAGCTCGGGCGCCTTGGCGCGGCGGATGAACTCCCACCAGGACCGGTCACCGCGGATCTCGTTCGACTCCTTGATCGCGGTGCGGAAGGAGAAGGACTCCATGATGATCGCGACGATCAGCACGCCGAACGCCCAGCCCGGGGTCGAGATCTCCTCCGGGTGGGAGATCTTGTGGTAGCCCTCGTACAGCGAGAACACCGCGCCCACGGTGAACAGGACGACCGCGACGACGAAAGCGTAGAAGTAGCGCTCGCGTCCGTAGCCGAACTGGTGCTGCCGCGTCCGGCCGCGCTTGGAGCGTTTGCCGCCCACGAGGAGCAGGCCCTGGTTGCCCGAGTCGGCCACCGAGTGGATCGATTCGGCGAGCATCGAGGACGAGCCCGTGAACACGAACGCGACGAACTTCGACAGCGCGATTCCGAGGTTGGCGGCGAGCGCGGCCACGATGGCCTTGGTTCCGCCCTCAGCACTCATCTTCAGGAGATCCTCGTCTTCAGTTCATTGACGGCAGGCACCGGAGTGGGGTCCACGCCCAGCGCGATAGCCAAGTAAACCGTGACGTAGTCTGCCAGGGCGATAAGTGTCGCGATTCTCTCCAGCGGGTGTTCGCCCTCGGCGTGAATCTCGGTGACGGGCACGCCCCGGTCGCGGGCCATCGCGATGGACGCCTCGCAGTGCTCCCGCGCCCGGGGATGCTCCTCCGCGTCCCGCATGACGACGAGGTGCAGCCCGTGCTCGGGGTCGTCGGCCCGGTCGCGGAAGAAATTGTCGTCGTCCGCCCCCGAGGAGCCGCCCCGGGTGAACGGCCCGCCGAGCACCATCACCTGGTTGTGGCCGGCCTCGGGGATCTCCCCGAACACGCCGGGGTACCCGGCGTTCTCGCCCAGCTGGCAGCACAACCGGTACGCCGCCGCGGACGCCACCGGCGAGGCGCCCCACACCAGCGGCACGTCGCCGGCCAGGTCGAGGGCGATGCGCTTGGCCGGGTTGACGAACGACTCGCTGGACGGGCGGCACCGGTGGGCGACGTCCTCCAGCAGGGTGGCCGTGGACTCCAGCACCGCGTCCGGCACGTGCGCCAGGCCCAGCGCCCGCGCCCCGAGCACGACGGGGATCGCGAGCCCCCAGAGCATCGCGCGCGGCTGCGCCACCGGGCGGACGGGGACGAAGAGACCGCGGCCGTGGGCGGCGATCCCTTCGAGCGGCGAGTCGGCCCCGCCGACGACGAGGAGCCGGCATCCCCGGCGGGCGGCCTCCGCGGCGGCGTGCAGGGTCTCCTCCGTCTCCCCCGAGGCGGACACCGCGATGACGAGGTCGGCGGCGCCGACCCAGCCGGGCAGCCGGTGGCCGCGCACCGTCGTCACCGGCACCGCGCAGCCGTACCCGCACACGGCGGCGAGGACGTCGCCGGCGAGGCCCGACGCGCCCATGCCGGCCACGACGATCGCGCGGGGCCTGCCGTCCCCGGCGAGCGCGGTGATCCCCGCCTCGGCCGCGGTCCGCTGCGCCTCCCGGACCTGCGCCGCCGACGAGGCGACCTGGCGCAGCATCCCCCCGGGATCGGCCGACTCGACCGCCGCGGCGTCCTCCAGGCGCGCGGGGTCCGCGATCACGGAGCGGGGGTCCTCGCCTCGTCGACGAGCAGGACGGGGATGTCGTCGCGGACGGGGTAGGCGTAGCCGCACGTCCCGGTGCAGACCAGCTCGGACGCGGCCTCGTCGGCGCGCAGCCCGCCGCGGCAGTTGGGGCAGGCGAGGATCTCCAGGAGCCAGGAGTCGAGCTTCAGCGTCATCGCGGCGTCACTTCCCTGTGCAGTTGCGGTGTCTCTCCCGACCGGTCACTTCTCCCTGACCAGCGCCAGGACCTCGTCTCGGATCGCCGCCATGGTCGCCTCGTCGCGCGCCTCCGCGTTGAGGCGCAGCAGCGGCTCGGTGTTGGACGGCCTCAGGTTGAACCACCAGCCGTCGTTCTCGGCGGTGACGGTGAGGCCGTCGAGCTCGTCGATCGTCACGCCGGGACGGCCTTCGAAGGCGGAACGGACCTTGGCGGTGGCGGCGGCCTGGTCGTCGACCTCGCTGTTGATCTCGCCGGAGGCCGCGTACCGGGTGTACTCGCGCAGCAGCTCCGACAGCGGCCGGTCCTGCTGCCCGAGCGCCGCGAGGACGTGCAGGGCGGCGAGCATGCCGGAGTCGGCGTACCAGAAGTCGCGGAAGTAGAAGTGGGCCGAGTGCTCCCCGCCGAACACCGCGCCGGTCTCGGCCATCGTCTGCTTGATGAACGAGTGCCCGACGCGCGTGCGGACCGGGGTCCCGCCGTGCTCGGAGATGATCTCGGGGACGGCCCGCGAGGTGATGAGGTTGTGCACGATCGCCGAACCCGGGTGCCGGGCCAGTTCCCGCGTCGCGACCAGCGCCGTGATCGCCGACGGGGTGACGATCTCACCGCGCTCGTCCACCACGAAGCAGCGGTCGGCGTCGCCGTCGAACGCCAGCCCGATGTCGGCGCCCGTCTCCCGGACCTTGGCCTGCAGGTCGCGAAGATTCTCCGGTTCGATCGGGTTGGCCTCGTGGTTGGGGAACGTGCCGTCCAGCTCGAAGTACAGCGGGACCAGGTCGATCGCGAGGCCCTCGAACACGGACGGGACGGTGTGCCCGGCCATGCCGTTGCCGGCGTCCACGGCGACCTTGAGCGGGCGGATCGACGACAGGTCGACGAGGGTCTTCAGGTGGTCGGCGTAGCCCTTGAGGACGTCGCGCCGCGAGACCGTGCCCGGCTCGCCGTCGTAGGCGGGGACACCGTTCTCGATCATTTCGCGGATCTCGGTCAGGCCGGTGTCGCGGCCGACCGGGCGGGCGCCCGCGCGGCACAGCTTCAGGCCGTTGTACTTGGCGGGGTTGTGGCTCGCGGTGAACATCGCACCGGGCAGGTCGAGGCTGCCGCTGGCGTAGTACAGCAGGTCGGTGGAGCCGAGCCCGGCCTCGATGACGTCCGCGCCCTGGGAGGTGGCGCCCCGCGCGAACGCCTGCGACAGCGGCACCGACGACTCGCGCATGTCGTGCGCGGTGACGATCGCGTCCGCCCCCGTCACCCGGACGAACGCCGCGCCCGCGGCCTCCGCGATCGAGGTGTCGAGTTCGTCCGGTACGACGCCGCGGATGTCGTACGCCTTGAAGATCTTGGCGAGGTCGGCCACTCCTGCTCCCTGTCGGAAAGGACCCGGCCCGGGGGGAACCCCGGTCCGGGTGAACGCTGCCCGGATGGAACCCTGTCCTGTCGCGGTCTCGTTCGCGGTTCCGTCGCACGTCCGTCGCACGCCCCCCGCGCGAGATGCGACACGCGAAGCGACGACACACGAAGCGACAGGGACATGAGCCTACCGGGACGGGCGGCCGCGGCCGGCCGGGATGTCACGACGCCGGCGATGTGTCTCGCTCACCCGGAATCTCCCCTCGCAGGCGGGGATCATTCCTGACCGGGCTGCGTGGACGCGGGCTCCGAGCGCAGGACCCGCAGGTGACCGCGGCGGCCGACCTCCGTGCCCTGGCCGACGGGCTCGTCGTTCGAGCCGGCGGCGGGCTTGGCGGCCTCGCGGACCGCGTCGGCGAGCGCCTCCAGGTCGTCGGTGGACGGCTCGGTCTCCTCCTCGACCGGCAGGCGCACGAGCTCCCAGCCCATGGGGGCGGTGAGCCGCTCGGAATGCTCCGCGCAGAGGTCGTAGCAGTGCGGCTCGGCGTACGTGGCAAGCGGCCCGAGGACCGCAGTGGAGTCGCGGTAGACGTACGTGAGCGTGAACACTGCGGGCGCCTTGCAGGCGGTACGGGAGCAAGTGCGGACGGGGCTCACGATGGCTGACCGTACCTCCCTCCTCCCGGCTCCGCCACCACCTGTGAGCACGTGTCGCCGTTACCGGTCGATTTCCGGGGTAACAACTACATACCGTGTGGACTCCGACTCTCACCGTCGAGGAGATGGACGAGAGCCGGCGAGTATGGCATGGGCCACAAGTCACCCCTGGTCACGGCACATGTCGGCACGGTCACGGAACCCGGCGGCGTGGGTTCGGGGCCGCGGTGCGCCCGCTCGCGATGGGCCGGGGTGACCTCAGAGGTACGCTTGGGGCGTGCGATCCCGTGTGGCAGGCGTACGGCGTCGCGACCGGCGCGGTCGTGGCGTCCGTGGGCCTCTGACACCTCCGCAGGCGCCGATCTCACGCACCCGCGCGGAACGGTTCGACGACCTCGTGGAGGACGAGGTGCGGCGGCTGACCGCGCGCTGGGGCCGGGAGCTGTCCCGGGTCGACTTCACGGTCGAGGACGTGCCGGACGTCGAGCCGTGGTCCGACGGCCCCGTCCCCCTCGGCCGGACGCTCCCCGCCGACGCCGGCCGGCCGGTGCGCATCGTGGTGTACCGCCGCCCGGTCGAGGCCCGCGCCACCGGCGAGGAGGAACGGGCCCGCCTGATCCGCGACCTGCTCGTCGAGGAGGTCGCCGACCTGCTCGGACTGTCCCCCGAGTCCGTCGACCCCAGCTACGACTCCCCCGACGACTGACCGGCCGACCGGGCGGGCGCGTGGCCACGTCCGGCCGGTTCTCAGCCGGGGATGAGGGATCCCTGCGAGTCGGCCGTGTCCGGCAGGTGGAGGGTCGTGCGCGCCGGGACGACCGGCAGAACCGTGAGCAGGAGGTCGTCGCCCTTGCCGGTGGACAGGATCCGTGACACGTGGACGGGACCGGATCCGGCCTTCGGTGTGATCACGGCGCCGTAGGCCGTGTCGTCATCCCCGTTCGGGGCCTTGAGGTCGGCCTTCACGGTGCGCCCGGCGGGAACCTTGACCTCCTGGGGCGCGCCCTCGCCGTCGGCGTTCAGGGTCTGGACCCGGACGGTCGCCTCGTCCTCCGGGGCGGTGAGGACGAGGGACGCGTCGAACCGGTTGTCGGCGACGATGCCGGGGGCGGACGCGCCGAGCGGCGGGGTGGCCGTGCCGTAGGCGACGTCGGCGCCGCGTTCGGCGACGACGCCCGCCACGATCGGGCGGTCGGCGTCGAGCCGGACGGCGGCGGCCTTGCCGAGGAGGGCGCGGTCGAGGGCGAGGGAGGTGACGGCCCCGGCGGGGGCGTCGAGGATCTCCTGGCCCTCCGGGGCGAACGCGCCGTTCTCCGTGATCACCTGCACCCTGACCCGCGCGTCGTCCTCACCGGGCACGGCGACCAGCAGCCGGCGCTCCCCGGAGCCGTCCGGCACCCCGGGGACGAGCAGCGACGGGGCGGGGGCGTGCGCCCGCGGCAGCCACTCGATCCCCTTCCGCTCGCCGATGCGGACGCGCAGCGACGCCGCGACCCGGCCGCCGCCGGCGCGGACCCGCAGCGTGAGGTCGGCGGCGGACTTGACGATGTCGCCGAGCCCTTCGGGCGACTCGCCGATCCGGATGATCCTGGTGGTCTGCGGGTCGACGCGGATGCCGCGTCCGTCGACGGTGTCGATGGGGCCCTCGCCGGACATGCCGGTGAGGTCCACGAACGCGGGCCGCGCGTCGACGTTGGTCAGGTAGAGGTCGAGTTCGTCGGCGGAGTCGGGTCCCGGGCCGACGAACCAGTGGTCGGTGCCGGGTACGGCGCAGCGGGCGCCGGCGAGGCCGCGGTCGGGGCCGCGGTTCCAGTGGGTGGTCTGCTCGGCCTCCAGCCCGGCGGCCATGGCGCCGGTGGCGCGGAGGGTGTAGGAGTCTTCCCCGCTCTCGGTGTCCTCGTCCCAGCCCTGGCCGGGCGACGACATGCCTCCGAGGGAGGCGCCGCCCTTGGTCGGCGTCATGGCGACGCTTCCCCCGCCCTTGCGGTCGGGGAGGGACTGCACGGCCAGCCGTCCGCCCTCGTGTCCCGGGCACACCATCACGGCGGTGGTGACGGGGACGTCCCGGCCCCGTTCGGCGGCGGTCCCCGGACGGGAGAACGTCGCCGCCCCGTACAGCGAGACGAGCGCGATGCACACGAGTCCCGCCGTGGCGTAGCGGCGGCTGAGGAAACGCAGGACCTTCTCCAGGTCTCCGTCCGCCTTCAGGTCGCCTCTCAGGGCGGTGCTCAGACCGCCTTTCAGGCCGGCGGCGAGCCTGCCGGTGCGGGTTCCCGCGAACCGTCCCACCGCCGTCACGCGGCGCCTCAGGGCCGCCGCGAGGCGCCTCGGATCCGCCTTCATGAGACCTCCTCCGGCGTGCGCTCCCGCTGCGGCTCGGAGGCGCCGCGCCCGTGCCGGGAGCGTGAGCGGCGCGCGTGGCGGCGTCCCCGTCCCCGCCGCCGACGGCGGCGCCGGCGTTCACCGGTGAACGCCGGGTGGTCGGTCCGTGCGCCGGGCAGCGCCAGCGCGGCCGCCACGAGCACGGCCAGGCCCTGCACGACCAGCCACGTGTGCCGCATGGTCATGGACCTGGTGAGCCGGAAGTCTCCGCCGGACGCGGGAATGTCGTAGCCCTGCGCCCAGCCGTCGACGGTCCGTCCCTTGAGTTCCCGTCCGTCCAGGGTCGCCCGCCATCCGCCGTCGGCGGGCTCGGCCAGCAGCAGCGTGCGTTTCCCGCCGCCCGCCGGGATCCGCGCGCGGGCGTCGACGCGGCCCGCGCGCAGCGGCGTGACGGTGGAGCCCTCCAGCAGCATCATCCGCGCGGACGGCGACTGGAGCCGCCAGACGGCGAACGTCCCCGTGCGGCTCAGGCGCGTCAGTTCGGGGGCCGCGTCGAGGGCCCGGGTGACCGCGTCCGACCTCGGGTGCGGGACGACGACGTACTGGACGCCCATCCGGGTCAGCGCGGGCCCGGCGTCGCCCTCCTGACCGGCCACCAGCCCGGCGACGAGGCCGTTCATGCGGTCGCGGGCCGGGCCGTCGTCCAGGAGCTCCGCCTCGCCGATCCGCGGCCGGGCGTCCCTGAGCACCGTGTAGGAGACGCGTCCGGTCGGCTCGGTGCGCAGGACGAGGGTGCGCGCCCCGCCGGTGTGCACGAACGCCGGGACCGTGTCGGGGTCCACCTCGGTGAGCGGGCCGCCCGCTCCCCCGGCGACCCAGAACCCGGCGGCGAGGACGGGCGCGCTGAGCGCGGCGAGCACGACCGCCGCCCCGCCCGCCCGGGAGATCAGGTGGTCGCCCGTCAGCACCTCGGCGGCCCGCCGGACGGCGACGGTCGCGGCGAGCAGCACCCCGGCGCTCGCGAAGATCATCGCGACGCCGGGCCAGGCGGGGGCCTCGTCGGTGCCCTTGGTCACGGTGGCGGCGCTGGTCAGGACCGCGACGAGGAGCCCGAAGATGGCGAGCAGCCAGCCGGCGAGCACGGTGTCGCGGCGGCCGCGCAGGTGCAGCGCGAACACGGCGACCGCGAGCAGTCCGGCCATCGCCCACCGGGCGGGCGTGCCCGGCCCGCCGGGGTCGAGGAACAGCAGGTCGGCCGCCCCGGCGGGTTCGAAGCGGCGGTGCAGGCCCGCCTCCGTGAGGAACCGGGACGGATGCCGCAGGAGACCGGCCGTCCACGGGAGCAGGAGCAGCGGAGGCACGCCGAGCGCGATGAGGAGATGGCGGCGCCCGTGCCGTCCCGGCCGGTCGAACAGCACCTTCACCATCGCCGCGGCGACCGCGCCGATCAGCCAGGTCAGCGGGACGAACGCCATCGCGACCGCCAGCAGCAGCGCGACCGTCCACGCCGACCGCCCGGCGCGCTTGCGCAGCGTGCGGGCGTCGGCGGGCGCCGCCCCCGCGGCGTGGCCCTCCGACCGGCCGCGCGGGAACCCGTACACGCGGGCGGCGTGCACGGCGATCAGCGGTAGCAGGACGTGGACGACCGCGGTGCCGAGCCGTCCGCCCGCGATCGCCCCGGTGGCGGCGGGCAGCAGCGCGTACACGGCGGCGAACCACGCCCGGACCGCGGCGACGGGGACGCGGCGGTGGCGGGAGCGGGCGCGGCGCCCGGTGCGCGGCGCGTCCACCACGAGGACGCGGGACGCGTAGTAGGCGGTGAGCCCGGCGAGCGGCACACTGCCCAGCAGCAGGATCGACACCGCGAGCCACGGCTTGCCGAACAGGACGGTGGACAGGACCGCGAGGATCCCGACGTAGGGCGGGCTCCACCGGTCGCTGCCGAGCCCGACCGGGTGCCAGCCGGACAGGTACCGCGCCCACAGGTCGCTCGCTCCGCCCCAGGCGGGGACGAGCGCGCCGCCGCCGAGGTCCCCGGTGGCGGTGAGCAGGGAGCGCTCGGCGGCCACGGCGACGGCGGCCAGGGCCAGGACGAGCATGACGCCGGGCCGGGCGAGGAACCGGCGGACCGGGCCCGGCCCGCGGGAGGCGTCCTCGTCGCCGGTGTCGTCGCGGTCGTGGGCGGCGAAGTACTCCGAGATCGACTCGACCGCCCGGCGGAGCGCGACCCCGCGGGCCTGGAAGCGCCGGACGCTGCGGTGCGCACGGTTCCGGCCCTGCGCCCTCACGGCCCTCGCACGGCGCAGCCGCCCCGGGCTGCGCAGCACGTCGAGGAGGGCGCGGATCTCCTGCCCGGCCGCCGCCGGACGCTTGGTGACCAGCAGGTACAGCGCGTGGACGAGGGACGCCCAGACGTTGCGGACCAGCGCCCGCAGCATCGCGGGGAACGGCTGGTTGGCGAGCAGCGTGTGGATCGCGTTGCGGCGGTCGCGGCGGGCGGGATGCTCGGCGGTCATGCCGATCTCGCGCAGGCCGCGCCGGGCCGCCTCGGCGTGGTAGACGACCGCGTCGGTCGCCGTCACCACCCGGTACCCGGCGGCGTGGACCCGCCAGCAGAAGTCGAGGTCGTCGCGGAAGATGCCGTACTCGACGTCGAAGCCGCCGAGCCGGTCCCACACGTCGCGGCGGACCAGCATCCCGGCGCTGCCGACGGCGAGGACGTCCCGGACGCCGTCGTGCTGGCCCTGGTCGAACTC
>DATCLF010000138.1:0-14545 GCA_036564055.1 Spirillospora sp.
CCCCTGGGGTGCCGCTCGGTCACACGCCGGACGTCAACGGGCGCGGATCAGTCTCAGACCCTCGCGCGTTTCCGTTACGCCACCGCCGTCCGAGCACGGCGGACCAGAATCGAACTGGCATCTCGAGGGTGTTCCGCCCGCGCCGCCCGATCCGGCGATTCAGCGGCGGATGCTGAATCTGGAGCGAGAATCTGAGCTTGATCGGGAGGGCCGCCTCTACCTGTTGGGCTACCCCGGCACGCGCGCCGGGGGTGGGACTCGAACCCACACTGGAACCGCTCCCCTGGAGTCAGCCTCTGCTTCAGCTTCAGCTTGCGCTCCTTGCGCACCCCCCGCGCGAAGGCGGAGGGATCCTATTGAGTTGTCCGATGCCGTGAATTATGCGCCGCCGCGCGGCGTCCGGTCACCCGAACAGGTAACCGAAGACCGCCTCGCCGACGCGCTGGTCGGTGACCTCGATCCCGTTGGCCTCCTCCCGGGCGAACGTGACGGCCTCCCTCAGCTTCTCCAGCCGGCCGAGCAGCTCGTTGACCCGGCTCGCCGGAAGCGCGCCGGAGAACTTCACGGTCGTCCAGTGACCGACGGTGACGTCCTCGTAGTACACCTCCACCTGGGCGGGGTGCTTGTCGGTCGCCTCCGCCTTGACGTGGTTGCGCGGGACCTTCTTGGTCCGCACCGTGCGCACCGCCTCCGTCCGCCACACGTCGGTGGACGGGTCGAAGGTCCACGTCTCCGCGGCGTCCAGCACCGGCAGGTTCTTGACGAACGCCTGCAGCTCCTTGAGCTGCTTCTCCAGGAAGAGCAGGTACGTGACCGGGACGTCGCGCAGAAGCGTCGTGCCGTCGACCTTCACGTCGGCGCGGGCCACGCAGTTCGCCCAGTCCTTGGTGGCGGTGACGTCGAACAGCCGCGTCAGCGAGGACCTCACGTCCGCCAAGACGTCGTCGACCTTCACCTGGACGCGGGTCGACTCGGGAGGAAGCTGCTCGCCCTCCTCGTCCCGGGGCTGGTAGGTACGGGAGAGGCCCGACAGCAGCGGAGTCTTCTGGACCGCGTTGCGGGCGTTGGCCATGTCCAGGGCGGCCTTGCTCTTGACGCCCTTCTCTACTGCGATGATCTGGTTGAGCTTCGTCGGCACCTCGTCACTCTCCTTCGGACGGCGCCGAGATTAACAATTCCTTGATCACCGCTTCACGTCATTTTTCTCCGGGAGCGCCTCCTCGGTCAGGCCGGTCGCGCGGTCCATGCGCAGCCGGCGGGTGAGGCCGAGCGTGCGCAGGAACGGCTCGTCGTGGCTGACGACGACGAGGGCGCCCTCGTACGCCGCGAGGGCCTGGCCGAGCTGCGCGACGCTCGCCAGGTCGAGGTTGTTGGTGGGTTCGTCCAGGAGCAGCAGCTGCGGGGCCGGTTCGGCGAGCAGCAGGGACGCCAGCACGGCGCGGAACCGCTCCCCGCCCGACAACGTGCCCGCGATCTGCTCGGCCCGCGCCCCGCGGAACAGGAAGCGCGCCAGCCCGGCCCGGATCCGCGACGGCGGCACCGACGGCGCCTGCGCCCGGACGTTGTCCAGCACGCTCAGCTCGTCGTCGAGGACGTCGAGCCGCTGCGGCAGATACCGGACGCCCTCCACGCCGACGGTCACCGTGACCCCCTCCTGGACGTGCTCGCCGACGAGCGTCCGCAGCAGCGTGGTCTTGCCCGATCCGTTCGGGCCGACGAGGGCGATCCGCTCCGGGCCCCGGATGATCAGCTCGGTGAGCGTGCCGGGCCCCGGCTCGGGCGCCGACAGACCGGTGACGGTGACGACCGTCCGACCCGCCGGGACGCGGGTGGCGGGCAGCTCGATCCGGATCGCGTCGTCGTCCCGGACCTTCTCCTGCGCCTCGGCAAGTCTCCTGCGGGCGTCGGCGAGCCGCTCCTCGTGCATGATGCGGTGCTTGCCGGCCGACTCCTGCGCCTGCCTCCTGCGCGCCCCCATGACGATCTTCGGCTCGCGCTTGTTCTCGTACATCTTCTTGCCGTAACGCTGTCGCCTTGCGAGCTTGACCTGGGCTTCCTCCAGTTCGCGTTTCTGGCGGCGCAGGTCGCTCTCTGCGGCCCGGACCGCCCTCTGCGCGGCCTCCCGCTCCACGGCGAGGACCTCCTCGTAGGCGGACAGCCCGCCGCCGAACGACCGGATCGCCCCGCCGCGCAGGTCGGCGATCTCGTCGACGCGGTCGAGCAGTTCCCGGTCGTGGCTGACGATGACGAGCACGCCCGTCCAGGAGGCGACCGCGTCGTAGAGGCGGTGCCGGGCGTCCAGGTCGAGGTTGTTGGTCGGCTCGTCCAGCAGCAGGACGTCCGGGCGGGCGAGGAACAGGGCGGCCAGCGCGACCATCACGGCCTCGCCGCCCGACAGCGTGGGGACGCCCCGGTCGAGGTCGAGGTGGTCGAGACCGAGCCGGTCGAGCTCGGCGCGGGCGCGTTCCTCGACGTCCCAGTCGTCGCCGACGGCGGCGAAGTTCTCCTCGGTCGCCTCGCCGCGTTCGATGGCGTGCAGCGCGGCGCGCGCCGCGCTGATGCCGAGCAGGTCCGCGACGGTTGCGGCGTCGTCGAGGACGAGGTTCTGCGGCAGATAGCCGACCTCGCCCTCGACCGTCACGGTCCCCGACGTGGGGCGCAGGTCCCCGGCGATGAGCCTGAGCAGCGTCGACTTCCCGGATCCGTTGACCCCGATCAGGCCCGTGCGGCCGGTGCCGAACGCGGCGTCGAGGCCGTCCAGGACGACCGTGCCGTCCTCCCAGGCGAACGAGAGGTCCGAGCACACGATTGCGTAGGACATGGGCGGTCTCCATGGCTGATCAGCAGGTGGTGCGGGATGCATGGAGACACCGCGGTCGGACGCCGCGCCCGCGGACATGAGAAAAGCCCGGCGGGACGAGAGTCTTCTCTGAGGTCACGTGCGCGGGCCGGTGACGGCCGTACGCGCGGTGCCGGACCTCAGAACCTCAATGGACTCCCCTACCGGGCGACAATGGGACGGAGGCAAGCGTACCTGAACCACGGTCGCCCGCAGCAGCGCTTTTCGGTGGACTCTCCCCGAGCCGCCCGGCATGCTCGTTCGCGTGGGAACCGTCAGCCCCGTCTCCGCCGGCCGCGCCGGCGAGCAGGCCGAGTTACGGGCGGGCCCGCGCGGGCGGGCCGGCGGCCGTGCTGGTGTCCGCCGAGGCGGGGGGCGGCAAGACGCGGCTCGTCACCGAGTTCACCCGGGACCTGCGCGCGTTGACGGGCGCCTGCCTCGATCTCGGGTCCGCCGGCCTGCCGTACGCGCCGTTCACCGCGATGCCGCGCAGCCTCGGCCGCGACACCGTCGCCTCCCTGGTGCCGGGCGCCGCGCTCGCCGACCTGGCCAGACTCCTGCCGGGCCTGACCTCCGCCGCGCCGCCCGCCGACGAGGACGGCGCCGGGCGGATGCGGCTGTTCGAGCACGTGCTGAGCCTCATCGAGCGGCTCGGGCCGCGGAACCGCTCACCGGGCTGCGGCGACCATGCCCGTGACCTGGAGCCGGCCTGGCGGGCCGCCGAGGAGCGGGCGGCGGCCACCGCCTACGCCGAGCAGCTGACGCTACTGGAAAGCGTCCTCGACCTCTGGGACCGCGTCCCGGACGCGGCGTCCGTGACCGGCCGCACCCGGCACGCGGTCCTGCTGACGGCCGTGAAGGCCGCCTGCGCGGTCGGCGACCCCGAACGCGGGCTCCCGCTCGTCCGGCGGGCGCTGGACGAGACCGGCCGCGACCCCGAGGGGACGGCCGAGCCGCTCGCCCTTCGGGCGGAGATGCGCGGCTACCAGGGCCGCGAGGACGGACTGGACGACCTGCGCGTGGCCGCCCGGCTCGCCTCCCGCCCGTTCCCGGTGCGCGTCGAGATCCTCGCGGCTGGGCTCCCGGCTGCTCGTGTACGGGGAGACCGGCGAGGGGGGACGCCTGGCCCGCGAAGCCGCCGAAGTGGCCGAGTCCCTCGGCATCCGGGCGACGGGTCTCGGGCTGGAGACCACCGCCGCCGCCGCGGCCGCCGGGGACGGCGACGGCGACATGGCGCCGCTGGAACGTCGGCAGCCTCGTCCCAGCGGCCGAGGTGGTACAGCGCCTCGATCCGGTCGACGGCGGGCGCCAGCCCGAGGCTGTGCACCAGCCCGGCGCGTTCGGCGGCGGCGAGCGCCCCGTCCGCCGCCGCCAGGGCGTCGGCGGTGCGGCCGATGCCGGGGCGGCAGTGCGCCAGCGTGTTCAGCGCCCGGACGCGTTCGGGCGCGGCGAGGTCGCGCAGGCGGAGCCGCGCTCCAGTGGCGGCTCGACCACCACCACGGCCCGGCCTTCCGCGTCCACCCGATGATCTGGCGGCTCGCCCTGCGCGCCGCCCGCGGCGCGGGCCCCGGCCCCGATCCGCAGACCCTGGCCGCCTCCCCGACATCGCCGAGCTGGCCGCCCGGACGCCCGCCGCGAACCCGGTGGCCGCGGCGCGCAAGGCGTCCGTGACCGCGCTGACCGGCGGCCCCGCCGCGTGGGACGTCGTGATCCGCGCCTGGGAGGAGCTCGACCGGCCCTACCCGCTCGCGCGGGCGCTGTTCGACGCCGCGTGCGCCGACCTGGCGGCCGGGGACCGGGACCGTGCCGCCGGACGCCTCGACCGCGCCGCCGGGATCGCCGCGCGGCTCGGCGCCGCTCCGCTCGCCCGCCGGATCGCCGAACGCGCCCGCCGGGCGGGCCCGGCCGGGCGCTCCGTCCACAAGCGGACACGGACGTGCCCCGGACCCGGCCGGGTCCGGGGCACGCAGGGAACGGATCAGGCGCCGCGCAGGACCGCGCCGGTGCGGTCGGACGCGCACGCCACGGCGGCGTCCCGCGCCCGCGACGCCTCCTCGGCGGTGAGGGTGCGGTCGGGCGCGCGGAACCGCAGCGCGTAGGCCAGCGACTTACGGCCCTCTCCCACCTGCTCACCGGTGTAGACGTCGAACAGCCGGATCGACTCCAGCAGCTCGCCGGCCCCCTCGCGCAGCGCCCGCTCGACCTCGGCGGCCGGCACCGACGCGTCGACGACCAGCGCGACGTCCTGGGTGGCGACCGGGTAGCTCGACACGTGCGGCGCGCGGACCGTCCTCGGTTCGCCCAGGCGCCGCAGCTCCAGCTCCATCGCGCAGGTACGCGCGGGCAGCCCGTACGCCTTGATGGCGCGCGGGTGCAGCTCCCCGGCGTGCCCGACGAGCGTGTCGCCGACGTAGAGGGCGGCGCAGCGGCCCGGGTGCCAGGGGGCGTGCTGGTCGGCCTTGACCGTCAGCTCGACGCCGACCTCGCGGGCCACGGTGCGGGCCGCCTCGACGGCGTCCGCCCACAGCGCGGGACGTCCCTCGCCCCACCAGCCGGAGCGCTCGCGCGCACCGGACAGGACGACGGCCACCCGCCACGGCTGGTCCGGCAGCGCCTCCTCCAGCCGCGCCTGCTCCTCGGGCGTCGGCCCCCGGTCGACCGGGAGCCGCGGCGCGCGTTCCGGTGCGTCCGGGCGCGGCCGGAACACGACACCGAGCTCGTACAGGCCGATGTCGGTGAAACCGCGGCCCACGTTCAGCGCCAGCGTCTTGAGCAGGCCGGGCAGAAGCGTGGTCCGCAGCAGGGGCTCCTGCTCCGACATCGGGTTCGCGAGCCGCAGCGTCCGCCGGCGGTCGTCGTCGCCGGGGATCTGGAGGCCGTCGAAGTCCTTCTCGGAGACGAACGGGAAGGTCAGCACCTCGACGTACCCGGCGCCCGCGAGGGCGCGGCCCACGCGGCGGCGCAGCCGCTGCTCGGGAGTGAGGCCCCTGCCCGCGACGGAACGCGGCGCGCGTGCCGGGATGTTCTCGTAGCCCTCCAGCCGGATGACCTCCTCGGCGAGGTCGTTGGGGTCGGTGAGGTCGGGACGCCAGGACGGCGGCGTCACCGTCAGCGTCTCGTCCCCCTCGACCGTGCAGCCGACCTGCTCCAGGCGGCGGACGACCGTGTCCCGCCCGTAGGTCACGCCCGCGACCCTGTCGGGATGGCCCGCGTCGATCGTGACGGTGACCGGCTCGACGGGCACCTCCGCGTGGGTGACGCCGGGCATGATCTCCGCGCCGCCGAGTTCGGCGAGCATGCGGGCCGCGCGGTACGAGGCGTACAGCGGCAGCTCACGGTCGACGCCGCGCTCGAACCGGTAGGACGCCTCGCTGTGCAGCTTGTGGCGGCGGCACATCCGGGCGACGCCGATCGCGTCGAAGTGCGCGGCCTCGATGACCACGTCCGTCGAACGGTCGTCGATCTCGGTGGCGACGCCGCCCATCGTGCCCGCCATCGAGATGGGGCCCGACTCGTCGGTGATGAGGACGTCCTCGGGGTCGAGGTTCCGCTTGACGTGGTCGAGCGTCTCCAGCTTCTCGCCGGGCTCGGCGCGCCGCACGACGATCGGGCCGGTGAGCTTGGCCCGGTCGAAGGCGTGCAGCGGCTGACCGAGCTCCAGCATCAGGTAGTTGGTGACGTCGACGGCCAGCGACACCGGGCGCACCCCGCAGCGGTAGAGGCGGACCTGCATCCACAGCGGGGTCTTCGCGTCCGGGTCGAAGCCGCGGACCTCGCGCAGCACGAACCGGTCGCACGCGGTCGGGTCGGCGATGCTCGCCGGGTACGCCTCCCCGTTCTTCGGCGGCAGCTCCACGTCGGCCGGGTCCCGGAAGGGGACGTCGTAGGCCGTGGCGGCCTCGCGGGCGATGCCGCGGATCGACAGGGCGTACCCGCGGTCGGGGGTGACGGCGATGTCGAGGACCTCGTCGCGCAGGCCGAGCAGCTCGATCGCGTCCGCCCCGGCCCGGGTGTCCGGCGGCAGGACGTAGATGCCCGTGTGGTCGTCGCCGATGCCCAGCTCGCGGACCGAGCAGATCATGCCCTCGGACATCCTGCCGTAGGTCTTGCGGGCGCCGATCTCGAAACCGCCGGGCAGCACGCCGCCCGGCAGGACGACCACGACGTGGTCGCCGACGGCGAAGTTGGTGGCGCCGCACACGATGCCCTGCGGCTCGCCGGTGCCGTTGGCGTCGCCGACGTCCACCCGGCAGTAGCGGATCGGCTTCTTGAAGCCCGTCAGCTCCTCGATCTCCAGGACCTCGCCGACGACGAGGGGGCCGCGGACGCCGTCGCCGGCGCGTTCGACGGTCTCGACCTCCAGGCCCGCCGCGACCAGCCTGTCCGCCAGCGCCCGGCCGTCCACCTCGGCCGGAAGGTCGACGTACTCGCGCAGCCAGGAAAGCGGGGCCCGCATCAGATCTCCATCCCGAACGGGAGGGTGAACCGCACGTCGCCCTCCACCATGTCGTACATGTCCTCCACACCGTGCCGGAACATCAGCGTCCGCTCGACGCCGAGCCCGAACGCCCAGCCGCTGTAGCGGTCCGGGTCGACACCGCCGGCGACCAGCACCCGCGGGTTGACCATGCCGCAGCCGCCGAGCTCGATCCAGCCTTCGGAGCTGCAGGTGCGGCACGGGTCGGCGCCGGGCTCGGTGGACGCGCCCCGGCACACGAAGCACTGCATGTCGACCTCGGCCGACGGCTCGGTGAACGGGAAGTAGGACGGGCGGAACCGGGTCTTCAGCCCCTCCCCGAACAGGCCGCCGACGAAGGCGTCGATGGCGCCGCGCAGGTCGCCCATCGTCAGGCCCTCGTCCACCGCGAGGCCCTCCAGCTGGTGGAAGACCGGCGTGTGGGTGGCGTCCAGCTCGTCGGTGCGGAACGTGCGCCCCGGCACCACGACGTACACCGGCAGGTCACGCGACAGCAGCGCCCTGACCTGGACCGGTGAGGTGTGCGTCCGCAGCACGAGGCCGGTGTCCTCCGACCCGACGAAGAACGTGTCCTGCATCGTGCGGGCGGGGTGGTCGGGCTTGAAGTTGAGGGCGTCGAAGTTGTACCACTCCGCCTCGACCTCGGGGCCCTCGACGATCTCGAAGCCCATCGAGACGAACACGTCGGCCATCCGTTCCTGCAACGTGGTCAGGGGATGGCGGGCGCCGCGGGGTGCGCGGTCCCACGGAAGCGTGACGTCGACGGTCTCCTCGGCCAGGACGCGCCGGTCGCGTTCCTCCTCCAGTTCGGCCTGGCGCTCCTTCAGGGCCTTGGCCACCGCGGCGCGGGCGGCGCCGACGCGCCTGCCGGCGTCGGCGCGCGCGGCGGGCGGCAGCGCACCGATCTCGCGGTTGGCGAGGGCCAGGGGGGAACGGTCCCCGGCGTGGGCGAGACGGACCCGCTTCAGCTCGTCGAGGTCGGCGGCCGCGGCGATCGCCGCGAGCGCCTCGTCGCGGGCCCGCTCCAGCTCCTGCGGCTGCAGCGCGGCCACCTCGACGGGGTCGTACGACTTGTTGGGTGCAGACATGGTGGTGTGATCGACTCCGGTCGGCGTGGAACGCCCGCAGTCTAGTGCGCGGGCGTCGAAGGATCCGGGAAGCGTGCGCGTGACGCGCTAGCCCGCCCGGGGCCCGGTGTGCGCTCCTGAGCGGTGCGCTCAGTTCGAGTAGTCGGGGGCCCCTGCGGGCAAGGTAAATCGGAACTCGGCCCCGCCGCCGGGCGCCCTCCGGACGTCGATCGCGCCGCCGTGCGCCTCGACGAGGCCCTTGACGATGTAGAGCCCGAGGCCCGTGCCGCCACGGCGGTTGCCGCTGGGACCGCGCCAGAACTGCCGGAAGACGCGCTCGGCGGCCTCGGGCGGGATGCCCTCGCCCTCGTCGCGCACCGACACGGCCGCTCCCTCCATGTGCGGGTCCGGTTCCACCACGATCGTCACGGTGCCCGCTCCGTGGCGCACCGCGTTCTCCACGAGGTTACCCAGGATCTGGCCCATCTTGTCGGGGTCGAGCCACATCTCGGGCAGCTCGCCGCGGGTCTCGAAGCGGAACCGTTCGGCGGGGTCTCCGGCGGCGATCCGGCCCGCGATCACCTTGCGGACCTCTTCGGGCAGGTCGACGATCTGGCGGCGCATCTCCAGCCGGCCGGACTCGATGCGGGACACGTCGAGCAGCTCGCTGATCAGCCGGGTGACCCGGTCGGCGTCGGCGTTGACGGTCTCCAGCATCACGCGCTTCTGGTCGTCGTTGAAGCGGTGCCACTTGGCGAGCAGGGTCGCGGTGAAGCCCTTGACGCTCGTCAGCGGGGACCGGAGCTCGTGGGCGACGGTGGACACCAGGTCGGCGCGGTCGCGTTCCTGGCGCGCGCGCTGCAGCGCGTCGCGCAGGGACACGGTGAAGCGTTCCACTCTGCCCTTCTCGTCGCGCCGGTACGCCGCCGTCACCAGCAGCTCGGTGCCGCCGGGCAGGTAGAGGGAGCGTTCGGGGTGGCGGGTGCGGGTGTGAAGGCCCTCGTAGGGGGCCACGCACTTCCACCAGTCGCGACCCTCCGCGTCGTGCAGCGGGAGGACGTCGCGGAAGTCACGGCCGATGGCGGACGCGGCGGAGATCCCGGTGATGCGCTCAGCGGCGGCGTTGAAGACCAGCACCCGCCCGTCGCGCCCGGCGACGAGCACGCCGTCGGGCAGGTCGTCCACCGGCACCGTACCGGCGCCCGCCTCGGGCCCGGGCGCGGGTGCGCTCGCGGCCACGCGAGGGGGTTCCTCTCCGCCCACAGGGGCCTCCACAACACGAAGAGAACGCGGCCTGTCCGGAAGAGACTCTAGCCGCAGTCGGACACCTTGCGGGAGCCGGAAACCGCCTCGCGGACAGGGATGTGTGACCCTCGCGCGGCGTTCCGGCGGGGACGAACCGGGGCCTCACCGTCCCATCGGAGGTTCATCCGGGCGTGGTGGGCGAATCGTGCGCGGCGAGGGCTCCGGACACGTTCTCGTGAACGGGGAACAGACGGTGCAGCCCGGTGATGTACAGGAGCCGTCGCTGGGCGGGCCGGAGCCCGGCGAGCACGATCTCGCCGCCGCCGGCCGCGATCTGGTTGTGGGCGGCGACCAGCGCACCGAGCCCGGCCGCGTCGCAGAACGGCACGGCGTTGAAGTCGACCACCAGCCGGAGCGGCCCCGAGGCGTGCACCTCGACGAGCCTCGCCCGCAGGGCGTCGGCCGTGCGCAGATCGATCTCGCCCTTCACCTCGACGACGGCGGTGTCGCCGCGCACGACGGTCGGGATCACCTCGAGTTCGGAGTCCGAGAGCCAGGCGTCCAGCTCGAGGTCCAGTTCGGTCTTCGGCTCGTCCGCGGTCGTCCCGGTGGATCTCGCGGGTGTTCCTGCGGAAGGGACCGAAGGCGGGGTGGGGGGCGGAACGGACGGCGGTACGGCCGACCGGCACCTCACCTCCGGAACGCGCCGTCGGCCCGCCCGTCTGGCCGGCCTGAACTCCTCGGTCATCAGCTCGCCCCCAACTCTGTACGGCATCGTCGCCGCCCCTGGTCAACCATTGATCAACGTCGCGGGCGCGAGACCGGCCCGGCGCGCGCCGGGCCGACGTCCCGTTCCCGCCCGCGGATGAGTTCCACGCCGCGGCGGGCCCCCGCGCTTCGCCCGCGCGGACCATCTTCGCAGTCCACCCGGCGGAATACGCCGCCGGCGACGACCGGTTGCGCCCACCCGATCACGGATCGCAGTGAACCATCGCGGCCGTTCTCACGTGGCGCCCCGTACCGTCCCTCCCGCCCGCGCGGCGTGTCCGCGCTCGCGTCGCGTCACGTCCGTTGGGCGCGGGCCGAGGCGTACAGGCATACGGCCGCGGCCGTCGCCAGGTTCAGGCTCTCGGCGCGCCCGTAGATGGGCACCCTGACGATCTCGTCCACGTGGGCGAGGATCTCGTCCGGGAGCCCCCACGCCTCGTTGCCGAACACCCAGGCGGTGGGCCGGGCGAGAAGCCCCTGGTCGAGCGTCTCGTCCAAGGTGCGGCCGCCGGCGCCGTCGGCGGCGATGACGGTGAGCCCCGCGCGCTTCAGCTCGCCGACCAGCTCCTCGAAGCGGGGGCCGACGACGACCGGCAGATGGAACAGGCTGCCCGCCGACGCCCGCACGCACTTGCCGTTGTAGGGGTCGACGGACGCGTCGGTGAACACGACCGCGTCCGAACCGGCGGCGTCGGCGGTGCGCAGCACGGTGCCCGCGTTGCCGGGGTCGCGGACGTGCGCGAGGACGGTCACCAGCCGGGGCCGGGTCTCCAGCGCCTTGCCCAGTGGGACGTCCACGAACTCGCAGACCGCGAGCAGCCCCTGCGGGGTGACGGTCTGGGCGAGCTCGGCCATGACCTCGCCGCTGACGCGCAGGACCGGCGCACCGGCCCGCTCGGCGGCGAGGACCAGCTCGGAGTGACGGGCCTCGGCCTCGGCGGTGGTGAACAGTTCGGCGAGGGCGCCGGGAATCTCCAGCGCCTCGCGCACCGCCTGGGGTCCCTCGGCGAGGAACCTGTTCTCGCGCCGGCGAAAGGCGCGTTTGGCGAGCCGGCGAGCGGCCTTCACCCGCGGTGAGCGCAGGGAGGTCAGCTCGCGGCCCGCCATGTCGCTGTGATCGCCCGTCCGGGTCCCCGGCTCAGGCGGCCTTCGAGCCCTCGGCCGGGAGCGCGTCCTTGGCGGCCTTGACCAGGGCGGCGAACGCGGCCTCGTCGTTCACGGCGAGGTCGGCAAGCATGCGGCGGTCGACCTCGATCTCCGCGGCCTTCAGGCCCTGGATGAACCGGTTGTAGGTGATGCCGTTGGCGCGGGCCGCGGCGTTGATCCGCTGGATCCACAGCCGGCGGAACTGGCCCTTGCGGTCCTTGCGGTCCCGGAACGCGTAGGTCATCGAGTGGAGCTGCTGCTCCTTGGCCTTGCGGTACAGGCGCGAACGCTGGCCGCGGTAGCCGCTCGACCGCTCCAGGACGACCCGACGCTTCTTGGCGGCGTTGACCGCCCGCTTCACGCGTGCCACGTGCTGACTCCTTCGTCGGGGCCGGGGTCATACCGACCTCGGCCGGTCGCTGACAGTGCAGGTCTGCGTGCTACTTGCGCAGCAGCTTCTTGAGGTTCCTGGCGTCGGCGGCGGCCACCACGGCCGGGCCGTCGAGCCGCCGGGTGCGCCTCGAGGACTTGTGCTCGAGCAGGTGGTTCTTGTTGGCGCGGCGGCGCATCACCTTGCCGGAGCCGGTCAGCCTGAACCGCTTCTTGGCACCGCTGTGGGTCTTGGTCTTCGGCATGGTCGCCGTCGTCTCCCTCTGTCCGGGCCCGGTGCAGACCGCACCGGGGCGTGCCTGATCGGCGTATCGCACGGGTCTCGCCGTGGACACGCCGGGTCAGGCTTCAATGTACGTGCGCCGTGACCTCGCCCTGACGCGAGGTCACGAGGTCGGGTCGGACCGCCGGCGGTCCCGACGGGCGCTCAGGCGGTTCTCCCCGCCTCCTGCCCGCGGGCCGTCTTCTTCTTGTGCGGACCGATCACCATGATCATATTCCGGCCGTCCTGCTTCGGGCGCGACTCGACGAAGCCGAGTTCCTCGACGTCGTCGGCGAGCCGCTGCAGCAGCCGGTAACCGAGCTCGGGGCGCGACTGCTCACGACCACGGAACATGATCGTGACCTTCACCTTGTCCCCGGCCTTGAGGAACCGCACGACGTGACCCTTCTTGGTCTCGTAGTCGTGCGGGTCGATCTTCGGGCGGAGCTTGATCTCCTTGATGACCGTGTGCGCCTGGTTCTTCCGCGCCTCACGCGCCTTCATCGCGGACTCGTACTTGAACTTGCCGTAGTCCATGAGCCTGGCGACGGGCGGACGCGCGGTGGGCGCCACCTCGACCAGATCGAGATCCGACTCACGCGCGATCTCCAGGGCCTTGGCGATGGGCACGATGCCCACCTGTTCGCCGTTCGGACCGACGAGCCGGACCTCGGGCACGCGAATGCGGTCGTTGATACGCGGTTCGGCGCTGATGGGACCTCCTTGGGGCCGTTCTCACGTTCGTAGGACCGGTCGTACCCCAGGGCTTCCACAAGAAAAGCCCCGCACGACTCACGCGCAGGGCCACCTTCGGCCTCCCGGACGGCGGAACCGCCCGGAAGCGACGGCGTGACGGGCGCGAAACCCGTACGCCGGACCGAGAACCCACCAGCCTCGGTGTCCGGGACGTTCCCGGACGACCCCGCCGATTCCGGAGCCGCCCGACGGGCGGTGAACGGAACCTGCGGCCTCGTCGGCTGGTCAGGTGGGAGGTGGCCTCCGCTTGAGCACCCGGTCCACGCGAACCATCGATTCGCGCGTACTGGGCCGGTCGGCCATCAACATTACCATCTGCGGCCGCCGGGCGCGCCGTCAAAAGGCCCGCAATTCCCAGTTTCCAGGTGTCCGTGCGTGAGGTACGCCACCCGGTTCAACAGACGTGACCGTCCGTGCATTCCCCGGACGGATTTCCCGGCGTGAAACCCTTCGGGTCGCGGCCGGGACGCAGTCACGCCTCGCGCGCCCTGCGGGCCAGCTCCGCCTCCCCGGCGGTGCGCATCGCCTCCACGGGCACGTCCTCGCGGCCCGTCATCAGCGTCACCTGCCGGACGGCCTGGTGCAGCAGCATCTCGAAACCGCCCACGACCGTCCCGCCGGCCTTCTCGACCGCCGTCGCGAGCACCGTGGGCCACGGCGCGTACACCACGTCGAACAGGGCGGCGCCCGAGGCGGCGATCTCGTCGGCGAACACGTCCGCGGCTCGCCCCGGCAGCGTCGACACCACCAGCCCGGCCGGAAGATGATCCGCCAGCCGGTCGAGCGTCACCACCCGGACCGCGATCCCGAAACGCTCCCCGACCCGGACGGTCTCGGCGGCGCGTTCCGGCGTCCGCACCGCGAGCACCGCCTCGTCCGCGCCGAGCGCGGCGAGCGCGGCCAGGGCGGACGCGGCGGTCGCCCCGCCGCCCAGCACCAGCGGCGGCCCGCCGCCCCGGCCCGGCACCGCGACGCCCGCCTCGGTCAGCGCGGTCACGATGCCGTACACGTCGGTGTTGTCGCCGCGGCGCCGCCCGTCCCGCAGGACGATCGTGTTGACGCCCCCGACCTTCACCGCCAGGTCCGACACCTCGTCGACGAGGTCCAGCGCGACCCGTTTGAGCGGCATCGTGAGCGACAGGCCCGCCCACTGCGGGCCGAGACCGTCCAGCACGCCCGCGAGATCATCCTCGCCGCACTCGATCGCCTCGTAGGACCAGTCGTCCAGCCCCATGGCCGCGTACGCGGCGCGGTGCAGCACCGGCGACAGCGAGTGCGCGATCGGCCTGCCCAGCACCGCGGCCCGCCGGGCCGTCTCCCCCACGGTCACTCCCTCGGTTCAGTTCCCCGGGTTCTTGCGCTGCCAGGCCCGGAACTCCTTCTCCAGTTCGAGCTGTTCCTCGTAGGTGGTGGCGAACTTGGTGATCTTGCGGTGGGGGTCGGTGGTCACGAAGAACAGCCACGTACCCTTCGCCGGTTCCAGGGCCGCCTCGATCGCCGCCCTGCCCGGGTTGCCGATCGGCCCCGGCGGCAGCCCCCGGTACTTGTAGGTGTTGTACGGCGAGTCGTACTGGAGGTCCTGGCTGGTCACCGTG
>DATCLF010000139.1:0-10696 GCA_036564055.1 Spirillospora sp.
ACCGTGAAGTCGTCCAGCGCGCGGCCGTTGCCGCGTTCCAGCACCGCCATCTGCACCACGTCCGCTCCGGCGGCCCCCAGGGTGCGGGCGACCTGCCCCAGCGACCCGGGACGGTCGGGCAGCCGGACACGTATCCGCAGCATCATGCGTACCTCCGCTCTCCGACGCCACCACCCTCGGCGAACCCCGTTTCCTCGGTGTTACCCACCGGTGTCGCCACGAGAAAACGGCGCCGTCGCCGGTGCTGGCATGGGGGTACGCGTCGAACTAGAGTCCGGTGAAGGTCACTGCCAGGCCTGTCGTGCCACACCGCCCAGCATTAAGGTAACTCCACGTGTCGAGGGACGGGGACCCCCCAGTCAGGAACGCACCCGCCGCGGAACCGGCGTCCACCACCATGGACGGGGCCATGGACGGGAGCGTGGACGCCGACGGCGAGGCGTCCGGCGCGGCGCTGTACGCCGAGGTCAGGGACGCCCTGGCCGAGCTGGCGGCGCGGCTCGACCGCGAGCACGAGCGCGCCGCGCACCGCGAGGCCGTCATCGACCGGCTGCACGAGGAGAATCAGCGGCTGCGCCGCGGCGAGCTCCAGACGATGCTGGAACCGGTCCGCGCCGCGCTGTTCCGGCTGCACGACCAGACGCGCCGCGAGTCGCGCCGGCTCGCCTCCCCGGACCTCGCCGACCCGCCCGACCCGAAGCAGACGGCCCTGCTGTTAGGGGCCGTCGCCGACGAGGTCGCCGACGCGCTGGCGCGGCTCGGCGTCGAGAGGTTCACGGTCGAGCCGGGCGTCCCCTACGACGCGTCCCGGCACCGTCCCGTCGAGGTGACGCCGGTCGACGACCCGGTGCGCGACGGCACCGTGACGGCCGTCCTGTCCGACGGGTTCGAGCAGGGCGGGAGGGTGCTGCGCAAGGCGGAGGTCGGCGTCGCCAAGCTCATCGCCCCCGCGGACCGTGACGCCCCGGCGGACGACAGGGCGGGCGACGACAGGGGGGACGACGACGCGACCGGCACCGAGACGACCGGTGCCACGACCGGCGGGGGCGCGACGCACGGCGGGGCGACGGGCACGGGCTCGGCGGACACGGCGGACACGGCGGGCGAGGACGCCGGGGACGACACGGGCGGCGACGCCGGAACCAGCCCGAACGGGGCCGCGAAAGCGGCCGGGGGCACCTCGAAGCGCCCGCGCGGCACGGCGCGCGGCGAGACCATGAACAGCGGGCTGAACATCGGACCCGGTACCGATAGGTGAGGGACATGGCTGTCTACGGGATCGACCTCGGAACCACGTACTCCTGCATTGCCTCCATCGACGATGTCGGGCGGCCGACGGTCCTGCGCAACCTTGAGGGCACCGACACCACCCCGTCCGTCGTGTACTTCGAAAGCGGCGAGAACGTCATCGTCGGCGCCGCCGCGAAGGACACCGCGGTCCTGGAGCCCGAGAACGTCGTCAGCCTCATCAAGCGCGACATGGGCCGGGATGTGACGCGCCCCATCCACGGGATCGACTTCACCCCCGAGGAGCTGTCGGCGTTCATCCTGCTCAAGCTCGCCACGGACGCGCGCACCACGACGGGCGAGGAGGCCCGTGACGTGGTCATCACCGTCCCCGCCTACTTCGGCGCGGCAGAACGCGACGCGACCCGCAAGGCCGGGCGGATCGCCGGCCTGAACGTCATCGACATCGTGTCCGAGCCGATCGCCGCCGCCATCACCTACGGGGTCCTCAACCCCGAGCAGGACAGGACGATCCTCGTGTACGACCTCGGCGGGGGGACGTTCGACACCACCGTCATCGCGCTGCGCGACGGGCACATCGAGGTCGTGTGCACCGACGGCGACCACGAGCTCGGCGGCGCCGACTGGGACGCCCGGCTCGTCGAGTACCTCGCCGAGCGGTTCCGCGCCGAGCACCCCGACGCCGGCGACCCCCTCGACGACCGGCAGACCGAGCAGCAGCTCCGCCGCGACGCCGAGGACGCCAAGAAGGCCCTCACCGCCCGCACCTCGCACACCGTGCGCGTCATGCACGCGGGACGCGTCGCGGCGGTCGAGGTGACCCGCGAGAAGCTGGAGGAGCTGACCAAGGATCTGCTCGACCGCACCATCGAGATCACCGGGCGGACCCTGGCGACCGCGGCCGACAAGGGCATCGAGGACTACGACGACCTCGTCCTCGTCGGCGGGTCCACGAAGATGCCGGTGGTCGCGGCGCGGCTGGAGACCGAGCTCGGCCTCACGCCCAAGCTGCAGGACCCCGACCTCGCGGTCGCCAAGGGCGCGGCCCTGTACGCGTTCGAGGAGACCTACCGGCGGCTCGTGCGGGAGGGCGCCACCGAGCGCGCCGAGGAGATGGCGAGCAAGGCGGGCCTGTCGGCCGAGCAGCGCAGGCAGATCGCGGGACGGCAGATCAGGAACGTCGCGTCGCACGCGTTCGGGATCGTGGTGGTCGACCGGGAGACCGGCGCGGAGAGCGTCGCGCACCTCGTGCACGCCAACGACGCGCTGCCCGCGTCCAAGACCGAGGACTTCTTCACCGTCTACGACGACCAGAGGTCGGCCGACATCCGGGTGATGGAGCAGGCGGGGGTCGTGGAGTCCACCGAGCTGGCCGACAACACCGAGATCGCGACCGGGGAGATCCGGGTCCCGCCGGGCAAGAAGGCGGGCTGGCCGATCGGCGTCACGTTCACGCTCGACGCGTCCGGGCTGCTGAACGTCACCGCCGTGGAGAAGGAGACCGGTGAGCGGCTGGAGCTGAAGGTGGACGTCGGCGGCATGTCGGAGGAGGAGGTCGAGCGCTCCCGGAAGGCCCTGTCGCGGGTCCGGGTCAGCTGACCCGCCCGCCGGACCCTGGAGGCGCCCGTGGCGTTCGACGACGACTACCGGCGGGAGGTGCTGGAGCCCGCCCGCGCGGCGGGCGACCGGCCTCCCGAGGATCTGCGCGTCCGGTACGCGCTCCCCGACCCGCTGGAGCCGTCCTCGGTCGCGGCGCGTGTGAAGGAGGTGCGGCAGTGCTGGCGGCGGTCCCGGGGGCAGCTCAAGTACCGCAAGCTCATCGACCGGCTGGAGGCCGAGCACCGCGAGCTGGCGCCGCTGTTCGCCGCCGCCGAGCGCGGTGACCTGCGCGCGCTGCAGGCCCGGCTGCGCGGCGGGCGCGAACGCGGCGAACGGCGCCTCGCGCAGGCCCGCGCGCGGCTGGCCGACGCGGCGGGCGTGCTGCGGATGGTGACGCCCGCCGAGATCGAGGGCATCGCCCGCACCGGCGGGGTGGCCCGCGCCGACCTGGAACGGATCGCCGCCGCCGAGCGGATCGAGATCCGCGAGCCCGACCGGCTGCCGGCCGCGGCGCCCTACCCCGCGTTCCGCAGGGTCCAGGAGTCGCTGGACGTGCTCGGACACCGCCACCTGGCCGACTTCGTGTTCGAGGGGCGGGTGACCGGGCCGATCGCGCTCCTCGGAGGGTTCCGCGCGGCCGGCGCCGACCTGCGCCTCGACGCCCGCGCGGTCGCGGACGCGGGTGAGCGGTGGGCGCGCCGCAGCCGCGACACGACCAGCACGCACGCCCACACCGTCCTCGCGGCGCTGCGGTCCGGCGCCGACCTGTCCGAACTGGCGCTCTACGACGTGGCCGAGAGGCTCCGCGAGCGGCTGCGGCAGCGGGCGTCGGAGCGGGCGCTGCTGCAGTACGCGGTGGACGACCTCCGCATCGACCCGGGCGACGCCCGCCGCATCGTGTTCGCCGTCGTCCGGGAGACGGGTCACGCCGGCGGTCTCGCCGGGCGGCTGCGCGCACTGCTGGACGCGGGCGAGGTGTTCGCCGCCGCGGAGCTGGCCGACGCCGCCGGGGTCCCCCGCACCGCCGGGAACGCCTCGGCGTCCGAGGAGGAGATCCTCGCCGCCGAGGCCCGGCACCGCCTCGACACCGCGCTTCGCCTCCGCGAGAGCGCGATCGCCGAACGGGACCCCGACCGCGCCCACCGCATGCTCGACGACGCGCTCCGCCTCGTCCGCGACCTGCCGGGCGCCGCGGCCCACCGGCGCCGGCTCCCGCCGCGTCCCGTCCCGTCGGTGCGCGCGGACGTGGACGGCGCGGCCGTGCGCCTGTCGTGGGAGCCGTCGCCGTCGACGTCCGGCGAGATCGTGCACCACGTGGTGCGCAGGGCGGGACGGCCGCCGCGCGACGTCCGCGACGGCGTGCCGATCGGCGGGCCGCTGGACGAGCGGCCGCCCGTGAACGTGCCGCTGTACTACGGGGTGGTCGCCGTGCGCGGGGACGCCGCCGCGCCGCCGGCCGTGGCGGGCCCGCTGCTGGTGCGCCCCGACCCGGCCGACGTCGAGCTGGTCGCCGGGGACGGCCGGGTGACGGGACGGTGGCGGTGCCCGGCGGAGGCGGCCCGGGTCGTCGTCGTGCGCGACGGCCGCGAGGTCCCGGCGGGGCGCGACGGGTTCCGCGAACGGGTCCCGAACGGCCGGACGCTCCACTACCGGATCTGCGCCGTCTACCTCGACACGGCCGGCCGGGAGGTCGTGACGGACGGCGTGCGGGTTTCGGTGACGCCGAGCGCGCCGCCCGAACCGGTGTACGAGATGACCGCGGCGAACGACCCGTCCGACCCGGGGCTGGTGGTGGTCCGGTTCGACCCGCCCTCCACCGGGACGGCCGAGCTGGTGCTGTCGGACGGGCCGCCGCCGTGGCCGCGCAGCGCGCTGGTCCCGCTCGAGGAGGTGCGGCGCGAGACACGGCGCCTGGCGTGCACGCCGGTGCCCGGCGGGCTCGCCGTGCGGCCGGGCTCCGGCGGCTGGCTGGTCGCGGTGACGGTCGCGGAGGGCACCGCCGCGATCGGCGCGCACCACCGGCACGTGAACCTGCCGCCGCCGCGCCGCCTGGTCGCCGAGCGCCGCGGCGACCACCTGCACGTGGGGTTCGACTGGCCGCCGGACGTCGCCGAGGTCGTGCTGCGGTACCGGGCGGGCGCCGGGCCGCACGAGACCGCCGAGCCCCAGGCCGGCGAGGCGCGGGTCACCGGCCCGCACGCGGCGGGCGAGGAGGTCGTCACCCGGGCCGCCTACGAGTCCCAGGGCGGTATCAGGCTGGCCGTCCCCGAGGACGCGCCGGTCGAGCTGTCGGTCTCGGCGGCCGGGACCGTGGGCGGCGACCGGGTGACCGGGCCCCCGGTGACCGCCGAGGTCCCGGCCCGCACGATCGTCCGCTACGACGTGGCGCGGTCGGGGCCGCCGTGGCGGCGGTCGCTGACCGTGCGGCTGTCCGCGTCGCGCCCGGTGCGGCTGGCGCGGCTGTCGCTGGTGCTGCGCGCCGGCCGGGTCATGCCGCACCGCCCCGGCGACGGGGAGACGCTCGGCACGTGGGAGCAGGTGCCCGTGCCGGGCGAGCTGTCCCTCGCGGCGCCGGACGCCCCCGCGCCGTACTGGCTGCGCTGCTTCGCCGACGACGACGCCGTCGAGCTGAGCGATCCCCCCGTCCGCAGGCTCCGGGTGCCGTGATGGCCAGGCCCCTCGCCCGTGTGTCCGGCGCGGCGTCCCGCACGCGCCCGGTGCTGCCGCGTCCGTCCCGCAGGGACGTCACCTGTCCGTACTGCTTCACGTCGGTCGCGCCGCAGCGGATCCTGTTCCGGTGCCGGGGCCGTCTCGGCCGGCGGCGGGGCTGCGCCCCCGTCCTGGACGAGAAGCTCGCCGCCTACACCGGGTCCACGGCGGGCGCGTCGCTGCCGCCGGTGTTCGCCGCGCCGGGACGCGGCGGACGCGCCGACTGCCCGGACTGCGGGCTGCCGACCGGGAACCGGGCCTGCCCGGAGTGCCACAACCCGCTTCCCGCCGCGTACTGCGACTCCCCCGGCCGGATCGTCGCGCTCGTGGGGGCGAAGAACGCGGGCAAGAGCACCTACATCGCCGTCCTGCTGCACGAGCTGATGAACCGGGTCGGGACCGAGCTCGACGCGTCGCTCGTGGCGTGCGACGACCGGACGATCGAGCGGTACAAACGCGACTTCGCCCGGCCCCTGCTGGAGGAGCGGCGGCTGCTGCCGACGACGGCGAGCGCCGCCACCGGTCCCCGCGAACCGCTGGTGTACCTGCTCACCCGCACGCGCCGGGGCCGTTTCTCCCGCACGCGCAACGACTCCCTCGCGCTCGTGCTGTTCGACACCGCCGGCGAGGACCTGCACAGCCGCGAGGTCACCGACCTGCACCTGCGGTACCTGGAGGCGGCCGACGCGATCATCTTCCTCATCGATCCGCTGGAGCTGCCCGGCGCCCGCGCCGGGGTCCGCGCCGAGATCCGCGACGGCGCGGCCGGCCCCCGTCCGCCCGGCCCCGGCGGCGAGCCGCTCGACGTCATCGCCCGTGTCACCGAGATGCTGCGGCAGCGGCACGGGACCCGGCCCGGCGAGCCGCTGCCCGTGCCCGTCGCGGTCGCCCTCACCAAGCTCGACGTGCTGCGGCCGGGGCTGCTGCGGCAGTCGGCGCTGCTGCGGTCGCGCCCCGCGCTGGGCGCCCTCGACCTCGACGACAGGGACGCCGTCCACGAGCAGGTGCGGGCGCTGCTGCACGAGTGGCAGGCGGGCGGGCTCGACACCTACCTGCGGCAGAACTACGCCGACCACGCGCTGTTCGCCCTGTCGGCGCTCGGCGCCGCACCGGAGGGCGAACGCGTCGGCGCGGGCGGCGTCCGGCCCCACCGGGCGGAGGACCCGCTGCTGTGGCTGCTGTACCGGTTCGGGATGCTCGACGGCGTCCGTCCCGGAGGGGCCTAGCCGTGGCGTGGCAGCTCCACTACACCTCCGCGCCGAGCGGACCCACCGGCCGGGCGGGGTTCCAGTTCGTCGCCGAGACCCCCGGGCTGCCGGAGGAGGTGCGGGCGGGCGTTACCCCGTACCTGTCGTACCGTCCGCCGCCGGACGCGCCCCCGGCGCCCGACGACGCCGAGCTCGCGGCGTTCCCGGTGTCGCTGCTGTACGACCGGCTGGACGGACGCCCGCTGCTGCTGTGGTGCCGCTACCTCGGCCGCGACTACTCGGGCCGCTACGGCAACTTCTTCGCCCACGCGGTCATCGCCGAACCGGACGAGCTGGAGGGACTGCGTCCCGCCGAGCTGTGGCACGCGCCGCACTGGACGCACCTCCCGCACCCCGGCACGACGGTCCTGGACCCTCTGGACGAGCTGGTCCCCGGCGCGGCGCTCGACCCCGAGTCCCTCGCCGCGTGGCTCGCCGGCGGCGACGGCGGGACGGGCGACCCGTACGTCCTTCTCGGGCATCTGGTGGACGCCGTCGCGGACGTGCTGGGCCGCGGGCACGGACGGGTCGTGCTCGTCGCCGACGACGTGGACCTGATCGCCCGCTGGATCGCGGTCGTGTCGTACTCGCTGCCGCTCCGAGCCGCGGCGCGGCTGTCGTTCGTCACCTACACCGCCGACCCGGACGGCGCCGCGCAGCGCCTGGTCGGCACGACGCCGGAGATCTGGGCGGCCGCGCGGCACCGCGTCCCGCACGCCTTCGCGTTCGACCTGCGCGAGGGCGCCCCCCACGGCGGGCCGAGCCGTTTCGCGCGGACCGTCGCCGCCTGCTGGCGCGGCGCCGACTTCGCCGGCCTGGACGCGCTCGCCGAGCTGGCGCCGCCGGACGCCCCCGCGCAGGAGGGCGCCGCCGCGCTGCTGGCGCTGTGCCGGGGCGACACGGCGGTCACCGCGGACGAGGAGGCCGCGGCGGCGGACCTGCTGGCCCGGCGCGGATCGCAGATTTCCGCGTGGGTGTGGCGGGACCTCGTGCCGGGCGTTCCGTCGATGGGCCTGGACCTGGCGCTCGCCGTGCACGAGCGGGCGCTGGAGGCGGGTGCGTCCGACGTCGCCCGGCAGTGCTCGCTGCGCGTCGCCGACCGGGTGTCGGACGCGCTGGCCCGGGCGCCGGACCTGACCGGGATCGCGGAGGCGGCCCGGGCGGCCGGGCGGGCCGGTGTGCGACCCGGCCCCGGGGAGGTGTCCGCGGCGGCGGCGCGGTGCGCGCGGCGCGGCGCGTCCGACCTCGGCGCGGCGCTCTCCGGCTGCCCCGAGCACCTGCGGGACGCCCTCCTCGACGGTGTCGTCGCAGGTCTCGGCGAGGCCGGGGAGCGGGAACGGGCGGCGGTCCTCACGCCGGGCAACTGCGACCTGCTGTACCGGCACCCCGAACGGCTGCGCGCCGTGCCCGCGGTCGGGTGCGCCGTGCTCGCGTCCGTGGGGCGGCGGCGGCCCGAGCGCAGGATCGCGGTCACACGCGAGCTGCTGGCGCTCGGCCGCGAAGCCGGTGCCGATGCCGGTGCCGGTGCCGGTGCCGATGTGGATCTCACCGCGTGGCTGGGGGAGGTGTGGGGGGTGACGCCGTCGGCCGGGGAGTGCGCCGACCTGCTCGACGTCCTCGGCGACGCGGCCGCCGCCCATCCCCCGCTGGCCGCGCTGCCGTCCCGGGCGCTCACGCGGCTGGCGGTCCCCGGCGGCGAGGGCCTCGCCGAACCGGACGCGCTGCGCCTGGCCGGACGGGTCCGCGAGGTCCTGCCGGACGGGCGCGCCGCACGCGACGCCGCCCTCGTCCAGGAGTACGGCAAGGCGATCACCGCCGGTCCCCCGCGGGCCGCGCGGGCGCTGGAGGAGCTCGCGGACGCCGAAGGCGCGACCCCGCGGCTCGCGGACGAGGCGTTCGCGGGCGCCGCGCGGCACCTGTGCGCACGGCCCCCCGCGTTCCGGGCGGAGCTGCTCGCGGCGCTGTCCCCGCCCGTCCGCGCCCGGGTCGGCGCCCTGTGGACCGACGAGCTGCCCGCACGCGCCCGCGCCGGCCGCGTCCCGCTGCGAGCCGGGCAGGTCGAGCGGCGCAACGACCTGATCGAGGTGGTGCTGCGGCTGACGGCGCGCGGCGTCCGCGAACCCGGGCTGGAGGCGTGGGCGCGGACGGTGGCCGGGCGGTGGCCGGCGGGACGACGGCTCGACGCTCGTGTCTCCGGCAGCCCGCGGCTGCGGGCCGCGTTGCGCGACCTGCTCGCCGGCGACCAGGCCGCGCGCGAGGAGGGCTGAGCGGTGCATCCCGTCCTCATGGTGCTGCTGTTCGTCGTGTGGGGCGCGGTGATGTGGTTCGGGTTCGTGTACGTGTTCCCCGTGCTGTTCACCGCGACGCTCATCGTCGCCGGGGCCGCCACGCTCGGCCTGTACTGCCTGCACGCGTGCCGGACGCTCGCGCCGTCCACCCTCGAAGGCCCCTCCCCGGTCGCCGAACCGAAGACCGCCTACCGGCACTACCTGCTCGGCCAGGTGTGGCGCGACTGGTGGACGATCAGCCGGACCGTCGTCCCCCGGGTGTACCGGACGGCCAGGACCGTGCTCGTCCGCCTCACCCGGATGCTCCTCGGCGGGTTCTGGGGGCCCTTCGTCCTGCCCGTGTGGCTGGCGCTGTGCGCGGGGATCGTGGCCGCCGCCGTCCCCGCCGCCGTGTTCGTGTTCGCGCTCACCGTCCTGTACGGGCTGGTGGCGGCGGCCGGGCTCGCCGTGTGGCTGGTGTGCGCGCTCGTCCTGGCGGCGGTGGAGCGCCTCTTCATGATGTACGGCAGGATCCTGCAGACCTGCCCGCACCCCTTCTGCTACGAGCGCATCGGGCTGCCCGAGTACGAGTGCCCGGGATGCGGGGCGCGGCACCGCCGCCTGTCCCCGGGGCCCGGCGGCGCGTTCCGCCACGTGTGCCGCTGCGGGGCGCGGCTGCCGACGACCGTCCCGCTCGGCCGTTTCCGGCTGGCGGCGTACTGCCCGCACTGCGGCGGGCGGCTGCCCGAGCGGATCGGCCGGGTCCGGGTGGAGCCGCTGCCGTTCGTCGGCGGCCCGGCCGCGGGCAAGACGACGTTCATGGTGCTCGGGATCCGCGCCCTGCACGCGCGGGCCCGCGCCGTCCACGGGCGGCTCGCGTTCGTCGAGCAGCGGCACGCGCAGGCGTACGCGGGCGCGATCCGCGAGTTCCAGCGCGGCGGCCGCCTCGCCAAGACGGGGCCTGAGCTGCCGCTCGCGACCATGGTGGACGTGGAGCTCCCGGGACACGGGCGCCGGATCCTCTACCTGTTCGACCCGGCCGGCGAGCACTACACGGGCGCCTCGGAGGTCGAGTCCCTGCGCTACCTCGACCACGGCGAGGCGCTGCTGTTCGTCGTGGACCCGTTCGCTCTTCCCCGGCTGCGCGGCTCCCTGACCGCGGAGGAGCGGGAGTTCGTCGACGAGGCCGGCTCGTCGGAGGAGGATCCCGCCGACACGGTGCAGCGGGTCCTGAACGAGCTGCGCTCCCGTCCCGATCAGGGGCGCCAGAAACGCGTCGCGGTCGTCGTCACCAAGACCGACCTGCTGGCCCGCACGGAGATCGGCCGTTCCCTGAGCGAGGCCGGCGGCGACGGCGGGGACGCGCTGCGCGCATGGCTCGAGAGCGTCGGCCTCGGCAACACCGTCCGGACGCTCGACCACCTCGCCGGGCAGGTGCGGTACTTCGCCTCCGGCCTGGCCACCGATCCCGCGGACGTCGCCGACCTGCTCGGCTGGGTGACCGGCCTGTACCCGGCCGGCGCGGCGGACGGCGCCCGGGCGCCCGCCGACGCCTCCCAGGAGCTTCCGGGGACGGCGCCGCTGCGCGCCCCGTGGCCGGTGCGGGGACGCGGGCCGAGCCGCGTC
>DATCLF010000140.1:0-2785 GCA_036564055.1 Spirillospora sp.
CCACCCGCATCCCCGGCAAGAACCCACCCCCGAAGGAGGCCCACCAGATGGCCACCGACTACACACCGGAGCCCACGGGCACCGGGCTCCGCGCGCAGGTCCAGCGCTTCGGCGGAAGGCTGGCCGGCATGGTCATGCCCAACATCGGCGCGTTCATCGCCTGGGGTTTGATCACCGCGCTGTTCATCGACACCGGCTGGCTCCCCAACGAGGACCTGGCCAAGATGGTCGACCCGATGATCAAGTTCCTGCTGCCGATCCTCATCGGGTACACCGGCGGCCGGATGGTGCACGAGCAGCGCGGCGCGGTCGTCGGCGCCGTCGCCACCGTCGGCATCATCGTCGGCTCCGACGTGCCGATGTTCCTCGGCGCGATGATCATCGGCCCGCTCACCGCCTACCTGCTGAAGCTGTTCGACGGCCTCGTCCAGGACCGCGTCCGGCCCGGGTTCGAGATGCTCGTCGACAACTTCTCCGCCGGGATCATCGGCGGTGCCATGGCCGTCATCGGCAACCGGCTGATCGGCCCGGTCGTCAACAACGTCACCGAGTGGGCCGGCGACGGCGTCGGCTGGCTGGTCGACCACGACGTGCTGCCGCTGACGTCCCTGCTCATCGAGCCCGCGAAGGTCCTGTTCCTCAACAACGCCATCAACCACGGCGTCCTCGGCCCGCTCGGCGTCGACCAGGCCGCCGACACCGGCAAGTCGATCCTGTTCATGCTGGAGTCGAACCCCGGCCCGGGCCTCGGCGTGCTGCTCGCGTACTGGTTCTTCGGCCCGCGGCGGCTGCGTCCGAGCGTCCCGCCGGCGGCGATCATCCACTTCTTCGGCGGCATCCACGAGATCTACTTCCCCTACATCCTCATGAAGCCGCGCATGATCCTCGCGACGATCGCCGGCGGCATGACCGGTGTCGCGATCTTCATGGTCGCCGACGTGGGCCTGGTCGCCACCCCGTCGCCCGGCAGCATCTTCGCCTACCTCGCGCAGACGCCGCGCGGCGTCGGCAACTGGATCGGCGTCTACACCGGCATGGCCGCCTCCGCCGCGGTGTCCTTCTTCGTCGGCGCCGCCCTGCTCGGCTTCGGCAAGCTCGCCGAGTCCCGCGGGGAGAACACCGACAAGGACGCCTCCGGCGAGAAGGCCGCCGAGGACGAGTCCAGCGCCAGGGAGACCAGCAGCCGCTGAGCTCCGACCGGCTCAGCCCACCGAAAGGCACATCACGATGAACGGCAAGGACGTCCGCAAGCTCGTCGTCGCCTGCGACGCCGGCATGGGCAGCAGCGTCATGCTCGCGGGACAGCTTCGCAAGGCCCTCAAGAAGAACAACGTGACCGTGGAGCACACGCCCGTCGACTCCATCCCGGCGGACGCGGACGTGGTCGTCACCCACTCCGGGCTGGGCGAACGCGCCCGCCGCGGCGCCGGGGACACCCCCGTGATCACGTTCGACGTCTACCTCGGCGACCCCGCCGTCGACCGTCTGGTCAAGGCGATCAAGGACGGCGGTGAGATCGGTGCCTGACCGGGCGGGCGGCCTGCTCGTCCCGGAGGCGATCCGGCTGGACGCCCGCGCCGCGGACCGCGACGACGCGGTCCGCGCGTGCGGGCGGGTCCTGGTGGACATCGGCGCCGTCGAGCCCGGCTACGTCGACGCGATGCTGGAGCGGGAGCGGTCGATCTCCACCTACCTCGGCGAGGGCGTCGCGATCCCGCACGGCACCAACGAGGGACGCGGCCTCATCCACCGCGACGCGCTCGCCTTCGTCCGGTTCCCGGAGGGGACCGACTGGAACGGCAACCCCGTCACCGTCTGCATCGCGATCGCGGCCCGCGGCGACGGCCACATGGAGATCCTCTCCGAGCTGGCGCAGATCCTCATGGACCCCGACAAGGCCCGCGAACTACGCGAGGCGGACGAGGCGGACCGGATCATCGCCCTCCTCGACCCGCGGCCCGACGACACGTCATCGACGAACGCAACGACAGAACAGGAACACACCGTATGAAGGTCGCCCGTTTCTACGCCCCCGGCGACATCCGCCTGGAGGACGCGCCGGAACCCGAGCCGGGGCCGGGTGAACTGAAGCTCCGCATCCGCAACTGCTCGACCTGCGGCACCGACGTCAAGATCTTCCGCTTCGGGCACCACCACATCGTGCCGCCCCGGGTGATGGGCCACGAGATCGCCGGCGAGGTCGTCGCGGCGGGCGAGGGCGTCACCGGCTGGGAGGCCGGCGACCGCGTCCAGGTCATCGCCGCGATCCCCGACGGCGAGTGCTCGGAGTGCCGCCGCGGACGGATGACCGTCTGCAACGCGCAGGAGTCGATGGGATACCACTACGACGGCGGCTTCGCCGAGTACATGATCGTCCCGGCGAAGGTGCTGAAGGTGAACGGGGTCAACCGGATCCCCGACGGCGTCTCGTTCGCCGAGGCGTCGCTGGCCGAGCCGCTCGCCTGCGTCCTCAACGGCCAGGAGCTGGCCCGCGTCGGCGAGGGCGACGACGTCGTGGTGTTCGGCTCCGGCCCCGTCGGCTGCCTGCACGTGCGGCTCGCCCGCGCGCGCGGCGCCGCCCGCGTTTTCCTCGTCGAGGTCAACGCCGAGCGGCTGGCGCAGGCCGCGGCGATCGTCAAGCCCGACGCCGCGATCGACGGCGGCGCCGCCGACGTGGTCGAGGAGGTGCTCGGCCTCACCGAGGGCCGCGGCGCCGACGTCGCGATCACCGCGGCGGCGTCGGGTGCGGCGCAGGAGCAGGCGCAGCGGCTCGTCGCCCCCGGAG